>NZ_JACHFA010000002.1:0-222578 GCF_014201705.1 Borreliella spielmanii | reverse complement strand
CTAAACGAATTCTTGACAACTAATCCCAATGACGCCCATGCCGCTAAAACTTTAGCTCAAGCTAATAAAATACAGCATTTAGAAAACCTTAAATCTAAGGTGCATTCAATAAAACCTAGCGATCTTGAAAACCCAAAAACACGCCAACAAGCTATTAAAGATCTAAACGAATTCTTGACAACTAATCCCAATGACGCCCATGCCGCTAAAACTTTGGCTCGGGCTTATGAAAACAATGGAGATTTACTAAAAGTAGAAAATGTATATGAAAAAATTACCAAACTCACAAATAACCAAGAAGATTACTATAAACTTGGAATTATTAGATTCAAGCTTAAAAAGTATGAACACTCAATAGAAGCATTTGATCAAACAATAAGGCTAGACCCAAAACATAAAAAAGCGCATAATAACAAAGGAATAGCTTTAATGATGCTAAATAAAAACAAAAAAGCAATAGAATCTTTTGAAAAAGCAATACAAATTGATGTAAATTATGACACTGCTTACTACCAAAAAGGAATAGCAGAAGAAAAAAATGGCGATATACAACAAGCATTCGCAAGTTTTAAAAATGCCTACAATCTTAACAAAAAAACCAACTATGCATTAAAAGCTGGGATAGTATCAAATAACCTAGGCAACTTCAAAAAAAGTGAAGAGTATTTAAATTTTTTTAATGACAATGTAAAAAAGCCCAACGAAATTGCTATTTACAACCTATCAATAGCAAAATTTGAGAACAATAAGCTTAAAGAAGCCCTTGAAATAATAAACAAAGCCATCAATTTAAATCCAGAAAAAAGTGAATATTTATATCTAAAAGCATCCATAAATCTTAAAAGCGAAAATTACCAAAATGCTATATCACTTTACAACTTAGTAATTGAAAAAAACCCTGAAAACACTTCAGCTTACATAAATCTAGCAAAAGCATATGAAAAATCGGGAAATAAAACTCAAGCAATCTCAACTCTTGAAAAGATAATAAACAAAAACAATAAATTAGCCTTAAATAATCTTGGAATACTTTATAAAAAAGAAAAAAATTATCAAAAAGCAATTGAAATTTTTGAAAAAGCAATAATCAATTCGGATATTGAAGCAAAATATAATCTTGCAACCACTCTAATTGAAATTAATGATAACACAAGAGCTAAAGATCTTCTAAAGGAATATACAAAATTAAAACCAAATAATCCAGAAGCCTTACATGCACTTGGAATAATAGAATATAATGAGAATAACAATGACCAAACACTAAGAGAACTTATCAAAAAATTTCCAAATTATAAAAAAAATGAAAATATTAAAAAAATAATAGGAATATAAATTTTTAATGAACAAAATAAGATTCTTAGATAAATACTTAGTTCAAAAAATAGCAGCAGGAGAATCAATAGACAGACCATGTTCGATATTAAGAGAATTGCTAGACAATTCAATAGATTCTGGAGCTACTAAAATTGAGGTCTTTCTTGAAGAAGGGGGAATTCACAAAATCTTAATAATAGATAATGGAAGCGGAATAAGTCAAGAAGATTTAAAAATATGCTACCTACCGCACACTACTTCAAAAATATCCTCAGAAGAAGATTTAAGAAAAATAGAAACTCTAGGATTTAGAGGAGAGGCCCTTTCTAGTATTGCAATTTGTTCTAATATTTCAATAACAAGCTCAACAACTAACAATGAAAGCTATCAAATAGAAATAGAAAATGGAATTGAAAAATGCTTCAAAAAACAACCTCCCATAAACGGAACAATAGTAGATGTCACAAAAATATTTCACAATTTTCCAGCAAGAAAAAGATTCTTAAAGCAAGAACCCATTGAAACAAAAATGTGTCTAAAAGTTTTAGAAGAAAAAATAATAACCCACCCCGAAATCAATTTTGAAATCAATTTGAATCAAAAACTAAGAAAAATTTATTTTAAAGAATCGTTAATCGATAGAGTACAAAATGTATATGGAAATGTAATAGAAAATAATAAATTTAAAGTCTTAAAAAAAGAACATGAAAACATAAAAATAGAAATATTTTTAGCGCCAGCTAATTTTTCCAAAAAAAGTAAAAGACATATTAAAACATTTGTCAACAGAAGACCTATCGATCAAAAAGATCTCTTAGAAGCAATAACTAATGGGCACAGCAAAATACTTTCTCCGGGTAACTTCCCAATATGTTATTTATTTTTAGAAATAAATCCTGAATATGTTGACTTTAATGTCCACCCTCAAAAAAAAGAAGTAAGATTTTTTAATCTTCCATTTTTATTTAAACTAATCTCTGATAATATTAATAATTTTTTCGATAAAGACTTAAATAGCTACAACGATGTAATAATAAAAAGACAATTAACAGATGATGATCATTTAATAGAAATGATCAACCAATCAGAAAGCTTTAATAAAACCAACACATATAATATATCACAAAACAAAAATTTAGAAATAGAAGAGAATACAAACGAACTAAACAAAAACATAATACAAGATGATGTTGGCCTTAAAAAATATAATTCAATTATACAAAATAGACCATCACTTAAAGAAAACATTACAAACATTTTCTCTGACACCTTTTTAGAATTTGAAGAACAACCAAACAAAAATGAACAAGAAGAAATACAATTTAACTATATAGGACAAATATTCTCTGAATTTTTGATCGTTGAAAAAGTAAATGAAATTTACTTCATAGACCAACACGCAGTTCACGAAAAAATAATATATGAACAACTTAGAAATTCAAAAAAAACTGTTCAAAAGCTTTTAATACCAATTGAATTTACAATAGTTGATAAAAACATAGAAAAAATTATAGATAGTGAAATTGAAGAATATAAAAAAATGGACATTACAATCTCTAAAATAGGCCCTGAAAAATATCAACTTGAGTCTATTCCTAATATTTGTAATCAGTATGAAAACACCCTTATTCACTTTTTTCAATCAAGAAAAAGTAGAACAATAGATTCTCTTGAATCTGATTTATATGCAACTATTGCCTGCAGAAAGGCTGTTAAAACAAATGACATATTAAGCGTTGAATTTAGCAAATTTTTAATAAATGAATTTTTTAAACTAGAAATCAAACATTGCCCTCATGGGCGAAAAATTTATTTCAAAATATCTAAATTTGAGCTTGAAAAAAAAGTTGACAGAGCATAAAATAAAGCTAGAGTTCCCATGATAAAAAAAATCAAATCAGAAATCAGCTTGTTAAAACTAGAAAAAGAAAAAAGTTTAATTGAACTTGGAAAAATATTGAAAAATAATAATATAGTAGAATTAAAAAGTTTAAACCACTATCCTAATCTAAAATTGGTAGAAAAAGAATTATACCAAATGAAAAGCAATTTAATCAAATCAGAAGAAAATGAAAATATATTAAAAAGTTTAAACAAACAGATTTATCTTCTTAAAACAGAATATAAATCTGTTAGCAAATCATATAAAAAAAACCTTAAAGAAATTGCTAAAACAATAATCAAAATTTATCCTCAAAATCTAGAATTAATATCAAAATACAATATGAATTTTTCCAAATTGAAGCTTGAAAAATATAAAAAAATAGAATTAGCAAGTGATTATAAAACAAAAAATTTTTTACAAAGAATAATACTTAAAGCCAACTCAGCAATAAACAATATTATAAATATGGTACATGTATGTAAAATATCAAAAGAATTAGAAAAACAAGTATTTATAAAATATTATCCTTCTGAAAACTTTGAAAACATAATAAATGAATTTTCATTAGATAAAAAATTAAACAATGCAATTATTAAAGAGTTTAAAATAATAAATGAAATTAAAACAAATATAAAAAATATAAAAGAAGAAATAAAACAAATAATATATACAAGCAAAAAAGAAAAAATATACAAAAAGAATCAAATAAAAACCGAAATCAATATCATTATAAAAAACAAAGAAAATATTTTAAAAAAAATCGCTGAAGAATTTATTGAAGCCACAAAAACAAATAAAATCACAGCTAAATCCAACGCAATAAGCTCAATAACCCAAAAAATAGAAAAAATAAACCAAAAAATATTAAATTTAAGTAATAATTTAATCAAAATAACAAAACAAGAAGAAATAAAAAACATTCAACAAAAAATTCAAGTTCTAACAAAAGAAAAAGATAAAATTAACAACAAACTAAATGCATTAACTTCTAAAATAGAAGTCATTCAAAATGAACTTGACAATAAATAAAAAATAAATATAATAAATTAAAGCTAAGGGCCCATAGCTCAGTTGGTTAGAGCACCCGACTCATAATCGGTAGGTCCCAGGTTCAAGTCCTGGTGGGCCCAATTTGATCTTTTTAATTGACCTTAAAAAAAAGATTTGAATTTTTTTCGATATAATAAAAGCTTATATAATTATCCAATGTTTTATCAATCTCTAAGGCATCTATTGAATCAATCTTAACAACTGAAGAGATGGGATATAACTTATCTTTAAAAGTTTTAACAAAAAATACTTTAGAATTGCTTAATTTATTTAACATTGCCATGTCTTTAGACTTATATACATAATTGTGAACATCGTCTAAATCATATTTTGACATATCTAAAGAAATAACAAGCTCTCTATTGTACACTCTCATACCCTTATCAAAAAGACGAACGCACGAAGTAAAATCTTCAAAAGTTTTATCAAAAAAATTAAACCTCAAATCCCTACAATATAGAATATCCTTGCCAAGACTAGAATCAATAAAAAAAGAGCTATAATTATTATTAATCACTTGAATAAACTCACCAGTGTTCTTATTTTCTATTGATAATTTAAAAACATCTTTTGGATTTAGAACTTTAATTGCAAAATCAAAACTCATATAATAATCTAAACGATTCTCAGTAAAATAATAATTTACCTTATAATCAAGTTCTTTTATCTCCGGATAATTTATTTCGCAAGAACAAACAACATAACAAAAAAACAGTATTGATTTAACTTTTAATTCGCTCTGCATACTCTTTAGTTTCAGAATTAACTAAAACTTTATCTCCAATATTAATAAAAAGCGGAGCTTTTATTACAAGCCCTGTATTAAGAGTAATATTTTTCATTGCATTTGTTACAGTGTCGCCTTTAACAGCTGCTTCAACCTCTACAACTTCAAAAGCAATTTTTGGAGCTAACTTAATATCAATAACCACGTTGTCAAACATTACAAGAGAATAAATTTCCGACTCCTGCAAAAAAAGTACCTTATCTTGAAAATTAGCATTTTCTTTTAAATCCAAACTAACTTGATCATAAGTTTCTAAATCCATAAAAACTAAAACATCTTTATCTTTGTATAAATACTGTACGCTAGTCTCATAAATTTCAATCGCTTCTGCAGTATCTGCGCCCTTTAAAGTTTCTCTAATGACAAACTTGTTTTTTAAGTTCTTAAGCTTTAACCTTACTATTGCCCCTCCCCTACCTGTTTTTGAAAATTCTCTTTCAAGAACAATATGGGGAGCCCCTTTAATAAGCAAAAAAGAACCTTTTTCAATCTCGCTAGATTTCACTACTGCCATTTAACTACCTCGCAAAACTTAACACATAAATCTAGTAGTAATTTATACCAAAAAATTAAAATATTTGCTATTATTCCCCAATTATAACTTAATCAATAAAGTTAATTTATAATTGACTTATTTTAAATTAATGCTATTATATACTTAAACAAAGGAGTTTACTTGATGAAAAAATTTATTATCTTAATTTTTATGCTATCAACAAGTTTATTATACAACTGTAAAAATCAAGACAATGAAAAAATTGTATCAATTGGGGGATCTACAACTGTAAGTCCAATACTAGACGAAATGATTCTAAAATATAATAAAATAAACAATAATACTAAAGTAACATACGATGCACAAGGAAGTAGTGTTGGCATAAACGGACTATTTAATAAAATATATAAAATAGCCATATCATCAAGAGATTTAACAAAAGAAGAAATCGAACAAGGGGCAAAAGAAACTGTATTTGCTTATGATGCTTTAATTTTTATCACAAGCCCTGAAATAAAAATTACAAACATTACAGAAGAAAATTTAGCTAAAATACTAAATGGAAAAATTCAAAATTGGAAACAAGTGGGAGGTCCTGATGCTAAAATCAACTTTATTAATCGAGACTCCTCTTCTGGTTCTTACTCATCTATAAAAGATCTACTTCTTAATAAAATATTTAAAACTCACGAAGAATCCCAATTTAGACAAGACGGAATAGTAGTAAAATCTAATGGAGAAGTAATTGAAAAAACAAGCCTTACTCCACACTCAATAGGATATATAGGCCTTGGATACGCAAAAAATTCAATAGAAAAGGGTTTAAACATACTTTCTGTTAACAGCACATACCCTACAAAAGAAACAATAAATAGCAATAAGTACACCATTAAAAGAAATTTAATAATAGTTACGAATAGCAGATACGATGACAAAAGCGTAACTCAATTTATTGATTTTATGACAAGCTCAACCGGACAAGATATTGTTGAAGAACAAGGTTTTTTAGGGATAAAAATATAATTAAATTAAAGAAAAGAAAACTTGACTTAATATCAAATCAAGTAATACAATTTAACACTAACATGAGCTTTAAGGGATTCTTTTAAAAAATGTATCTAAGCTTAAAGATAAAAAGAAAAATAGTTGGGATTATTTTTAAATCTTTCATTCTTGTATCCGCAACAATCAGCTCCCTATCAATAATGTTTTTGGCTGCGTTTATATTAAAAACTGGAATAACACCATTTATTAATAACAAAATTAAAATTTTCAACTTTTTATTTAGCACAAATTGGGATCCTACTAGCAATCTAGAAAAATCTTATGGTATCTTAGCATTCATCATTAATTCCTTTTTAACTACACTTTTCTCTATTTTAATAGCTTTGCCAATTGGATTGGGATTTGCAATATATTTACTTGAAAAAGCGAAAGGATTTTACCGAAAATTCTTACAAACAGTAATAGAGCTTTTAGCAGGAATCCCTAGTGTGGTTTATGGATTTTTTGGAAGCACATTTATTGCCACTTTAGTAAAAACCATTTTTCAAAGAGAAGACAATTTGGGATACAATTTAATAAGCTCATCGCTCATATTAAGCATAATGATAATTCCCACAATAATTAGTGTTTGCTACTCATCACTTAAAGCCGTTCCTAAATCATATAAATTTGCATCTCTTGCATTAGCAGCAACAGACTGGCAAACAATATATAAAATAATAATACCATCAGCTAGTCGAGGCATCTTAGCAGGAACAATATTAGCAATAGGAAGAGCTATTGGAGAAACAGTAGCCGTATTAATGGTTGGAGGGGGCTCTCCTCTTTTTATAAAAAATGTATTTTCTCCCATTAGAACTCTAACCGTAAATATTGCTATGGACATGGGATACGCCTCAGGTGTCCACAGAGAAGCTCTTTTTTCTACAGCTCTAGTGTTATTGCTATTTTCAATAATTACAAATTTACTTAAAAATTTTATACTTTCTTCAAATAAAGGGTTAAAGAAAAAGTGACCAAAACTCAAATAAACAAATTGATTAATAAATTCTACTTCTTTATAATCAATTTTATTGCATATTTTTTAACAGCATTGCTAATTTTTCTAATAGCTTACATATTGTACAACTCTTTGTTTTATTTCAAAAAAAAACAAACTTTATTTTTAAACAAAACTCAAAACTTTGTGCCATTTGAAACAGAAGACAACAAAGAAATACAAATTGTTTTTATTGTTAATAAAAATATCAATATAGATAAAATTTCAATAGAAGACATTTATAACATATATAATAATAAAATTTCACACTGGGGAAGCATTTCAGATCAAGGATTAGATATTATACCCATTGCCAATTCAATTAACAGTATATCTAACAAAGCTATTCTAAGAACATTAATCAAAGACAATGTATTTAATAAAAGATACATAAAAATCGAACCATCTACCCAAAAAACACTTCAAGCCATAAACAGCACAATGGGCTCTATAAGTTACTTAACAAAAGAAGAATTCGAATCCTTAGATTTTAAGTTATATCCTAATATTAAAGCTCTAAAAATAAAAACTATGTCCGTCTTAATAAGTAAAAAAACTTTAACAAAAAATGAAAATGAAATAATCAATACACTAGGTGTTGATGAGATTGAAAAACTTATTAAAGGTAAAAAAAAATGGGTTAATTTAATATCAAAGAATATTGAATTAAAAATAATAAAATATCTTGATCAAAAAGAAAAAATAATACAGGACATAGAAAAAACGGAAGGCTCATTAGCAATTGTACCTTGGCATTATTTTCAAAAAATTCAAGCACCCTTTATAAAAATGTACTACTTTGATAAAAGTAGTCCTTTAAATTTAAATTTCATATTATCTATTCCAAGAGATTCTGGTGCATATGGTGGGATTTCTTACTTAATCTTAAATACTTTTTATGTAATATTACTAACAACCGCTATTTCAATATGTATTGGAATAGGAACTGGCATAATGCTTGCTGAATACACTTCTAACAAAATATTTTACAAAATACTATCTATGAGTGTTGATATATTATCTTCAATTCCTGCAATAATTTTTGGACTTTTTGGACTGATATTTTTTGTGCCAATTTTTGGGATGGGAATACTTTCAGGAGCAATAACAAGCTCACTAATGATATTGCCAATGATTGTTAAAACAACCGAAGAAACATTTAAAACAATTCCAAAATCATACAAGTATGCTTCATTCGCCTTAGGAGCAAACAAAACAGAAACCATAATTTTAATTATGGTTCCAGCAGCTATTCCTGGAATACTAACAGGAATAGTTCTTGCAATAGGAAGAGCTTTAGGAGAAACAGCTGTATTGCTTTTTACAATGGGAACAAACTTGGGGCTTGCAACAAATTTAAATGAACCTTCAAGAACATTAACTGTTCACTTACTAATGTTATTTCAAGAAGGGCATCTAGACAAAGGATTTGGAACAGCTTCAATACTTGTAATAATGGTGCTCATAATAAATTTAACATCAAAATTTTTAATAAACAAATTATATAGGATTAAATAAGTGGTAAAAGAAAAAGATAAACCAAAAAATGAAACTATAATAGAAACAGAAAATCTAAATCTATTTTATACAGACTTTAAGGCTTTAAACGAAATAAATATTAAAATACTAAAAAATAGTATTACTGCTTTAATAGGCCCATCTGGCTGTGGCAAATCAACATTCTTGAGAACTCTCAACAGAATGAATGACCTTGTTGAAGGCATTAAAATAGAAGGCAATATAATATATGAGGGAAAAAACATTTATTCAAATAATTTCGACATCCTAGAACTTAGAAGAAAAATAGGAATGGTATTCCAAACTCCTAACCCATTTTTAATGTCTATCTACGACAATATAAGCTATGGCCCAAAAATTCATGGAATAAAAGATAAAAAAAGTTTAGATGAAATAGTAGAACAATCATTAAAAAAATCTGCACTCTGGGAAGAAGTTAAAGATAAACTTAATACAAATGCCTTAAGTCTCTCAGGAGGTCAACAACAAAGACTCTGCATCGCAAGAACTCTTGCAATAGAACCAAATGTAATATTAATGGATGAACCTACCTCTGCACTCGATCCAATATCAACAGGTAAAATTGAAGAACTAATAATAAACTTAAAAGAAAGTTACACAATAATTATTGTAACTCATAACATGCAACAAGCCGGAAGAATATCTGATAGAACCGCATTTTTCCTTAACGGATGCATTGAAGAAGAAAGTTCAACTGATGAGCTATTCTTTAATCCTAAAAATACTAAAACCGAAGAATATATCAGTGGAAAATTTGGATAATTTTAACCTAATGAAACATCAAGAAACATCATTAATGTAAAACCAATAACACCAAATATACTTGGCACTTTATTGTCAATATCTTTTCTCTTGGCTTCAGGTATTAATTGTTCAATTGACACATAAATCATAGCTCCTGCTGAGAAAGCTAAAGCAAAAGGTAAAATTCGGGTAAAAGAATAAACCGCATAAGCTCCCATAAGCCCCCCCACAATTTCCACTAATCCTGACATTTGTCCATAATTAAAGCATTTCATTAGAGCAACATTACCTCTTCTTAAAGGTAGAGAAATAGCCGCTCCTTCTGGGATATTTTGAATACCAATACCAAGCGTAAGAAGCATAGCTCCAACCAAGGTTTGAATATCTGGATTAGACGCCAAGGCCCCAAAAGCAACTCCAACAGCCAATCCTTCTGGAAAATTATGCAAAGTAACAGCAGTAAAGAGTAAAAAATCTTTTTTTCCATGCTTAGTTAAATCCTCATCAATAAAAGTAAGTTTATCAAGATCTGGAACAAATACATCTACAATATATATAAAAAATGCTCCGACAAGAAATCCAAAAACAGCTGGTATCCAAGTAATGTATCCAAGCTCTTCTGCTCTTTCTATAGCCGGCTGAATAAGTGAAAAAAAACTGGCCGCTATCATAATACCTGCTGAAAAACCAAGCATAGCGTCCATTATTTTATTATCTACTTTTCTAAAGAAAAAAACTGCTGCTGCTCCAAAAGCTGTAGTAAACCAAGTGAAAGTAGAACCTAAAAGTCCTAATAATACGGGATGCAAAGTCAATAAATAATCCAAAATTGATTTTATCATAAAGCCTCCTATTAAAATAAATCAACAAATAATAAAATTTTTTATCCATCAATCAAAATAGCTTTTATTCTTCTTATGCCCGAAGACGAAGATTGTTCTTTTTGTATTTTAAAAGTACCAAGTTCGTTGGTATTCTCTACATGAGGACCCCCACAAACTTCAAGTGAAAATCCATCTATTTCGTAAACACTCACCAAATTATCATATTTTTCTCCAAAAAGAGCCATAGCGCCTTTTTCTCTAGCCTCACTTAATTCCATTATAGATTTTTTTACAGATAAAGAGTTTTTTATCTGTAAATTAACAATCTCTTCAACTCTTTTTATCTCATCATCTGTCATCTTTTTAGAATGAACAAAATCAAACCTTAATCGCTCAGCAGTAATATTACTTCCTTTTTGCTTAACATGATCACCTAGTACTAATTGAAGTGCCTTATGAAGCAAATGAGTTGCCGTATGTAACTTGGTAGTCTCATAAGTATAATCAGCAAGCCCCCCTTTAAAGACTTTGTCTCCCCCTTTCTTTGAAGCCTTTTGATGCTTTTTAAAATACTCATCAAAACCTAACTTATCAATATTAAAGCCATATTCAAAAGCAAGCTCTTCTGTTAATTCATACGGGAAACCATAAGTATCGTAAAGTTTAAAAGCAATATCACCAGGAATAGTCTTAGAAGATAAATTTCGTGTTATTTTAATAAACTCTTGCTCCCCTTGAAATAAAGTTTTAAAAAATTTTTCTTCTTCTATGCTCAATTCCTTTTTGATAAAATCTTTTTTTTCTGTTAACTCATTATAAAACGATCTATAAATAGTCTCTACAGAATCAACAAGATCAGCTAAAAAATAGGATTTTATTCCAAGCTTTTTTGCATATCTAACCGATCGCCTTATTAGTCTTCTTAAAACATATCCTTGACCCACATTAGAAGGGAAAATACCAGAACTATCAGCAAGAATAAAGCAAGCCGCTTTAACATGGTCAGAAATTATTCTAATACATCTATCGTCGTCTTCTTTTTGCCCATAAGTTTTACCAGAAATAAATTCTATTCTCTTTATTATAGGTATAAATGCATCTGTATCATAAACTGAAGATTTACCCTGTAAAAAAGCAATTGTCCTTTCAAGCCCCATTCCCGTATCGACACATTTTCGATCCAATTCTATGTAGTTACCATTTTCATCTTTATTGTATTGCATGAAAACATTATTCCAAATTTCAAAATACTTACCACAAGAACACGTAATATTACAGTCAAAAGAACACCTAATCTTTCCAGTATCTACATATATTTCAGTATCTGGCCCACAAGGCCCTTTAGATCCAACAGGCCCCCAAAAATTATGGTCCTTAGAAAGATAATATATTCTATCTTTAGGAATACCCAAACTTTCCCAAACTTTAGCTGTCTCTGTATCACGAGGAATCTCTTGATCACCTTCAAAGACACTCACATAAAGACTGTCTTTTGGAATATTTAAATAATCAGAAGAGGTTAAAAATTCAAAACTACATTTTACAGAATATTCTTTAAAATAAGCTCCAAGAGACCAATTTCCAAGCATTTCAAAAAAAGTTAAATGGCTTAAATCCCCAACCTCATCAATGTCGCCCGTTCTCAAGCATTTTTGAACATTAACAAGCATATCTCCTGATGGATGCACTTCTCCAAGAAGATAAGGAATAAGGGGCTGCATACCGGCTGTATTAAAAAGGACTGTAGGATCATTTTCAGGAACCAATGATTTACCTATTATTTGAAAATGTTTTTTTGATTTAAAAAAATCAATATATTTTTTACGCAACTTGTCAAGTGTCATTAAATAAATTCCTCATTTTTTCTATATATTGTTAAATCACCTTTTAAAGTTAAATTTTTAATATAATTAATAAAAGATAGTGTCATAATTTTTAAATCTTTTTTGCTTATTTTCCCTAAAAAAGCTTCTTCATCTAAAATAATTTCTTTACGCCTTTTTGAAACATTTGAAAGCATTTTATCTCTAACCTCATCGGTTTTATCTTTAATAATAATTGCAATCTCTTTGTCTGTAAACTCTCTTAAAATATTATGAAGGTCGTTATCCATTATTCTCAATATTACATTGATATCAAATATTTTTTCTCGAATTTCACTGTCCACAGCAGGATTTAAATCCTGCATATTAATCTTATTAAGCAGATTTTTCTCCTCATTAGAATCCATATAGCTTAAAATATCAACAAGTATTTTAGATCCATCAAGTTTATCTGTCTTAAGCCTCCCTTGCATCTTAAATCTATCCTTAAGTTTATTTGAAATTGCCTCTATTGTCTCCATACTTAATTGCCTTGGTTTAGCAAGATCTTTTACAAATTCTCTTCTATTCTCTTCTCCTAGCATTGAAAAAACATATTTTTTTTGATCTTTATTTAAATAATTATATAATATAACAAGTGTTTTAATATTTTCATCTTTAACTAATGCCCAAAGTTGTTCATGTTCAATTTCAGATAAATAATCAAAAGGAATAAAAATATCATTGCCAGTAACTTTTTTATAAATTGATTTTGCTTTAGATTTCCCCAACGTTTTATTCAATAATTCATAAGCAAAGTTATCACCAACTTTAACATACTTTTTTTCATTTCTTAGCAATTCTTCAAATTCTTTAATAATGCGATCTTTTTCTTCTGGAGAAATATAATTAATCTTTGAAATTTCTTTAGTAATTAAAATTATATCCGAATCATCAAGCTCGGACATAATCTTTGCGGATTTTTCAAGCCCAATAGCCAAAAAATATTTTGCAATCTTTGTAACCTTACTCTCTTTGCGAATAAACCCTGGCTTTAAATCATTAATATTATTAGACTTAGACTCAATAGGTGCTTTATTTTTATTACCCTTAATAAGACTTATCCAGGATTTAAGCATAGAGCCTTGAATCTCTGAATCAGAAAAATTTTTATTTAAACTTAAAGTATCAATTTCTTCAACGGTTTTTTTGCTTAAATTTTTAACATTTTTATACTTAGAAAGCCTAGGATCCTTCATAACTTTTATCTCTTTTAATATTTGTAAGAACTAATAAATTGGGATGCTCTTTGAGAAGTCTAGCTGGACATTCATTGATAGAACTATTAAAGCCTAAAAATTTTTCTAAAGCACACTTTTTATCAAGGCCCATAAATAACAAAACAACGGCCTTTGCATTAAATAAAGATTTTGGAGTCAAGCTTATTCTTTTAGTAGGAAATTTGGGAGAATTGTACTCATACTGATAACCTTCTACATCTGAGAACAACAGTTTTCTTGAAGGGAAAAGCGATGCAATATGACCATCCTCACCAACAGAAACTAAAATAAAATCAAAAATATTAAACCTAGAATTAAATTCAATATTATAGTCATGAATAGATGTAGTTTCGTCTGTCTCGTTATAAACAAAAGCATGAAATTTGGAAATGCTTATTAAATTTTTATCAACCATTTTGGAAAAAAAATTTTTACTTAAAAGATTATAATTACTATTCTCATTATTTAATGGAACACACCGTTCATCAACTAAAAAAAAATGTGATCTTTTAAAAGAAAAATTTTGTTTTAGAAAAACACTTAAAAAAGTAATTATGCTTCTACCACCACAAATTCCAATACTTGCATATTTATCCTGATCTATATTCATATTAAAAAAATCAAAAAATCTATTTTTTAAATTATTCTCTTCATCAGAATATAAAAACTCCATTTAATTTCCTTTAATACATATTAATCTAAATAATAAGAAACGTCGCAACAATCCTTAAAAAATAAGTTAAAGTATTTTTGATTTGCATTTTTGACTTTACTTAATTTGGAATCAGAATATTTTACAAATTCCAAAGCTCTCAATTGTACACTTCCGATCAAATATGTTAGCATTTCGGTCATTACATTGATTTTATTAAACATACATACCGTACCTATAATGAGAGTTTTTATAACTTTACTCACTAAAATTTATAAACCCTACTTTTATATAGTCTTTACCAAATTTACATTTAATAAAAAAACTTTCAATCTTATCTAAGATTAAATTATTTACTTTAATGCAGCCATCAAACATATCGCCATTCAAATTACATTCTAAATTTTAACTCTAAGATGTTAAGGGGATTACTTTTCCGCTTATACCCTTTGCAATATAATTGCTATTCTTAGTGCCAACATTTTTTATTCCATAAGAAATTATAATTGACAATGTTAGGAAAATTAATAAAAAAATAAACCTTTTTTTCCAACCATATAATAATTCCCTATAAAAACAAGAATAAATAATTGTTAAATTAACTCGTTTATTCTAACATATTATGTAATGTTAATAAATCGGAAAATATCAATAGCTCCAATGGTAAACATTACAGACGAGCATTTTAGATATTTAATAAGACTTTTATCGAAAAAAGTTACATTATATACCCCAATGATTTCTGCAAAATCAATAATTATGGGTGATGTAAAAAAAATTGTAAAGCAAACACCCATAGAATCCCCAATTGCAATCCAAATAGCAACAAACTGTAAAAATGATGCTCTTAAAGCCATTCAAATTCTTGAAAAACACTTTAATTTTGATGAATACAACCTTAATGTTGGATGTCCATCTCTAAAAATCCAAAATGCAAATTATGGAGCTTGTCTAATGAGCAAAGCCGATCAAGTAGGTAAAATTTTAAAAACAATGAAAGAAAATACAAATAAGCCTATTTCGATTAAACATAGATTGGGTATAAGACTTTTACCTAGTGATTACAAAAATGAAAGTTACTCTGAGGTAAAAAGCTTTGTCAAAATAATCTCGGATTTTGGTATTAAAAATTTTATTGTACACGCAAGGGTTGCAATATTAAAAGGATTTTCTCCGAAAAATAATAGAAATATTCCAAAATTAAAACATGAATTTGTATATAAGCTCAAAAACGAGAATAAAAATTTGTTTATTGAAATAAATGGAGGAATTAACAACTTAGAACAAATTAAAAAACACTTATCTGCTGTGGATTCTGTCATGATTGGAAGAAGTGCTTTTGAAAATCCATACTTTATTGCAAACGCGTCAAGAGAATTTCTAAACGAAACTGATAAAATTCTTACAAGAAAAGACATATTAATGAAAATGGTAGAATATATTAAAGAATACGAAAATTATTTGTCAATAAATGTATTATTCAAGCATCTTATGGGAATAACATTTTCCAAAGAAGGCGCTAAAAAATTTAGACAAAATTTAACAGCACCATTTCCAAAAAACTTAAGAAAACATGAAATATTACTAAAAGCTATAGAAACACTGCCAGAAACAATACTAAATTCTAATTCTTAAAAGGAATGTAATCAAAACCTGTATACTTAACCAAACTTTTAGGAATTCTAACTCCTCCCTTTTCATCCTGAAAGTTTTCTAGTATAGAAATAATAACTCTCGTTGTAGCTATTGCTGTTCCATTTACCATATGTGCAAATTTATTTTGCCCATCTTGATCTTTATATCTAATCTTAAGCCTTCTTGATTGATAATCTGTACAATTTGACGTTGAGGTAATCTCTCCATAAGCACCTTTACCATCTCTTCCAGGCATCCAAGCTTCAATATCATATTTTTTATAAGCTGGAGAACCAAGATCAAAAGAACAGATATTTAAAACCCTATAAGGAATCTCAAGCTCAGTAAAAATTTGCTCTTGAATACTTAAAAATTCGTCATGAATAACCGAAGATTCTTCTGCTTTACAAAAACAAAACATCTCCACCTTGCTAAACTGATGAACTCTATAAAGCCCTTTTGAAAGCTGACCATATGCTCCAGCTTCTTTTCGAAAACAATGTGAAAATCCTGCCATTTTTATTGGAGAAGTGAGATCTATTATTTTATTATAATAGTAGCCACCAAGCGTAATTTCAGAAGTACCTACAAGATATTTATCTGTATCTTCAATCTTATAAATATTGCTTTCATCCCCGCGAGGATTAAAACCAATCCCATCAACTATAAACTCTCTTGCAACATCAGGAGTAATAAAAACATTAAAACCTTTTTCTCTTAATTTATTCAAAGAGAAATTAATTAGAGCAATTTCTAAAAAAACTGCTTCATTTTTAAGATAATAAAATTTACTTCCACTAACCTCACGTGCTCTGTCAAAATCTAGAAGATCTAAATCTCTACCAAGCTCCAAATGATCTTTTGGCTTAAAATCGAACTTTGAAACAACTCCCACTTTTTTTATCTCAAAATTATCTTCCTCACTATTGCCAATAGGAACATCAGGCGACAAAATATTGGGTACGCGCTTATTTTCAAGGTCAAAATCAATAGATATTCTTTCAAGCTCTTTTTCTAGATCAATAAGTTGTTTTTTTAAAATCTTTCCACCTTCTATTAAAGAGTTTTTCAAAACCTTATCAAGATTTTCCCGCATTTTATAAGAATTTTCATTTCTTTTTGCATTAAGCTCACTAATTTTGGTAATTATTTTTTTTCTCTTATCATCAAGATAAATTAATTTATCAATATCTAAAACAAGGCCTCTTGCTTTAATACTACTCTTAACAAGATCGAGATTATCTCTAATAAATTTAAGATCAAGCATCTTATCTCCTAAGATATGTCTTAAGTAAAATTTTTAAACAAAATTACAAATAATATTAATTCATATCAAGGTTATTATATAATATCTTATAGCAAGATTAGAATAAATATTGCAGGGAGAAGTCATAGTATGCTAAGTCCAAGAACAATAAAATCAACTTTTATGTTAATATCTACATTAATGATTTTTAACGGATGCACAAAAAAATTAACTAAGATCAATTTTAAAGATATTGACTCAAACAGTAGCAAAATGAATTCTTTAATACTAACTTCAATGAGCTCAAAAGAAGAATCAAAATTTTATGAATACAATATTAGAATACCTAAATTAATAATTGAAGGAAAAGAAAAAGGAAATCTTGAAGAATTTAATACTGAGCTTAATGAATATGTAAGCCAAATTGTAGAAAGACTTGATCTTGTTAGTAAAGAGCTCAAACCTGAGGATAAAAAATTCAGCTTAAAAATAGACTATGAAATTCACTATGGGCACAATACTTATACAATAATACTTATTTCAACTCAAGAAATCAATGATAGTCCTATTACAAATTACAGAAGCTATTACATCCAGGATAAAGGGAATTATATTCATAATATTGACGACATAATTAAAACAAATGAAGCATTCCCATTTTTTACAAAAAAAATTAAAGAAAAAATTTTACCTAACGAATTATTATTTGATTTACAACAAGCAATAATTTACTTTGAAAACAAAAAAATTATTATTAAATTCCCTGAATACACATTTAAACTAGACGATACAGAGGAGTTCCAAAACATATTTGAATTTAATGAAAACGAAATAGCACAATTTGTAAAATAAGGATTAAAGCCATAAATGAAAAAGAAAAAAAATTTCAAACTAATTTCAAAAACTTATTTAGAAGAACATGATGCAGAAGGATTTTATTTTAAACACGGTAGCGGCCTTGAAGTATTTCACTTAAAAAGTGATTCTTTTAAAGAAAATGCATTTTGCATAGCTTTCAAAACAATCCCTTCAAACAATACTGGAGTTGCACATGTTTTAGAACATACAATTTTTTGTGGTTCTAATAAGTATAAAATAAAAGATCCATTTCTTTACCTATTAAAGGGAAGTCTAAACACATTTTTAAATGCAATGACATTTCCAGACAAAACTATCTACCCAGCATCATCTACAATTGAAAAAGACTATTTTAATTTATTTAATATCTATGCCGATTCTATATTTAACCCATTGCTTAAAAAAGAAGCATTTATGCAAGAAGGATACAATATAAATCCAAAAGATTTTAAAGTATCCGGAATTGTCTTTAATGAAATGAAGGGCAGCTACTCAAATAAAAATTCTCTAATCAACGAAATAGCAAGTAGTTCTCTTTTTGAAGAAGGAGCATATAAATACGATTCAGGTGGAATCCCAACAAATATTATTGATCTCACCTACGAAAGTTTTTTAGATTTTTATAAAAAATATTATACACTTGAAAACTGCAAAATATTTTTATGCGGCAATACTCAGACTGAAAAAAATCTAAATTTCATTGAAAAATATATAATAAGACCTTATAAAAAAGAAAAAAGCAATGTTAATATTAATATAGAAAAAGTTAAAAGATGGGGAAAAGGGAAAAAATTAACATACAAAATTCCTAAAGAAAACGACAATACCCTTGGGGTATACACAATAAATTGGCTTTGCACAGATATTAACAATATTGAAGACAGCATTGGTCTTGAAATTCTCTCAGAAATACTCTTAGATGACTCTTGTCCATTCATAATCAATATCTTAAAAAGCGGCATTGGTGAAGACATAGCTCATATTAGCGGAATTAATACAGATTTAAAAGAATCCATTTTTTCATTTGGACTTCAAAATGTTGTTGAAAAAAAAGAAAAAGAATTTAAAAATTTAATTTTCAATGAGCTTAAAAATTTAGTAAAAAACAAAATTCCAAAAGAACTAATAAAAGGAATTCTTTTTGGCTACGAATTCGCCCTAAAAGAAGAAAAAGGACAAAATCTCCCCATAGCTTTAATGATAAAAAGTTTCAAAGGATGGCTAAATGGCCTACATCCAATCAAAACATTACAAACAAGCTACTATATAAATGAAATTACAAATAAATTAGAACAAGGAATTTACTACTTTGAAAATTTAATCGAAAAATATCTAATATTTAACAATCATTATACATTAATAAGCTTTATTCCATCATATGATACAGAAAAAGAAATGGAAGAAGAAATTGAAAAAAAATTAATGACAAAGGAAATTGAAATTAAACAAAATCCAGAAGAATTTTTACAATTTAAAAAAGACTATAATCAGTTTAAAAAATACCAAAATAAAAAAGACTCTAAAGTAGACATAGCAAAACTTCCTTTACTAAAAATAGAAGATTTGCCAAAACAAATAGAAAAAAGTTTATATCTTAATGAAATAAAAGAACTAAATCTACATTCTTTTAAATTTAAGAATAACAATATTTTTAATGTAAACTTATTTTTTAAACTAAATTTTTTAGAAAAAGAAGATTATATATACCTATCTTTATTTAAAAGAGCTCTCCAAGATTTATCTACAAAAAACTATTCTTACATAGATATTAACAATAAAATCCAAAACACTTTGGGACAAATAAATATATCTGAAAGTTACGATGAGGATATTAATGGAAACATTTTAAATTTATTTAATATTAGCTTTAAATCTTTCAACCATAAAGTTGAAGAATCATTTGAACTGATCAAAGAAATTTTAATTAATATTAACTTCCATGATTATGATAGGTTAAAAGAAATAACACTAAGCTTAAAAAATGATTTTAAATCCTTATTAATCCCCAAAGGACACCTTTTAGCAACATTAAGATCTAAATCAAAACTAAAATTAAATGAATATCTAAAAGAATTACAAAATGGAATAACAGGTAGAGAATTTTGGCAAAAAGTAAAAACCGATACAGAGTCTTTAAAAGAAATCGCAAATAAATTGGATAATTTAAAAAATAAAATAATTTTAAAAAACAATCTATCTGTATTAATAATGGGAAACACTGATGATATTCTTAAAAAATTAGAAAATGAATTGTTTAATCTAAAAGAAAACCTAAAGGAGCACAATTATTACAATGGATTACTCAATATTGAGGCAAACAACAAAACATTAAAAGAAATAATAATTATCCAATCAAAAGTAGCTTTCAATGCCATATGTTTCCCTAGTTATAAAATCAACGATGAGAATTATCCAAAAGCAAATTTTTTAGAGCATATATTAAGAAGTGGAATTTTTTGGGAAAAAATAAGAGTAATAGGTGGTGCATATGGAGCAAGTGCATCAATTGCTAACGGAATTTTCTCTTTTGTATCCTACAGAGACCCTAATTTCATCAAAACTTACCAAGCTTTCGAAAACTCTTTAGAAGAATTGGCTAATAATACAATGACAAATGAAGAAATTCATACCTATTTGATAGGCTTAATAGGAACCAACATTTATGTAAAAACTAAAGCTACAGAAGTTTTGCAAAGCTATAGAAGAAAAATATTAAATATTAGCGACAATTTAAGACAAGCCATTCGAAATGCCTATTTTACAATTACACCTCAAGAGATTAAAGAAATATCCGAAAAGATTCTAACACAAATAAGACACTGCAATAGCATTGCATCTTTAGTAAATAACCAAATATATGAAGAAGAAAAAAACAATCTAGAAAAACTAATAGGAAAAGAATATAACTTAAAAAAAATCTATTAACATTTTCTCAAAATTTTATACAAAAACTGATTTTTTAGGACTTTTTATACCTTTTATTAAATTTATCAATTCTTCCTGCTGCATCAACAAACTTTTGTTGGCCAGTATAAAAGGGATGTGATTTGCTTGTAATCTCCACAGTAATCAATGGATATTCCTTTCCATCAATATATTTAATGGTTTCTTTTGAATTCAAAGTAGACCTGGTTAAAAACATTGCTCCATTAGATCCGTCTTTAAATACCACTAAATTATTTTTAGGATGTATACCTTTTCTCATAAAACTCTCCTCTTAACCTTCACTAAAGTTTAATTGACATTAAAAATAATGTCAATTTATTCAATTACCATTACTCATTGTCTTTAAAAAGATTTCATTATTTTTGCTTTTTTTCATCTTTTCTATAAGAACTTCAACCCCCTCATAATCATCAACGCCTCCGAGTATTCTTCTAATAAGTAAAATCTTAGAACGCTCCTCTTCACTAAGCAATAGCTCTTCTTTTCTAGTCCCTGATTTTTTAATATTAATAGCAGGAAAAAGTCTTCTGTCTGCCAAACTTCTATCAAGAATTAATTCCATATTACCGGTACTTTTAAATTCTTCGAAAATAACTTCATCCATTTTGCTTCCGGTGTCAACCAAAGCAGTAGCTATAATAGTTAAACTTCCACCTTCCTCAATATTTCTAGCAGATCCAAAAAACCTCTTTGGTTTATGAAGAGCATTAGAATCTACCCCACCCGATAAAATTTTACCGGAAGTTGGCATGGTTTGATTATATGCCCTTGCAAGCCTTGTAATAGAATCAAGCAAAATAACAACATCTTTTTTGTTTTCAACAAGCCTTTTTGCCTTTTCAATAACCATTTCTGCTACCTGAACATGCCTACTAGCCTGCTCATCAAAATTAGATGCAATCACTTCACCTTTAACACTGCGAATCATATCTGTAACTTCTTCTGGCCTCTCATCAATAAGCAATATCATTAAAATAACATCCGAATAATTAGTAGTTATTGCATTAGCTATTTTTTGAAGTAAGGTGGTCTTCCCCGCTTTTGGAGGAGAAACTATTAAAGCCCTTTGTCCCTTACCTATAGGTGAAAAAAGATTAATAAGTCTTGTAGAAATATTGCAATTTTCATATTCAAGATTCAATTTAATATTAGGATAAAGTGGGGTTAAATTATCAAAAGGTATTCTGTTTTGAGCAAACGTAGGATCTTGATTATTAATAGATTTAATTTTAACCATAGCAAAAAATCTCTCACCATCTCTAGGTGATCTAATTTGGCCATATAAAATATCACCGGTTCTTAAATTAAAAAGTCTAATCTGAGAAGGAGAAACATAAACATCATTACCTCCTGAAAGATAAGAATTTGATGCGGTTCTCAAAAACCCATAACCATCGCTAAGTACGTCAAGCACACCTGTAAATAACACATCAATATTATTCTCACTTAATATTTTTACTAATAAAAATATTAATTCGGTTTTTTTCATTGTTACAGCAATAGTATGATTAGTTCCAAGACCTTCAACAATTTTTCTAACCTCTGTAATTGGCTTGTCATAAAGTTTTTCAATCTCTACATAATCTTTACCATTAAAAAACTTTATGATATTGCTTTGTTCCAAAGTTTTAATACTACTTTCTAAACCTGAAGAAGGAATATCATACTCAAATTCAGAAAATACTACACCGTTTGAATCCTTTGCATTACTTAAATCTGCAGATTTTGTCGCGTTAGATGAAAAATCCTTTTTAGCAACAACTTTAACCACTTTTTTTTTAAAATTATCTTCAATCTTAAACTCTTTAGAAATATCCAACCGCCTTATTTCATTTTCTAAATCAAATCCACCATTTTTTTTATCCATACTTTCCTCTACGAATCAAATTTTTGAGAAAGGATTTTATAAAAATCTACTTATTATTAATTAATAAAAAACACCAACTCTATTGCAAAGTATCTTTTATTTGTGAAACGGTAAAAGAAAACAAATCTACAATTTCATTAGACTTTATCATTTCACACTTACCATCAAAAATTATATTATCATTAATAAATATCTTTCTTGTTTTTACATCCCCATATATTTTACAACCGCTGTTTAAATAAACTTTACTAGCAGCATTTACATTGCCCTTCAAAATTCCTTCTACTATTAATGTATCACAAATTACTACATTGGTAATAACTTTGCTATTTTTACCAATAAAAAGCACACCTCCTTTTGAGGATATTTCACCCTCAAAAGAAGAATCGAGATACAAAGTTCCTTCAAATTTTAATTTTCCTCTAAAAGTTAAACTAGAATCCAGCTTACAATCCCATTTATAAGAATCTACCATATTAACCGGCATTTAACCTTTAATACCCCACACTCTCTCTTTCAAATCTTTACCTGGACGAAAATACGCAACATGATGATCTAAAACCTTAACATATTCTCCCGTTTGAGGATTGCGAGCATTTAAGCGACCTTTTCTTTTCCTAACTTCGAACGTACCAAAAGATCTAAATTCAATAACATTATTCAAACAAAGATTACTTTTAAGCTCTTGAAAAAAAGCATCTATTACAAGTCTTATGTATTTTTTTTCTAGTTTTAGATTATTATTTCTAATATTCAAAGATATTTGATCAACAATATCTGACTTAGTAATCTTTGGTCTTCTTGAAAAAGACATAAACTAATTTCCTTACTTTAATAGCAAAACATTTAAACGAGATTTTTTCCTAGCAGCTTTATTTTTATGAATTATTCGCTTTCTAGCAGCAGTATCTAGTTTTTTTGCAACAAACTTAAAAAATTCAATAGCTTCGTCTTTCTTGCCCGCTTTAATCATACTGATACAGCGTTTTTCTATTGTTTTTAATTCACTTTTTACACTTACATTTCTAATCTTTCTTTTTAAATTTTGACGAGAGCGCTTCAATGCAGATGCATTTTTTCTCAAATGATACTCCTTAATTTATTAAACAATAGCTTTAATATATCAACTAATTTAAATATAGTCAATCAAAGCTTAAATTAATTTAGTATAATAATTTTGATTAATATATTCAAAAACATTTTGCATGGAATAAGAAATTTTTTTATTTAAAATATACACTTTTTTAGTTGGATGATTTCCTTTATAAAAAAAGCATAAATAATTTTTATTGTTAAATTCAAATTCCCTAGTAATAAAAATTTTTTCAAAAAATTTATAAAAATAAATTTCACCTTTAAAAATTTTCCTTTCATAAATCGAATCTTTTCTAAACTCATAAAACAACACCATATTACTAATAACTAAAAAATCACCTAACAAAACTTTAATGTCAATAAAAAAAATAAATAAAAAAATAAATATATTGCTTAATGAAATATAATAAACAAACAAACTAATAATAATGCGAGCTAAAAACATACAAAGATAGGCATAAGACAAATAATATCTTATTGGAAAATTTTCCAATTTTGTGATAAACAAATCTTTTCTCTTAAATTTAAGCTCTTTGAATAATTCACTCGAACCATTGCCTATCCAAAAACAAACCTTAATCTTTTTTTTATTTTTTAATTTCAAAATCAAAACATTATCCGACAATCTTTTTTCAAGCGAAATAATGTCATTAAAATCAAAATTATAACTTAAAAAAATGCCCTTATAATAAATCTTAGAACCCTTAAAAGAAATAGAACAAAAATATCTTAAATAAAAAAGAATTAAACAAAAATTTATCAAAAAAAGCACTATAACAAAGTAAAAAAACCTTGTACCATATAAAAACAAATAAAACAAACAAATAGCAATATTAAAAACAAATAAACTAACTAATTTTATATTATTGAAAAATAAATTGACCATAAAATAAATCTAAACATTAAATTTAAAAAAGATTACATCTCCATCTCTTACCAGATATTCTTTGCCTTCAATTCTAACAAGTCCTTTTTCTTTTAATCTTTGAACGCTTTGAAATTTAAATAAATCCTCACAAGAATAAACTTCTGCTTTAATAAAACCTTTCTCAAAATCACTATGTATTATTCCAGCAGCTTTGGGGGCTTTGATTCCCTGTTTAAATGTCCAAGCTCTAACTTCTTGCAAACCTGCTGTAAAATAGGTTCTAAGTCCCAAGGTATAATAAGCTTTTTTAATCAAACTACTAAGGCCATTATCATTTATTCCAAATAATTTCAACATTTCATTTTTATAAGGTATATCCTTTATTGCAGCAAGCTCGGCTTCAATTTTAGCACATAAAATTAAAAAATCATTCCCTTCTTTTACGGCAATATTTTTTACAATATCTGTATATTTATTACCACTAAGTGAATTTTCATCAACATTACAAACATACAAAACTTTTTTAAAAGTCAAAAGATTTAATGATTTAATAAAGTTGTATTCAAAATCATCAAATTTAAACTCAACAACAGGATTCATATTGCTTAAATGATCTTTAAGTCTTTTTAACATTAAAACAATTGCTTTAGAATATTCACTAATTTTTTTATCGGTGCTTTTAACATTTTTTTCTTGTTTTTGAAGGCTTTTTTGAACAGTTTCAAGATCTGCCAGACAAAGTTCAATATTAATTGTAGTTATATCTTCCTCAGGATTAATATCATCATTAATATGAATAACCTCTTTTTCTTCAAAACATCTTACAACATGAACAATAAGAGAAACTTCACGAATATTAGCTAAAAATCTATTACCAAGCCCTTCACCTGTTGATGCTCCTTTAACAAGGCCTGCAATATCAACAAATTCCATAACAGCAGGAATAATTTTTTGTGGAACAATACACTCTGCGATTTTTAAAAGTCTTTCATCAGGAATCTCTACTATTCCTACATTCGGCTCAATAGTACAAAAAGGATAATTAGCAATTTCAACCTTAGATGATGTCAACGATGAAAATAAAGTAGATTTGCCCACATTAGGAAGCCCTACAATCCCCGCATTAAGTCTCATGACTTCCCCCTCATAAAATTAAAAAGCAATCTAATTAATAAAATATGCAAACTCCCCTCTTCCTGTCTGTTGATTTATATTTGCCTCAACAGATAAATTAAAATATTTATTAGGCTCTTGAGGGCCTGGATAATAATATTCTAACAAATAAGTACCCGTTTTTTGTTCTAAAATTAAATCATAAACTTTAGACACCCCTTCATAAGATGAAAAAGGGATTATAGCACCGCCCGTTTCGTTAACTAAATACTGAAGCTTACTATCAACAGGACTATTACCAAATAATATTAAGTAAAATCTTATATCATTATTTTTATAATAGCTTACTATCGTATCTAAAGAGTACTTTTCAAAAGCTTTACGATTTAAAACACCACCACTAAAATAAACTACTGCTCTTCTTGAGCTTTTTGACATAAGCCCAGAACCTGCTAACTTCAAACTAACATCTGTTTTTACAGTATCTGTACTATAAGGACCAAGGGAACTTGTATTTTTAATGCTATTTGTCAAGCTTTCAATATTATCTATAATGGGCACATTTGTTGCATTTATAAAACTAAAGTTTTTATTTTTTGACGACTCCATTAAAGCATTTAGCCCTATAATTTGATCCAGATCATAGGTTTTCATATAAGAAGATTTATCAAAAACAACTGCTATATTAATATCTTTTGAAGCATTTACATTGTACGCTACTTTAGGATTGACAATGTAATAATTTTCATTTGCAATTGAAAAATTTTCACTCTTAAGCCCAACAACAGGCAACCCACTTTTACTGCTAACATTAAGCTCAACGTAAATTTTAGGCCCTCCAAGCCTAACTATTCTTCTAACATCAACATTTAAACTGTCATAAAGGCTTGAATCACTCTTATAAACTGAAACCTTGGCATTATTAAAATCTGAGACAATCATCTGATTATTGGCATCCAAAATAGATGAAGAGATTTTAGAATTCAATTTATCTGCTTTTAAAATTTTTGTAATTGTCTTTTTAGCAACATTGTAATTATAAACACCATCCTTTGAAGATACTATAATATTGTTGCCAACAGAATCGCTACTAAGACTCTCTATTCCTTCAATAGAAGTAAAAACTGAATATAAATGGTTGCCGCTAGTGTCAAAAACTTCAATAGTATTTCTTAGAGAATCTGCAACATAAATGTTTTCATTCAAGTAAGTAACACCTGTAGGACCTAAAAGGCCTTTGTAACCTGAAGTTCTATAACCAAAATGAAGAATAAAATCACCCTCAAGTCCAAATTTACTAACCCTTTTATTTCCCCACTCGCTCACATAAATATAGTTTCTCTTATCAATAGCCATATACTGAGGAGCAAGCAATTCGCCATCTTTTGTGCCTTTTTTTCCAATAGATCTCCTTTTAACGCCAAGAACCTTATCATAAACGCCAATTTCATCGCTTGAATAAAGGCTCACATAAAGCAAATTATTAGCTTCAATAACATCATAAGGTGATTTTAAATAACTAAATCCATCTTTAACTAAAGCATTAACATTATTATTAACATCAAAATATAATATTTCATTACCCACGAAATTTGCAGCATAATATCCGCCATACTTATCAGCCCTCAAGGATGTAATCTGATACCCATGTGGCCTTTTATAAATAGAGTTATCAAGAGAAGCAACTTTTACAAGTTTTTTAAAATTAAGTTCGTAATTTGAAAAAATACCTCTTCTTTGCTCAATAGTAGAAATCAAATGTCTAAGATAGGGGACTTTATAACCTTGATCTTTTAAATTTCTCCACTCCATTAAAGCTTCTTCAACATAACCCAACCTATAATAAACATTACCAATCCAAAAATGATAATCAAGGTTATTAGGATCAAAGCTTAAAATTTTTTTAAAAGATAAAAGAGCATCGTCATAAATTCCATTATTATAGGAATTAAGAGCCCATTTAAACTCTTCTTGAGCGTCTTTATTGGTAACTATTCCTTGAGCATGTAAATTAAAAAAATTTAAAAATAACAAACCAACAAAACCAAAAATCAACATAATTCCCTTTACTTCTTTCAAGACCCATTATAAGCATAAATTTTCAATAATAATACAAAAAAATCCATGCTATCATATAAAATTATTAATGATAATGTTAAATATATTACATCATTATATTACTAATAATGATAGTAAAAAAGAGGAAAAATGAAAACCAGATGTTTTTACCTAGCCGCATTTTCAGGAATTCTTACAACACTTGCAATTCCAAACGAAATTAAAGAAACCGGATATTCAATCCTGGGATTTGTTGCTTATGTACCGCTTTTTATAGCTTTAAACAAACTCGAAAATAAAAAAACATTAATAGGATTAACGGTATTTTACTTTATAATAGCCAACAGCTTGCAAAATTTTTGGCTTGGATTTTTTCATGCATTTGGGTGGATTACCTTCATAGGAGTAGTAATAGGATACATTCCATATTCATTAGCTTTGGGTTATTTTCTATATTACTCTTTAAAAAACTTTAAAAATAAAGCAATAGCAATAGCAATGCTTTTTACATTTTATGATTACTCAAGATCAATTGGATTTTTAGCGTATCCCTGGGGGCTTGCCGCTTTCACAGTAAATAACTTCAATAATTTAATTCAAGTAGCAGACATTTTTGGTGTATTTTTTGTATCATTTGTAGTCTACTTTTTAAACTCAGGAATAGCAGACTTTTTAATCCATAAAAACAAAACAAATTTGCTAAACACAATATTTCCAATACTATTAACAATAGTATCTTTTACTTACGGAATGCTTAAAAAAACAGAATTAAAAAGTTTATTAGCAAAAGAAATAGATAGTCTAAACATTGCAGCTATTCAGCTTAACACTGATCCGTGGTTACCTGGAAATGACAAAAAAGGAATAAGAGATTCTATTGAAATTACAGAACAAGCCTTAAAAGAAAACCCAAAAATAGAATTTGTAATCTGGAGTGAAGGAGTACTAACCTACCCTTTTAACAAAGAAGAGCAATACTTTAAAAACTATGACTTACATAATGAGCTGAAAAATTTTATAAAAGAACGAAAAATTCCATTTGCCATTGGGGCTCCTTCAAATGTAGACAAAACCATAGGAATTCAACAAAATTCTATTTACATGATAGAGCCAAATCTCAACATTGCAAACATATACTCTAAAATATTCTTAGTCCCTTTTGCAGAAAAAATTCCATTTTACGAATATAAATTTGTAAGAAACTTTTTTTTAAAAAATTTCAGGCTCTTGGGACAAATTGAAGGAAATAAAATTGAAATATTGAAATTGAAAAAATTTAAATTTGCTCCCTTAATATGTTATGACGATGCATTCCCAGAACTTTCAAGGTTTTATAAAATCCAAGGTGCTAATACATTGCTCAATTTCTCAAACGACTCTTGGTCAAAAACAAATTCAGCAGAATGGCAACACTTTGTTGTAGCTAAATTTAGAAGCATTGAAAATGGAATCAAAACCATTAGAGCTACAAACTCAGGAATCACTGCCATCATCAACGAATACGGAGAAGGCATTAAAAGATTAGAAACTTTTACAAAAGGCTACTTATTATCAACCGTAAAACTGTCCCCAACATTTACAACCATTTATGAAAAAATTGGAGACTTGTTTATACATATACTAATGACAATGTTCTTAATTACAATATTAAGATTTCACTTTATAGAAGACAAAAACCAATTATCATTATCATCATCTTTGGTAAAAATTAAAGTCTGATGCTCTTTCCAAAATGGGAAATTTTTAGTAACATCATTTTTCTTGGCGTTAACATTAACAGAAAAAGAAGTATCGTTGGATTTTAAAATTTTCAAAGACTTTAAATCGTAGTAATCATCAACTGATAAATATTCTAACTCTTCTGCATCAATCTTAGATGAAGCTCTTGATAAAGCTGATATAAAATCGTCTTTTAATTCAAATTGACCCATAACATTAACTTTATCTGCAATAACAGAAGCAAATAAATCAAAGTTCCTAGAAATTAAGGCTCTTGCGAACTTTCCAAATTGAAATTTAATAATTTTATCTTCATTTTTGCTTCTCTCTCTCTGGGCAATATATTCTATTTTAGGAGCATTTGTAAAATCATTGATTTCTATTTTTTCATGCACTATTCCAGGTATCTCCTCAAGCTTAACATCCTCAAGCATAACAACCTTGGAATTGTCATCCTTAATCTTAGCATCAAGCTCTTTAATTGCAAGCTTAATATTAACTCCCTTTTTCAAATCTGGATAAATCTTTAAAGCTTTTGCTTGAAAAAGCTTTCCCTTTTTAACTTTACCAACATTTATATACCTTTGACCAACCTCATAATAAAAAATAGCAAGCTCTTTTTGCTTATCAACATAAGAAGAACTACCCTGGGCAAACAAATTCAAAAAAACAAAAGAACATAAAAAATACAGAAGAAATAATCTCCTCATAAGAACCTCCATTAACACTCAACCTTTAAATACAATAAAAGAATGTCAATCTACTATAAGTAATTATAATACAAGTTTATCTCTAATTAAAGAAATCACTTTGTTCTTATCTTCTTCGTTAAAAATATTTATATCATCGTAAGAAAATTTTATCTTTGAAGACAAGTTATATTCATTATACCACTTCAAATATTTTCTATTAAGACCTTCAAGATAATCTCTAGGAATATTCATCTCAAAGCTCCTATTTCTATTTTTAATTCTGCGCTCAACCTCATCAATACTGCAATCAAGATACACAAGCAAACTTGGTCGTTGAGAATGTTCAAGCATATTATCAAGAAGATCAATATATATTTTATACTCCTCATCAGAAATATGCCCATCGCAATTTAAAAGAGACGCAAATACACAATCACCATAAATAGATCGATCAAGTATACCCCCTTTTGTTCTAAACACCCCTTTTATTAACTTAAACCTCTCATTGAGAAAATTAATTTGAACTGGAAATGCCCATCTGGATTTATCCTTATAAAATTTATCTAATACAGCCAAAGTAAAATCATTATTCAGTTCACTATAAAAAGGAACTTCCAACTCCTTTGACAAAATATTTCCAAGAGTAGTTTTTCCTACCCCAATTAAACCTTCTATTACAATCACCAAGTCTACCTCCAAAACCAACTAAATAATTCACATATAAAATAAAAAAAGAATTTCTAAAACATAAAATTGAATCATAAAATTGAATTAATAAAAAAATCCAATGTAAAAATTTTAATATAAAATAAAAAATCCTTAAACAAATTTTAGGAAAGAAATCAATAATTTAAAAATTAAAATTTTTAAATTATTGACATTAATCTTAATTAGAAATAATATATTAAATATAAATATTATAAAGTTATAATTAAAAATATTAATTATCCTTAAAAGAAAGAGGATAAAATATAAATAATCTAATTATTTTGCAAAAAGAACAATAAAATTTAATTAAAAATTTAATATATAAATTCAAAAATTGAAAAATTCAAACTTTTTAATAAAAAATAAAATTGCTATAAAAATAAGGAGACACACTATGAATTATACAAAATTCCAAGAATTTATATCGGAATTTTTGGGAACATTTATTCTATTAGCTCTAGGAACTGGATCTGTTGCAATGACAGTACTATTTCCATCAAGTCCTGAAATAACAGGAGAAATAATAAAAGGGGGATATACAAATATAGTATTTGGATGGGGGCTAGGTGTAACGTTTGGTATTTATACAGCAGCAAGAATTAGTGGCGCACACCTAAACCCGGCTGTTAGTATAGGCTTAGCAAGTGTTGGAAAATTTCCCGTTTCAAAACTTTTACATTACATTGTAGCTCAAATATTAGGAGCATTTACAGGCGCATTAATGACACTTGTCGTATTTTATCCTAAATGGATAGAAATAGATCCAGGACTAGAAAATACTCAAGGCATAATGGCAACTTTTCCTGCTATTCCTGGATTTTTACCTGGATTTATTGATCAAGTTTTTGGAACTTTTTTGCTAATGTTTTTAATTTCTGTTGTTGGAGATTTTGTAAAAAAACACGATGATAATCCATTTATTCCATTTATTATAGGAGCAGTGGTTTTGGCAATAGGAATAAGTTTTGGGGGAATGAATGGTTATGCTATTAATCCTGCAAGGGATCTGGGGCCAAGAATTTTACTCTTATTTGCTGGGTTTAAAAATCATGGCTTTAATAACCTAAATATATTTATTGTACCAATAATTGGTCCAATTATTGGGGCAATTTTGGGCGCTACAATTTACGAATTTACATTAAAAAATAACAAAGGTTAAAAGATATTTATCTTTGTTAAAGTAAAAAGGAGAAATTATGAAATACATTTTATCTATTGATCAAGGTACTACAAGCTCAAGAGCAATAGTATTTGACAAAAATGCAAACATAAAAGGGGTTGCTCAAAAAGAATTTACTCAAATCTATCCGCAACCAAGCTGGGTGGAACATGATCCTACCGAAATATGGGGATCTCAACTTGGGGTTATAACAGAAGCTCTTGCAAATTCAAGAATTTTACCAAGCGAAGTTGATGCTATTGGAATAACTAATCAAAGAGAAACTACGGTTATATGGGAAAAAAATACAGGAAAACCTATTTACAATGCAATAGTATGGCAAGACAGAAGAACTGCCAAAATTTGTGACCAATTAAAACAAGAGGGAAAAGATAAAATTATTTTGGAAAAAACAGGCTTGGTATTAGATTCTTATTTTAGCGGAACAAAAATACTTTGGATCTTGGACAATGTAGAGGGCGCCAGACAAAAAGCTGAAAATGGTGAATTATGCTTTGGAACAATAGATACATGGCTATTATGGAATCTAACCCAAAAAAAAGTACATGCGACTGATTACTCTAATGCTTCAAGAACATTATTATTAAATATTAAAACATTAGAATGGGATGATGAACTTTTAAGCATATTAAATATTCCAAAAGCAATTTTGCCAGAACTTAAAGAAAGTTCCACAATATATGGTAAAACAGATAAATCGCTATTTGGAGCAGAAATTCCTATTGCAGGAATTGCTGGAGATCAATTTGCAGCAACATTTGGACAAGCTTGCCTTAAAAAAGGTATGGCTAAAAACACATATGGAACTGGTTGCTTTTTAACAGTAAATATAGGTAAAGAACCAATTATTAATCATGAAAAGCTTTTAACTTCAATTGCATGGGGAAGAAAAAAATCTGTAACTTATGTTCTTGAAGGAAGTGTTTTTATTGGTGGAGCTGTAATCCAATGGCTAAGAGACGGTCTTGAATTTTTCAGAAAAAGCTCAGATGCAGAATCATTGGCAAGCTCTGCTTCAGACAATGGGGGAGTTTATTTTGTGCCAGCATTTGTTGGGCTTGGTGCACCTCATTGGGATTCTTATGCAAGAGGAACAATTATTGGAATAACAAGGGGATCAACAAAAGCTCACATCACAAGAGCTGCTCTTGAGAGCATAGCATTTCAAAGTTTTGATATACTAAATACCATGAAAAAATCCATTCCCAATTTTGAAATTCAAGAATTAAGAGTAGACGGAGGAGCAAGCCAAAATAATCTATTAATGCAATTTCAAGCTGATCTTTTAGAATGCAAAGTTGTAAGACCAAAAATAACAGAAACAACCGCTCTTGGGGCTGCTTATCTTGCAGGGCTTGCATCAGGTTATTGGCAAAGCGCCGAAGAAATCGTAAGTCTTTGGCAAGTAGATAAGATATTTGAGCCTTCAATGTCAAAAAATCAAAAAGAAAATCTTCTTGAGAATTGGAACAAAGCAATTGAAAGATCAAAATCCTGGATACAGAATTCTCATAATCATGCATAACTTATTTAATTTTTCAAAACCAGAACAAATGAATTTAAGAAATAAACTATTTACACCTTATAAAAAGGTAAAATTCATTGGAGAAATATAAAAAATGATTAATAATATATTAAATCGAAAAAAAAATCACAAAAGATTGAAAATTTTATCATTGCAATTAGTTTATAGTGCTATTCAATAAAATTAAAACAAACGATCTTTGCGAACAAATGATCTTTGCTAATTTCTCAAACTTAGAATTTAATTAAAAAGAAGAGAAATTAACCAAAATGGAGGAATATTTAAATTTCATGAATAATAACAAAGAAACAAAATTAAAAGATCTTGAAAATCAAGAATTTGATCTTATAATAATTGGGGGAGGCGCAACAGGTCTTGGTATCGCAGTAGACGCAATCACAAGGGGATATAAGACAATACTTATAGAAAAATTTGATTACGCAAAAGGCACTTCCTCTAGATCAAGTAAATTAATTCATGGCGGAGTGAGATATTTAGCTCAATGGAATATTTCTTTAGTTAAAGAAGCTTTACATGAAAAAGCCATTCTTGAAAAGAATGCGCCTCATTTAATTAACGAATGTGCATTGATTACTCCTATTTATAATATTTTAGAAGTACCTTATTATTATTTTGGATTAAGCTATTACCACAATCTTATGGGTAAAGAAAAATCTAGTAAATACAAAACTAAATTACTATCCAAAACAGCTACCATTGAAAAAGCTCCTAATATTAAAAGAGAGGGCCTTAAATGTTCTGTTCTATATTACGATGATTCATTCGATGATGCTAGAATGGCAATAACATTATTGAGGACTTTTACCGAAAAAGGAGGTATTGCTCTTAACTACACAGAGCTTAAAAAATTCAACAAGGAAAATGAAAAACTTTCAGGAGTTATCATACAAAATAAATTATCAAAAGAACAAATTTCATTAAAAAGTAAATGTATAATAAACGCCACAGGAATATTTTCAGATGAAATAAGAAGATTAGATGATGAAAAAGCTTTAAACATTATTAAACCTTCCCAAGGTAGCCATTTAATAATCAAAAAAGACAAATTTCCCAAAAATCATGCAATATTAATGCCTAAAACCAGTGATAATAGGATTTTATTTGCTATTCCTTGGCATGATAGCGTTGTTTGCGGAAGCACCGATATTCCAATTAAAGAAATAGAAGAAGAACCTAAAAGATTTGATGAAGAGATTGACTTTATAATAAATAATTTAAACAACTATTTAAATATTAAAATAGAAAAATCGGATGTAAAAAGCGTATATACTGGAATAAGGCCATTAGTAATGGATCCAAAAGCTGGGGGCAATACTTCAAAAATTTCAAGAAATGAAAAAATATTTATATCAGATTCAAATCTTATTACAATAGCTGGGGGTAAATATACTACATATAGAAAAATGGCGGAAAAAACCTTACTCAAGGCAATAGAAAAAAATTTAATACCAAATTATCCATCAACTACAGAAGATTTAAAGTTACACGGTTATCTTAAAAAAGAAGAGGCAATAAAAATTCCTGAACCTTTTAGAACTTATGGTAGTGACTTTGAAATTTTAAAAAATATGGAGGGGTTTAATAAAAAGATACACGAAAATTTGGATTTAAATGAAGCTCAAATAGCTTTTGCAATTGAATTTGAGCAAGCTAAAACTATTGACGATGTTTTAGCAAGAAGAACAAGATCATTGCCTTTAAATCCTCAAGCCGCAATTGAAGCTGCTCCAAGAGTTGCTGAAATAATGATGAAAAAATTAAATAAATCTGAAGAGTGGAAAAATGAACAAATAAAAAACTTTTTAGAAATAAGTAAAAAATATTTAATTAAGAATTAATTTAATATTTACTATTCAATAAAGGGATTGTTTAACAATCCCTTTTAATTTGAAATTTGAAACATTTTAAAAGCCTCAAGCTTAATTTACATTAGCAAATCCACAAGTAAACCCTGAATCTCTTCAATACTATCTAAAAGTTTAATCTGAGTCATTTGATTTTGTAAAACAGAATAGGCAAGTTTATCCAGCTTGTCATTAATAATCTTAATAATTCTATACTTGGGTCGCTTGAGATCTCCCAAACTCCCCCCTTTTTGTTCTTTCAAACAAACAGAAGATGATATTATAATGGATATAAACTCTGAAATAACTTTTTTGTAAAAAATCACATTTTGTCTGGAAGGCTCACTCAAAAGTCTTTCGCCAATCTCGTTAATTCCATCTAACATATTTTTAATCAAATCAAGATTAAATTCACCATTTTCAAGCAACACAAACCGCTTATCTTCTTTAACGCTTTCAGTCTGAAACACCGAAGAAAAAACATTACTCTTGTCAAAAAATACTTTTTTACCACCTTTTTTATAATCTTTTGAATCAAGATTTAATGCCCCAGCAATCAAATTATTTACTTTCATCTATTTTACTCATAACACTTGAAAAATATTTATCATCTTCACCTTCTAAGGGTTGAAAAGATTTTTTTTCTTCTCGATACTCCTTATTAATTTCAATTAAAAGATCTTCATTAACCTTATAAGAACCAGTATAAAAAAATGCATTTCTCTCAGGAGCTCTAAGATGATCAGCACCGATATCCATATACCCATCAATAATAGCGCCCTCTTCAACTTCAATCGACCTGCAAGAAATATTTCCAATAACACACCCTGATGCAAATATTTTAATCTTGCTTTTCGCATAAATATTGCCTACAACCATTCCAGAAATAACAAGTTCATTAGCATCAATACTAGATTTAACTCTCCCGCTTTCTCCAATAATTACTCTTTTTGTAGAACTAATAGTGCCTATAAAATCGCCATCAAGTCGAATAAAATTATTTGAAACCAGATCCCCTTTAAAAAAATCACCAACACCCACTATTGTTTTTATTTCATCAAAAATAAACAAAGGCGATGCTTTTTTTTCTTTTTTCACAGTCAAAAAATTTAACATCTATTTTGAAGCTCCTGTAGCCAAATTTAAATACATATCAGGATTAATAACTTGAGAACCTACACGAACCTCATAATGCACATGCGGACCTGTTGCATAACCTGTCTGTCCCATAAATCCAATTACCTGTCCCTTTTTAACATAAGACCCTTTAGAAGTATTAAGACGCGACATATGTGCATAAAGAGTCGCAAGCCCATACTTGTGCTTAATTTGAACAAAATTGCCATAGCCTGCTGATTGATAACTTGCTCTAACAACCTCTCCATCAGCAGTTGCAACAATAGGAGTTCCAATTCTAACCCCCCCAAGATCTATACCTTTATGGATATACCACTGCCTAGTAAAAGGCTCAATAGCAGGACCAAAATGCAAAGTAATAATTCCAGATCCACCCGCAAGAGGCCAAAGAGACGGAATATCATTTAAAAGCTTATCTTGAGCATGCAAGACCTTAACTATGCTTTTAAGAGGGGGAATTGAACTTTCTATTTTACTTTTAATATTTTTAAGATCACTAAGCTCTTTTATTGAATTAGCCTCTAAAATTTGCAAATCAATAAAATCAGAAAGATCCCCATCTTGTTTATTTTTATTTAAATCAATACTATTAGAATTAATTTTCAAAGAAGTTTTAAGCTCATCTAGAATTTTTGAAAAATTTTTTGCAACAGAATTAATTTCTACAACTGTATTTCTAAAATCCTCAATCTCAGACTCTGCTAAAGAGTAATTTTTCTCTGTAGATTTTACAATTGATGAGAGAGTAACATAATTAACAGCAAGCAAAACAAACCCTATAAAGCCGCCTAAAAAAAAAGTAGAAAAGAAAAATAAAGTCAAAAAAGAAATTTTAATATTTTTTACATTCCCTTTAACATGAGGAATAATCATAAAACTAACATTTTGTTTAAAAAAAGAATGTATGGCTTTAAGGGCGACAAATAAAGAATTACAAATAACTAAAAAACCCTTGAAAATTCCCCTAAAACCTGAAATAATCTTAAATTTAATTCTTTTTTTCATAACAAACCTTACTAAAAATTACAATGCCCAAACAAAAAAATTAAAAATTTATTTTAACACTTTAGACAAAAATTCAAATTTTTCGATAAAAACCTGATGCAAAAACACTCAACAAACACACACAATTAAAGCTAATATAATTATATAATTAAACTCACAAATACTTTATTATTATATAAATGAAAACACTATTTTTTGCAACAACAAACGAAAATAAAATAAATGAAGTAAAAAATATATTAGATATACCTAATTTAAACTTAATAGTCCCTCAAAATTTTAACATCAAAGAAACAGGAAAAACATTTAAAGAAAACTCTTTACTTAAAGCAAAAGCACTGTTTGAAATTTTAAAAAAAAATCAAAATGTTTTTGGAGAAGATTCTGGGCTGTGTATTGAAGCACTAAACTTAGAACCTGGAATTTACTCTAAAAGATATGACACTTACAAGCTATGTAAAAAATTAAGCACTAATGAAAAAAATCAACTTATTTTAGACTTAATGAAAAATGAAAAAAATAGACAAGCATATTTTATATGCAACATAAGTTATATATCAAAAAATAGACAAATATCAAATTTTGAAGGAATTATTAAGGGAAAAATTGCCTTAAGTTTAAATGGTGGTAAAAACCATGGATTTGGTTATGATTCAATATTTTTAACTAAAAATAATAAAAAGCTTAGTGATCTAACGCTTGAAGAAAAAAACAAAATATCCCACCGAGGAATAGCATTTTTAAAGTTTAAAAAATTTTTATTAGAATCTCTATTCAACAGTTAAACTTATAGGCTTTTTATATATAAAGTTTAGACTTTATTGTAAAATAATAAGCACAATGTTTATAAAATTTCAATGTATTATTTCTTTCCAAATAATAAAAAAAGAAAGAGGAGAATTTAGTGATAAATAGAAACGAAATCAATGAGAATGATAAATGGGATTTATCTTTTCTATTTGCGAATGAAGAAGAATATACAAAAGCAATCAATGCTATTGAAATTAAAACCAAAGAATTTAAAAAATATGAAAAATTGGAATTAAATTTTGATTTATTTAAAGAAACTGTAAACAAATACTATGAAATTATGGAAGATTTAGAAAAAGTATCTTACTATGCAATGCTTCAATTAGAAACAGATGTAACCAATAAGGACTCAAATAAATTATATTCTACATGTATTAATCTAACTACAAAAGTATCTAATGCCACCTCATTCTTCATGCCCAAAATACTAAAAACAAATGCAAAAAAAATTCAAGCTTGGATAAATGCACCCGAGCTTAAGGAAAAAAAAATTGCAATTGAAAAAATACTAAGAGAAAAAAACCATATTCTAAACGAACAAGAAGAAGAAATACTTGCTAACTACACCCCTCTTTACTCATCTTATCAAAACATATTCTCAGCATTAACAAATGCTGATATGAAATTCGGAGAAATTAATGGACATCCTTTAACCAATTCTACCTATACACTATTTTTACAAAACGAAGATCAAAAAATACGAAAAGAAGCTTTTTTAAAATTTTACCAAAAATACAAAAACAATGAAAATACGCTTGCTAATCTTATTATTTCAGACTTTAAGAAAAGTCACTTCATTGCAAAAACAAGAAAGTTCCAAAATACTTTTTCAATGCAACTCTTTTCAAATAATATTGACAAAAAAGTTTATACAAATTTAATCGAAACTGTCAATGAAAATTTATCTTCACTTAATGATTATTATGAATTTAGAAAAAAAATTTTAAACCAAGAATATCTATATCACTATGATGTTTACGTCCCATTAACAAAAGGAATAACATTTAAAAATTCGTTTGAAGAAGCTTGTGAAAAAATATTAAAATCTTTAGAGATATTGGGACATGAGTATACAGAAATCTTAAGAAACGGTCTTTTAAAAGAAAGATGGGTTGATAAATACGAAAATACTGGAAAAAGATCGGGGGCTTTTAGCGCTGGATCATACAATGGAAAACCTTATATACTTATTAATTACAAAGATGAATCAATAAGAGATATGTTTACTCTTGCACACGAAGCAGGACATTCAATGCACTCTTACTTCAGCATAAAAAACAACCCATTCCCACATTATAATTATTCCATTTTTGAAGCAGAAATAGCATCAATAATCAACGAACAAATATTAGCAGAATATTTACTTAAAAACGAAACCGATGCTAAAAAAATTAAATATATAAAACTCACACAAATTGACGACATGATTTCAATATTCTTCCGACAAACAATGTTTGCTGAATTTGAGTACATTATTCATGAAATGATTAGTAAAGAAGAACCTATAGTAAAAGAAACACTAATAGAAACTTATATGAATTTGCTAAAAAAATACTTTGGGCCTAGTCTAAAATTTGATGAATTAAGTCCCCTTGAATGCCTTAGGATTCCCCACTTTTATTCACCCTTTTATGTGTATCAGTATGCCACAGGCATTGCAGCTGCTCTATCAATATACAAAGACATTAGAGAAAATAAAAAAAATGCAGTAGAAAATTATATAAAATTTTTAAAAACAGGGGGTTCTAAATATCCATTAGATTCCTTAAATATTACCGGAGTTGATTTAACAAAAAAATCAACAATAGAAAATACTATTAACATTTTCAAATGTAGACTTGAAGAGATAAAGAAAATATTCCAATAAAAGGAGATTTACTGTGAAAAATATCAATTTAATTTTAGCTTGGCTTGTACATATTTTTACAGCATCTGGCCTGATTGTAGGACTTTACTCAATAATTTCAATTGTAAATGGTGATTATTCTCTTCTTTTAAAGTTAACAGTAATAGGACTTATAATAGATGGAATTGACGGAACTATAGCAAGAAAGCTTAGAGTAAAAGAATTAATACCTGAAATTGATGGCGCTCTACTTGATAACATTACAGATTACACAAACTATACATTCATACCCGTTATATTTTTTTATTTAGGAGAATTCATTGAAGAAAAATATAAAGTCGCCATTTGCATTGGAATTTTACTCTCATCAGCATACCAATTCTCAAGAACAGATGCAAAAACACCTGACAATTACTTTAGGGGATTTCCTTCTCTGTGGAATCTCTTTGTAATACTAAACATAATCTTTAAAATAGAGCAAATAACAAATTTTATTATGATGTCAATATGTATTATTACAAGCTTTATTCCAATAAAATTTATTTATCCATCAAAAACTAAAGAATTAAGAAAAATTACCATACCATTAACAATAATAAGTTGCCTAATATTTGTTGTATCAATATTCTCAGAATTATCTACAGCAGCATTAAAAATAGCAAAAACTGTTCTCATCTTTTACTTTGCATATTTAACTTTAGCAAGCATATATTTAACCTACAAAACAAGACATAGATGACAACAATGTATATAAACACAATAATAGAATCCATTGATTCAAACATAGCTTATTCCCCAATAGTATTTTTTTCTTTGCTAATTTTAGCAGGACTTAATGTCCCTATTTCCGAAGATGCAATAGTGCTAATGGGTGGAATTTTAGCTAGTCGAAAAAATGAATATACTCTATTAATTTTTTTAGGAATTTTTTGGGGGGCTTACCTTGGGGACATAATATCTTTTTACATTGGAAAATTAATGGGAAATAAATTTTTTAAAAATAAAAAAGACAATAACCTGCTTGACAAAATAAATTACTATTATGGTCAATACGGAGTATTAACTTTATTTATAGGAAGGTTTATCCCCTTTGGAGTTAGAAACGCAATATTTATATCAGCGGGAATGGGAAACATGAAATCCAATCTATTTATTGTTTCTGACTTTTTTGCAACTTTACTCTCAATAATAGTTTATTTTACTCTAAGTTTTAAACTAGGACAATCATTTGAAATAATATTTTCAAAAATAAAAATAATTATCTTTACAATATTTATTACTATAATAACAGCAACATTAATAATCTGCGTAATTAAAAAAAATAAAAAAGTTGACAAAAATTTAAAATAAAAAATATAATACTTAGTAATGCTGTGGTGGTGAAAGTGGTAGACACGCTAGCTTGAGGGGCTAGTGGGCGCAAGCCCGTGCTGGTTCAAGTCCAGTTCACAGCATCAAAATTGTTACTAAATTAAAATTAATAATAGTGTAATCTAAAAGGATGTTAAAGAATAACTTATAAATTAATTTTCAAGGGGACAAATGTCTAAATACGAATTCATAAAAATTGAAAAAAAATGGCAAGAATTTTGGGATAATAACAAAACATACAAAGTAAAAGAAGATCCAAGCATTCCTAAAGAAAAAAGATTATACATACTTGACATGTTTCCCTATCCTTCTGCCAACGGACTTCATGTTGGCCATCCAGAAGGATATACAGCTACTGACATATTTGCAAGATACAAGATTTTAAATGGATTTCATGTACTTCATCCAATAGGATTTGATAGTTTTGGACTTCCTGCTGAAAATTATGCAATACAAACAGGGACTCACCCTCAAAAAAGTACAGAAGAAAATATTAATAAGTTTAAAAAACAAATAAAAGCTTTGGGATTTGCCTATGATTGGGATCGAGAAATTAGAACACATGACGAGAATTACTATAAATGGACACAGTGGATTTTCTTGCAATTATATAAAAAAGGTCTAGCTTATGCAAAAGAAATGCCCGTATGGTACTGTCCCGAGCTTGGAACAGTATTAGCAAATGAAGAGATTATTCAAACTCCAAACGGGCCAAAATCTGAGAGGGGATTTCACAACGTTGAAAAAAAATATTTAAGGCAATGGGTTTTAAAAATTACAAAGTATGCTGAAAGATTGTTAAACGACCTTGAAGAATTAGAATGGCCCGAATCTGTAAAAGAAATGCAACGAAATTGGATTGGCAAATCAACAGGTATTGAAATTGACTTTGAAATTGAAGGCTACAATGATAAAATCAAAGTTTTTACAACAAGGCCAGACACAATCTTTGGTATCACATATTTAGTAATTGCACCAGAAAATAAACTAGTAGAAAAAATAACAAAAAATAACTTTAAAAAAAATGTCTTGAAATATGTAAAGCAAGAAGAACTCAAAAGCGATCTTAAAAGGACTTCTCTTGAAAAAGATAAATCGGGGGTTTTCACAGGATCTTACGCGTTTCATCCAATAACAAACGAAAAAATTCCAATTTGGGTTGGAAGCTATGTACTAGGAACTTATGGCAGTGGAGCTGTAATGGGTGTTCCAGCACATGATGAGAGGGACTTTCAATTTGCTAAAAAATATGAATTAAAAATTCTACCTGTGATATCGAAATCGGGGAAAAATGAAATATTAGAAAAAGCATTTATTAATGATGGAATTTCAATAAATTCTCCTAATGAATTTAATAATCTTAAAAATTCTGAAGTAAAAGATAAAGTAATAAAATGGCTTACTAAAAACAAAAAAGGGAAAGAAACGGTTACCTATAAGCTTAGAGATTGGGTTTTTTCAAGACAAAGATATTGGGGAGAACCTATACCCATTTTATTTGATAAACTTGGAAATACAATACCTTTAGAAAAAAATGATCTTCCCTTAAAGCTTCCAGAAACTGCAAACTATAAACCTTCTCTAACAGGAGAATCTCCTTTATCAAGGATTAAAGATTGGGTAAACGTAAAAAATACAGGTTTTACAAGAGAAACAAACACAATGCCGCAATGGGCAGGTTCTTGTTGGTATTATTTAAGATACCTTGACCCCAAAAACTCAAAAGAATTTGCAAACAAAAAAAAAATTGAATATTGGATGCCAGTTGACCTATACATAGGTGGAGCTGAGCATACCGTATTACACCTACTTTACTCAAGATTTTGGCACAAGGTTCTTTATGATTTAGGGTATGTAAATACCAAAGAACCTTTCAAAAAACTAATAAATCAAGGCATAATAACAGCATTTTCTTATCAAAAAGAAAATGGAATTTTAATACCCAATGACCAAGTTGTAGAAAAAGACAATAAATTTTTTGACAAAAAAGATGGTAAAGAAGTAACCCAAGTAACTGCCAAAATGTCAAAATCTTTAAAAAACGTAATAAACCCAGACGACATTATTAAGGAATTTGGAGCAGACTCAATAAGAATTTATGAAATGTTTATGGGACCACTAACAGATTCTAAACCTTGGAACACCAAAGGTATTATTGGTGTTTTTCGATTTTTAAATAAAATTTGGAGCTTAAGAGAAAAAGAACTATCAAAAGACAATCCTCCAAAGGAAATAATATCTAAACTGCATAAAGTAATAAAAAAAGTCACAGAAGATACAGAAAAACTAAATTTCAACACAGCAATCTCTGCTATGATGATATTTATAAATGAACTTTTAAAGTATGAAAAAAACTATTTGAGTATATTTAAACCATTTATCATTATTTTATCCCCGTATGCACCCCATTTAGCAGAAGAACTCTGGGAATATATTGAAGAAACCCCTAGTTTATTCAAAAATTCAAAATGGCCAAAATTCGATGAAAACCTTATTATTAAAGAGACAAAAGAAATTGTCTTGCAAATAAATGGAAAAATAAAAGACAAAATTTTACTAAACAAAGAGATAAATGAAGAAGAGCTAAAAGAATTAGCAATGGAAAATAGCAAAATAAAATCAAACTTATTCAATAAAAAAATAGTAAAAATAATTGTAATTAAAAACAAGCTTGTCAATATAGTGATAAAGTAAAAAAGAGGCGTAATATGGACTTTGAAAGTCTAACCATTAGATATAAAGGAATTATATTCACAATATTTATATTAATTACTATTTTTTTAGGATTTTTTTTAAAAAATCTTAAATTTGATGCTAATATCTTAAAACTTATTCCCAAGACTAAAGAAACTGAAAGCTTAATAGACATTGACAAAAGCAATTCACTCTTATCTACAATAGTAATATTTCAAGATAAAAAAAATATTTTCAATAAAAAAAATTTTGAAATAATAAACAGTGTAATCAATGAAATAACTCAAATTTTAAAAGTATCTCCAAATGCCGTTACAAGCATATTTTCTTATTTTCCACAATTTAAAAAAGAAAACTACACAGATAAAGACATAGAAGAAATAAAAAATAAAATAAAATCAACTCCATTCGTAAAAAACACATTCTTGGGCAACTCAGAAAATTTCATATACTTTATAATAATTCCATCAGAGAGTGACAAAATCAACTTTAGTAGAAATTTAAAAACTGAACTTGATGAGATGGAAAAAACAATTAAAAAATATGAAACAGACAATCTAAAGTTATATCTTACAGGGGATTTAATAGTAAGAGAAAAAATCTTAAACTACATGGTTGAAGACTTCAAGATCTTAGGACCTCTTGCTACTTTTGTTGTAATAATTTCACTCTATCTTATTATAAAAAATCTACTCGGCGCATTAATTCCCATTTTTATTGCATTATTATCATTAACTTGGACTTTTGGAATTAAAGGACTTGTACAATCCCCCATTACAGTACCAGAAACTTCAATGATTGTTTTACTTATTTCAATCGGATGCGCTAATGCTGTACACATAATAAATGGAATATTTAAATTAATAAAAAAAGAACAACTCTCAAAAGAATCAATAAAAACAACAATTAAAAAACTTAAAAAACCCATCCTACTAACATCTCTTACAACTGCATTTGGATTCTTATCTCTTACAACCTCTTCAATTAATGCTTACAAAACAATGGGTATTTTTATGGCAATTGGAGTAATTATCTCAATGATAATTTCATTAACCGTTTTACCTGGAATAATAACATTAATCCCATTTGCAAAAAAAAAGTCTCTTGAAAAACAAAAAGAAAATAAAGCATATAAAATATTTTTCCTTGAAAAACTTGCCAATCTAAATACACAAATAACAAAGTCTATCCTAAAAAGAAAATATACATCTTCTATAATAGTAGGCATTATACTGGCAATTTCTATTGCAGGTCTTTTAAGAATTGAAATCAATTTTGATGAAAAAGATTACTTTAAAGAAAACACAAGTGTAAAAAAAACATTAAACCTAATGCAAAAGGAAATGGGAGGAATATCAATTTTCAAAATAGAAATTGAAGGGGCCCCCGGAGAATTTAAAAATGCTAAAGCGATGCAAATCTTGGATTTAATTACAAATAAGCTTGATGCATTTTCTGCAAAAACTCAATCAAGCTCTATTAATGGGATTTTAAAATTTACAAATTTTAAAATTAAAAAAGAATCACCGCTAGAGTATAAACTGCCTGAAAACAAAACTATACTAAACAAACTAATAAATTTGATCGATAAAAGCGATTGGGCTAAAGACAATAAAAAAATGTATATTAATGATGATTGGTCATTAATATCTATTATAGTAAGAATTGAAGATAACTCAACCGAAGGAATAAAAAAATTTGAAAAATATGCTATTAAAACAATTACTGAACATATGAAAAATAATAAATATCATTTCTCGGGGGTATATGATAAGGTTTTAATAGCTAAAACAATGGTAAAAGAGCAGATTGTAAACATTATAACAACTCTTGGATCAATAACGTTATTACTTATGTTTTTCTTTAAATCTATAAAAACCGGAATAATTATTGCAATCCCAGTGGCATGGTCAGTATTTTTAAACTTTGCTGTAATGAGATTATTTGGAATAACCTTAAACCCTGCAACAGCAACAATTGCGTCTGTAAGTATGGGAGTTGGAGTAGATTATTCAATTCATTTTTTCAATACGTTTGTTTTAAAATACCGAAAAAGTCAAATCTACAAAAAGGCACTTCTTGAATCAATACCGAGTGTATTTAATGGAATATTCGCAAATTCCATTTCTGTTGGAATAGGGTTTTTAACCTTAACATTTTCAACCTATAAAATAATATCAACTCTTGGAGCAATAATTGCTTTTACAATGCTAACGACATCTCTTGCATCGCTAACTCTTCTTCCATTATTAATTCATTTATTTAAACCTAGCGTCAAACTAACCTCAAATAACAATTTTAAAAAATCAAAACAATAATTTAATGACCTCAAGCATATTATCTACAAGATAAAAATTAATGCCGCTTTTAATGTTAATAGGAATCTCTTCTAAATCAACTTTATTTGCCCTAGGAACAATAATATGCTCCACCCCACTACGCTTTGCTGCAATTATTTTTTCTCTAAGACCCCCTATCATCATTACATTCCCAGTAAGAGAAAGCTCCCCTGTCATAGCCAAATGGGGCCTAACAACCTTATTAAGAGCAAGGGAGATAAAAGCACTAGCTATTGTAATTCCTGCAGAAGGTCCATCTTTTGGGGTAGCTCCTTCTGGAATATGCAAATGAATAATATTTTTTTCAAAAAAGGATTTGTTAATGTTTAAATCCTCTTTAATGCTATTAACATAAGTATAGGCAATATTAGCAGATTCCTTCATAACATCTCCAAGTCTGCCTGTTAATTTAATTCCACCTACCTTGGACTCAGTCTTTACTGTTTCAATCATTAAAGTTGAACCTCCATAATTTGTCCAAGCAAGGCCCATTACCATCCCCGAATACATAGCATTAAGCATACTTTCTTTTCTAAAAACAGGTACACCAACATATTCTTCTAGATTGTCATTAGAAATTTGATAAGATTTAACCTCGGTATTTTCAATAAGCTTTCTAGCAACCTTTCGCACAATTTTGTTTAAATATTTTTCAAAATTTCTCACTCCATTATCTCTTGCATACTCTTGAGCAATTTGAACAAGAGCTGAACTTTGAAATTTTAAAGAATCTTTATCAACTCCATTTTCACTTAAAACTTTAGGGATTAAATACTTTCTTGCAATCTCTATTTTTTCATTATCAACATATCCAGAAACTTCAATAACCTCCATTCTATTTAACAAAGGTCTTGGTATTGTTTCAACAGAATTAGCAGTTAGAATAAAAAATATATTTGAAATATCAAAAGGAAGGTCAAGATAATGATCTCTAAATTTAACATTCTGTTCGGGATCTAAAACTTCAAGAAGAACTGAAAAAGGATCCCCATAATTTGAAGCAGAAATTTTATCCACCTCATCAATTAAAAAAACAGGAGAATTTGTCTTAGTAATTCTTAAGCCTTGAATAATTTTGCCAGGCAAAGCACCAACATAAGTTCTTCTGTGCCCCTTAAGCTCTGCTTCATCACGCATTCCACCAACAGAAAATCTAAAAAACTTGGTGCGCAAAACTTTTGCAATAGCCGCCCCAATAGAAGTTTTTCCCACACCAGGAGGTCCCACCAAAAGAATAATAGCTCCCTTTTGGGTCTTTCTTAATTTAAGAACAGAAATATATTCAATAATTCTATTCTTAACTTCCGTCATCCCATAATGAGTTTTATCTAAAATTTTTTTAGATTTTTGCAAATCTAATTTATCAAAATTAATTTTCAAATCTCGCCAAGGAAGCTCAGTAACAAGTTCAAGATAATTTCTAATAACAATATATTCAGCCGAGCTTGTCTCAAGAAGTGAAAATTTTTCCAACTCTTTTTCAACTACCTCCAAAGACTCTCCTTTTAACTCTAAAGCCTTTAGCTTAGTTTTAAGCTTTTCTAAATCACTATTTTTTTTATCACCTATGCCAAGTTCAGCTTTAATAGCTTTAAGCTGTTCTTTTAAAAAAAACTCTTTTTGTTGTTTTTCTAATCTCTCTTGAATGCCTTTAGCAATTTTATTTTGAATTTCAATTAAATTAAGCTCCTCATAAATTAGCTCTAAAACTTTTTTTAGCCTATCTTTTACATTTAAAGTTTCAAGAACTATTTGATGATCATTTTTTGAAGATGAAATAGTGCTGGCCACAATATCACATAATTTTCCCCTATCTTCAATATTAACCATATTTAATTGAACTTCCGGCATTTTTCTATGTGAAAATATCTCTTTAGTCCTAAGCAAAATACTACTGTAAACTGCCTTTGATTGAATATCATCTTTTCTAACTGGAATTTGCTTTAAATAGTCAATCTCAATTATGGGAAACTTGTCATTAAGAACAACTTTAATAAATTTAATCCTATCAAAAGTTGAAACGAATATATTATAACCACCATCTGGAAGATTAATTTTTTTTATTATCTTACCAGTAACTCCAACAGAATAAATATCTTTACTATAATCAATAACTAATTTCTGTTGGGCATTATTATTATTTTTTTCTAAAAATTTATCATTCAAAACAAACAAAGCAATGATTCCATTACCTTTCATAGCATAATCGATTGCTTTCATATCAGAGTCAGAGATTATAACAATTGGAATAAACATCCCTGGGAAAACTGGATGAGAAGGAACCGCTATTAAAGGTACTCTTGCGGGTTTATTAGAATGAGGCAAAATTCCAGCTACAGTTTTTTCCTTCTTTTTATCTACCAACCTAGCTTTTTTAAATTCATCCATAAAATTTGAAATCTCCTAAGCTAATTATAACAAAACAAATATTTTATGAAAATTCATTTAATAATATTTTCTTTTATTATAAAATAATAAAATGAGAATTTTCACAGTTAAAATTATGGCCATAGATTTATATTCTGGTAAAAATTATAATCCGCTAAAGCTATACCATTTAATAATAAGCACAATGACTACTGCTTAAAATTAATTAATCTATGGTGAAGTTGATAAAGAAGAGTCCTTGAAAAATCGATTAAAAAATAAATTTTAGAGAAATAGATGAAAATTTGGAAACAAAAAGAACTTAACATACAAGCCCATGAATTAAATCGCATTGTTAAGCAATACAATATCAATCCTTTTGAAGCAACTTTACTTTTAAAAAGAGAAATCAAAGAAGAAGATTTTATGTTTTTCCTTGAAGACAGCGTAAATTTACTACACAATCCATTTTTATTAAAAAATATAAATAAATTTATAAACAGAATTAATAAAGCAATCAAAGAAAATGAAAACATATTAATCTTTGGAGATAAAGATGCTGATGGAATCACAGCAACAATAATAATGTATGAAACTCTTAAAGATTTCGGACTTAATGTGAGTTATAAAATACCTTCAAATGGGGAATTTTATGGGCTTTCAACCGAATTAATCAACATGGCTTTAGAAAAAAAAATCTCTTTAATAATAACTGTTGATAATGGCATCTCTAGTATTGAAGAAATAAATTATGCAAATTCAAAAGGAATAGAAATAATAATCACAGACCACCATCTTCCAGGCGAAGATTTTAAAACTGAAAGCATAGTTATAAATCCTCATCTAAAAGATGACAAATATCCATTCAAAGAAATAGCAGGATGTTGTGTAAGTTTTAAAACCTGTCTTGCTCTTAGCATGTCCTTTACAGATCTTTATTCTAAAAACCTTGTATTTTTATTTTTAGAAAAAACAAAAAATGAAATTATTCTTCATGCAATAGAAATAAACAACTATGTTTTAGAACAATATCTAAGATTATATTATAAGAATGACCCTTTAACTAACTTAAACAAACTAGAAAAATTTGTACAAAACAAATATATAATAATCTTTAACAAAGAAGATCAAAACCAATTATTAAATAAACACTTCGCAAGAAACATAAATATAAACACAATTGATATTAGTGAAAATTTTACAAAAAAATATCCAAATTTCAGAAAAAAAACATTAAAAGACTTAATCCAAGCAACTAAATATTTTAAATATAAAGAAGTTGAGATTAAAGACAAACTTTACTACATATTTTACAACATAATTTTTGAAACTAACAAAAATTTGCTCCAAAAATGTCTAAAAAGACTTAATTTTGTTGCAATAGGAACAATAGCAGACAATATGCCCATTATTAATGAAAACAGAATAATTCTAAAAGTAGGACTTAAAGAAATTGCATTAAGAGAAAGAATGTCTATAAATTACCTGTTAAAAGATGCGGGTATATTAACAAAACCAAATATAACTTCAATAGATATCGCATATAAAATTGCACCAATACTAAACTCAACAGGAAGACTTGAAAAAGCAAATATTGCAATAAATTTTTTACTAACTAGTGATATTAATCAAATAGAAAATAAATTTAAAGAAATAAAAGAAATCAACGAACTGAGAAAATATAAAGAAGAAAAAGCTTGGAATTCGCATAATAAAAATACTATTTTTAAAAACGATAAATTTATAGTTTGCTACGATAAAAATACCCCAAAAGGAATAAGTTCTAGAATTGCAACTAGACTTTCTGTTTACTACCAAAAAGTTGCCATTTTTTTAACAAAACAAGGTAATATTATTAAAGGATCAATTAGATCAAACAATAAAATTAATTCAAAAACACTAATATCGATAGTACCTTCTCATTTAGTAATAAATTCGGGAGGACATAAAGCTGCTGCTGGATTTACACTGCATGAAAATTTACTCGAAGACTTTATTAAAGAATTAGAATATGCAACTACAAAAGTTGAATATGAAACCACTAATGAAAACGAATCAATATTAATAGATGCTATTATTCCAAAAGATTTAACAAAAGATTCTCTTTTTAAAACAATAGAAATATTTGAACCTTATGGTTACGAATTTAAAGAGCTAGTATTAATGATGGAAAATGTTTTCCTTCAAGAACTCAAAATAATTGACAAAAATCATAGCTCAAAACACATAAATATGCGCATTAAATCACAAAACGATTATTATAAAGCTATTTTTTTTAACGGAACAAAAAAAATAGAAGAATTAAATATAAAAGAAGATCAATATTTAGACATCATTTTTACAGTTAATGAAGATTTTTACTGCCCAAGAGAAAAAATTTTGAAAATTATAGACATAAAAAAGAGCGCTCAAACCAATGTATAAAATACAAAAAACCTTACTTATATTATGTATTCTAGGAATAGAAAATATAAATTCAGAAATAACAAATACTATTCCTAAAGTCCAATATAAAAAAGAGGCATTTCAAGGAGATTACATATACTTTGCAAGTAATGATAACTTTAAAAAGTTATCACTTTTAAGTATAAATAAAAATCCAATCATAAGTTCCTCTCCATTCAAATTTACAGTAGGAAATAAAAATTACTACATAGCATTTATAGGAATTACACCAATGATAAAAGAGGGAAAAAGGAAAATTCAAATAGAATTCAAAAATAAAAGCTATATCAAGGAAATAGAAATAAAAAAATTTAACTTCAAAAGAACAAAAATCAGTTTTAATAAAGAAAAAGCTAAACTTATTACCCAAAAAAAATCAATAAAACAAAAAGAACAAGCTTTGGTTTTATGGAACATTATTGGTAATATTGGAGACACAACAATATACCACTACGATGCTTTAGTTAAACCAATAAAAGATCAATACACAGTAACAAGCCAATACGGAGATTTAAGGCTTTACATGCAAGGTGCCAAAAAAATTTCAAATTATACAATGCACAATGGAATTGATTATGCACCATTTAAAAGAGAAAATACCCCGATTTTTGCTGCTGGCAAGGGAAAAGTTGTATTTGCAAAAAACAGAGAGCTAACAGGCAATACCCTTATAATACAACATTTACCGGGTATATTTACAATTTACCTTCACCTCTCAAAATTAGGAACAAGTGAAAATAAAGTAGTTAGTGCCGGCGAATATATTGGACACACTGGAAACACAGGCCTCTCAACGGGTCCTCATTTACACTTCGAAGTAAGAATTAATGGTATAGCAATAAACCCAGATTTCCTTTTAAATGGCATGCTTATTGACAAAAATAAAATAATAAATAATATTAAAAGAATAGAGTAAAAGGAGGTGATTTTTTGGTAACAGTCACTGTGGATAAAAATGAAAATCTTGAAAAAGCATTAAAACGTTTTAAAAGAATGATTGAAAAAGAAGCAATTATTCGCGAATGGAAAAGAAGAGAATACTATGAGAAGCCATCCACAATCCGCGTGAAAAAGGAAAAAGCTTTTAAACGAAAACAAGCAAAAAAAGTAAGAAAACTAAAACAAAAAACTAATAGATAGATATCAAGAGATGTTCAAATGGATGTCTCTTTATTTTAAATTAATACCTCTCTTGGTTTTGATCCATTAACAGGGCCTACATACCCCATATCTTCCATAATTTCAATAATTCGAGCTGCTCTATTGTATCCTATCTTTAACCTTCTTTGCAGATAAGATGCTGATGCTTTTCTTGTAGCTTTAACAATCTCAAGAGCCTCATCAAACATTGGCTCATCAGAAGGCCCAAGAGCAACTAAATCTGGCTCTTTTACATTATCAATAAATATTTCATCATCAATATAATTTGGAAAACCAAATTTTTTAACCTCTTCAACAAGTCTATAAACTTCTCTTTCCTTTAAAAATCCACCCTGAATTCTTTGCGGGAAAGGATTTAAAGAGCTAATATAAAGCATATCCCCTTTTCCCAAAAGCTTTTCAGCACCAGAAGATCCAAGAATTATTCTTGAATCCATAGAGCTAGCAACCATAAAAGAAATCCTTGAGGGGAAATTGGCTTTTATTACTCCTGTAATAACATCAACCGAAGGTCTTTGGGTTGCAAGAACCAAATGAATTCCCACAGCTCTAGCCATTGCAGCAAGTCTAGAAATTAGATTTTCCAAATCTTTTCTTGCAGAAAGAATAAGATCTGCAAATTCATCAATAATTATTACAAGATATGGCAAGATTACTAGATTTAAATTCTCATCCTTTATTTTTTTATTATAAGAAGAAATATCTCTTACCAATAAATTATCAAGAAGCACATACCTTCTCTCCATTTCATCAAGGCACCATCTAAGAGCTTCTAAAGCTCTCTTTACATCCGTAATAACTGGAGTTAATAAATGGGGAATATCATTAAAAAGTTTAAGCTCAACTATTTTGGGATCTATCATAATTAATTTCACTTCATCTGGAGATTTTGAAAAAATAATTGAAGCAATTAAAGAATTCACACAAACAGACTTACCCGCCCCAGTTGCACCAGCTATTAATAAATGTGGAGAATTAACAAGGTCAAAAACAATATTTTCGCCACTAATCTCCTTTCCAAGAGCAAAAGGAATTCTAAAATCACCTCTGAATTCCTTGCTATCTATTATCTCTGAAATTAAAATAAACTCCCGTCTTTTATTAGGAATTTCAATTCCTACAGCTTCTCTACCAGGAATTGGAGCAATAATTCTAACCCTAATAGCTGCAAGTCTTAAAGCAATATTATCAGAAATAGAAGTAATCTTAGAAAGCTTAATTCCCTTATCCGGACGAACAGCATACATAGTCACAACAGGTCCTTTAATAATATCAATTAATTTAGCATTAATATTAAACTCTTTTAATGTCTCCTGAAGAATAATTGATTGCTTTTGAATTTCTTTCTCATATTCAATATCCTCTACATCATTTTTAACCTCTTTCTGGTCAAAAACTAAAATATCAATACAATAAGAATCACTTTTTTTATTCAAAACTACATTCTCGTTATAAACATTAGAAATAGTAGCTTGACTCATTATGCCTTTAGTTCTTATCTCACCAGCCTTAACCTTTCCACTAATAATTAATTTATTATCTTCAAGATTGTCCAAATATTTATAATCACAAGATTCATTAACTTCGTCTGTATTTAAAGCATTATCATTTGAAGTCTCCTTATTTAAGGAGACTTCTTCTCTAGAACATGAGTCTTCAAAAACAGTTTTGGCTAAATTAACATTGGAAGGTTTTTTATTGTTTCTTAAAAAAGCACTAAATGACCATAAAGCTTGATATTCCTCATCATTAATGATATTTTTTTTCTCATCAAAAACTTGAGAATCTTCTAAATTCTCTACAAAATCTCCATAAACTTTAATATCTTTTTTTACATCTAATGAATTTGAAAAGGGAAAATAACTTATTATATTTTCAAATAAAATTTTAATCTTAAACGCTAAAAATTTAAAAACATCTAAAATAAAATTAACATCTTTGAAAAAGACATAATTTAAGTAAATCCAAACAACAAATTCTAAAATTAAAAGAATAAAAATAAAAAAATTCCCCAATATTATACCAAAATTAATAACAAATACATTAATAAGATAAGATTTTTCAACATTAGAATTAATTTTTATTAAAAATAACAAAGTAAAAAATAATATTACAGTATAATTCCAATTAAATATAAATCGTTTAGTAAATAAATGTTTTTTATAAGCGTACCAATTAACAATTGGATAAATTATTAAATAAAATGACAAGAATGAAAAAACATTAAGCAGTATTTGTCCTAATAAATTGAAAACAAAAAATATAAATATATTACTCAAAGGGGTCAATGCTACAAAAAGAGAAAAAGAAATAACTGAAAGCATAAAAAAAAACAAAAATTGAAAATATTGATAAAAATCTTTCATATTCTAAAAAAATAACAAACTGTAATTGAAAGTGCAAATAAATATATTGAAAAATAATATAGTTTTTTGTTATTAAGCATTTTAAAAAATAAATTTATTGAGAAAATACCAACAACAAAAGCAATCAATGCTCCTAAATTTATTTCAAAAAAATTTAAAACCATAAAAATATCATAAAATTCTTTATGTTTTAATAAAATTGCTCCAAAAACTATTGGGATTAAAGACAAAAATGAAATTTCAAATGCACTTTTTCTATTAAATCCAAGAACCGTTGCAGAAAAAATTGTAACTCCCGAACGAGAGATCCCAGGAAGCGCACCTAAACCTTGCATCAACCCTATAAAAATTCCTACTAACAAAACATTACCTTTAAAATCAATTTTAAAAAAATTAAATTCTAGCATCAATATTAAAACCCCTGTTATAATAAAATTAATTAAAATAAAAGGTAATGTAAATATTCTCTCGTATTTTGAAATAAAAGTTCCAACAAACCCTGTCACAATAGTTATTATTAATATTAGCAATATTAATTTTAAATTTGTTAAATCAGATTTAACAGTTTTTCTTAAAGAAAACCTAATAAAAGTCGAAAAAAGTTCTAAAATCCTTTGACGATAGTAAATAATAATCACTAAAACTGTTGCAAAGTGCAAATAAATATCAAATATTATTGGAAGCTTTAAATGTACAAAATGCCTAAAAAGTAATAAATGTCCCGAACTAGATATTGGTAAAAACTCTGTAATACCTTGAATAATACCCAAAATAATTGCATTTAAAATATTTGCCATTAAATACTCCAATACTAATTTTTGGGAAATTCGCCCATAATTCTAACTATTACCGAATCTATTCCCTTCTTTTCATACAAAGCATCATAAAATACCGAATAAACTAATATTTTTTTAATATAATTTCTAGTCTGACTAAAAGGAATTGCCTCAATAAAAAGCTCTTTTGATAAATGTCCATAATTTTTTTCCCATTTTCTAACATTGCCAATACCCCCATTGTAAGATGCAAGAGCCTTATAAAGGCTACCGGTTGTAGATATTCTTTTTTTTAAATAATATGTCCCAATTATTATATTGTCTTTTGGAATCTTTAAATCATAATCAAAATACTTAAGTTCTTTAGAAATATCATTTGCTGTTGAAGGCATAACTTGCATAAGACCAACAGCACCGGGTTTTGAAACAGCATTTTTCTCAAAGCTACTCTCGGCTTTTATTAAAGAAAATACAATACTGCTTTCAAGCCCACGTCTTTTAGCCCAATATTCTACCAAAGTTCCATACAAATAAGGATAAAGCCTTTTATAGTCATCCTCCATTAAAGCAGATTCATCTTGATTTACAAGATAATTAATAACAAGAGTTGCATCGTAATAATTTTCACTCCTTAAAAGTTCATCGTATACTTTTCGATAAAAATCGAGTGAAAATCTATACCCATTCCTAAAATCTTCAGAAATAAACCCTCTAACATAGCTACACAGATTAAATTTTAAAAACCCCTCCAAAAAAATCTCATAATCAGATTGTTCATATTTAACATCAAGCTCACGTGTAAAAAATTCATCAATATTTTGATCTAATAAGTACCTGCTCATAAATGAAGAATAAGACCATTTATCATAAATAACAGCAGAATTCAAAAGACTCTTATATTCTCCGCCTACATTAGACTTAATTAATTTATGATATATAAGCCTTGCATTAATAAAGGCAAGCTTAGACAAAATAGAATTAGAAATAACTTTTTGAGCATTAGAATAAAGCTTGTAAAGATTATCATAGTCTTCAAGCTGAATTGATTCTAAAATATACTCTTCTAAAATCTTAATAAAAGTAGAACTTTTTTTATCGCTCTCGGTATAAAACTTGGCTACGCTTTCGGCAAAATAATCTCTTGCACTTTTAGTAAAAATTAAATTACTAAAAGCCGTATTAAGCAAATCTAACCTGTTAATCTCATTATTAAGATTTAAACCCTCAAGATATTCTTTTAAAAGAAGAAGACCTAAATTATTTTTTAACCTAAGATTTAGAATACCTAAATAATAATTCTTATATTTGCTACTTATTTTACTAAAAAATCTTAAAGCATTTGAAATTTTGCCAGAATTAATAAAAGCCTTATAAACATCGCTTAATACAATATTATTGTCATAATAGTCATTTAAACCATTTTTATTCAATATATTTATTGCACTATTAAAATTACCATTCGCCAATTCATACTTAAATCTAACAAGATTTAAAAAATTTGCACCAAAGTACTTAGACTTATTTTCAATAATAAAATAATCATAAGCTCTTACATGTAAATAATTTGCAGGTAAATTCTCAAAAAGTTCATTAAAATAAATTTTTGACTCACTTACATTAGAAAGATTAAGATGAAGAGCTGCTTTTAACAAAATATTTTCATTTTCCTGATAATCAGAAAATTTCATCTTATCAAGTTTATTTAAAAGACTAAACGCCTTATCGTTTTTCTTTTGCCAATAAAGACTTTTAAAGTATCCGAGAATAATAAATTTATTATTCTCGTATTTTTTATAAAGCCTCTCCCCAATCAATTCAGACTCAGAATACGCTTTTACTGAGTTAAAATATTCAATAAGTTTAATCCCAGCAAACTGAGATGAAATATTATCCCCATTAGCTATAGCCTTTTTCATATATTCTACAAATTTCTCTTCAAATCCTATTTTTTTAAACAAATAAGCAACATATATATAAGAACTTGGATCTATATTAAAATGCTTATCAAAATTTTTTTTTGAATAATCAAAATTCCATAACCAATTCAAATTATTTAAATCAAACTCTCTTGAATGCACCTTAATAAAATCACTACCTGAAATTTCTTTTCTTACAAAGCAAGAAAATAAACTTAAAAAGAAAAAAAGAAAAAGAAAATTTTGCAATACATAAAAACTTCTATTAAACATACTGATCTTTTTCATATATCTCAGTTCTCTTTTTACCACATTCAAAGCAATGTGAGACAAAATCTCTAGGCTTTAAAATTTTTGAAAAAACTAAAAACAAAGAAAAAAATATCAAAAGAAAAAGAGAAATAAGACTCAAATAAAGCATAGGAGAATGAACTACCCCCTCACTTGAATTTAATTTAAAATTATTTCTCACCGCATCATTCTCAAAATCTTCTCTAAGATCTAGTTCAACATCTTCATCTAAAGTATCTATTAAATCCTTGTCAATATCTGCAATAATGTCTTCAACGCTTAAATCATGCAAATCTTCTTGTTCTAAAGAAGATTCTTCTAATTTTTTAAGCTCAAAATTACTAAGATTTAAAGACTCCTCATTAATATGATCAATTTTCTTAGTTTCTAAATTAAGCTCTTTAGAGTCAACATAACTATAGTCATTATCATCAAAATCTTCAAACTCTGAATCATTTGGCTCAATTTTTTGATTTTCTTCGATTTTTTGATCTTCTTCTTTTTCTTCGATTTTTAAAGAATTAATAATAGGAGGCATACTTAAATCAGAAAGATCTTCTTTGATAAAATCATCTTTTTCTTCGAAATTTATATCAAATTCAGAACTTAGATTTTCAACAGACAAATCATTGCCAATGCCACTTTTAAAATCATTTAAAAGACTGCTATTATTAGGTTCTTTAAAAGTTTGATTAAAATCTACAAGACTTAAATCAAACTTCACTTTATCTTTAATCCCGTCAGATTCACTATAAACATAAAGTATTTCATCCATAACCTTAAAATAAACATTGACACTTAAACTTTCCTTTTTTAAATTATCTAAGAAAAAAGAACCAACTAAAAAAGAATCTGAAAAATCTTCATATTCACTAACATAAAAATTCAACCTAATACTAGTATCACCTGCAACCTTACCCAAGATTATTCTCTTAACAGAGCTATCATCTAAATTTAAAACCGAATAATACTCATTATTAGATAATTTTATCGCTAAAAAACCTTTCAAAAATTACAACCTCTTTGCTTTATTTTATTGAAACCAAATTTATATACTAATTATAGTTATTATTATTATTATAACTATAATATAATATAAATAATGTGATGTTCAACTTACAAATTACTTTTATTTAAAGTAAACATGATGATGCAAATTAATGGTATATTTTGAATTTAGGAGCAATACGAGTGTTATCGCTATTTATAGTAATCTCTTCATTGATAGTATTTATCTTAGTATTTTTGTTTTTTAAAATAGCATTAAAACTTACAATAGGCAAAACTAAAGGGAAAATCAAAAAAGATACCGAGAGAACACGAAAATTAATCGAAAGAGCAACTTCTCTATTAAAAACAAATCCAAACGAAATAGGTGCCCTTGAAATTTTAAATAATTACTACTATAAAAATGAAGACTATGAAAATGGCATAAAATATGCAAAAAAATTATGTCAATTAATAGAAGACAACCCAATAAGCCAAGAAATAAACACATTTAAAGCTTTTTTAAGCTATGGATTTTATAATCTTAAAAGAAATTTTAACAGAGAAGCCTTAGAATTTTTAAAAAAAGCTTACTTGATAAAAAAAGCAGATGAAGATGTAAATTATTATCTTGGTATAGCATTCTTAAAAAACGAAATGTATAAAGAAGCTTTATACTATCTTACAAAAGTCTATAAGTTTAATAAAAATAATAAGGACATCCTAAAGCACATAGGAATAACTTTATTTAATCTAGAAAGCTACAGAAAAGCTGCTGGAATATTTAATAATATAAAAAAACACATACAAGGCGATATTGATGCGCTTTTAGCATATGCTAAGTCTTTGTCAAAAATGAATCAAGATCACCTAGCACTAGAGATTGCTAATAAAATAAAACAAAAAGACGGGATGATTTATGAGGCTTTATTAATTACATCTGAGATTTATTCAAAAAATAAAGAATTAGAAAAATTAGAACAAAACATTAAAGAAATAATAAAAATAAAACCTGACTTGCCTAAAAAAATTTTCCTTGAATTATTTTATAATCTTGGGGAACTACAAATCTCTGTTGAAAATTATCAAAAAGCTGCAGAAGCTTTTACTAAAGTTGAAGATATTGATCCAAATTACAAAAAAATTAAAGAAAAATTAGAATTTAGCAAAAGACTAAACGAAAACATAGCACTAAGAATATATTTGCGCAGTTCAAAAGAAAATTTTGTAAAAATAGCAAATGAAATTATTTTAAAACTATATTTAAATAAATTTCAAATAAGAGATTCTAAAATAAATGAAATAACAACACAATTTATTGATATGAACTTTCACTTAGCTAACAATCAATGGGAAGAAAACTTAATAGTACGCTTTGTAAGAACTGAACAAGATACTTTTGGTGAATTATTTTTAAAAGATTTCATTTCAAAAATAAAAGAAAATAAAATAAAAGGACTCTGTATTGCTCCATCAAAATTCTCTTTAAAGGCTAAACAAATGATTGAAGGAAGGCTTATTGATCTAGTAGAAGGTAAAAAACTAACTCAAATACTTAAAAAAATTAACATATCCAAATACACATGAAAAACACTACCTTAAATATTTCATAGGATTTTCAGTTTTGCCATTCTTAAAAATAGTAAAATGCAAATGATTGCCTGTACTATAACCAGTACTTCCCATATAGCCTATTACTGCTCCCCTTGAAACTTTTTTTCCAACTTTAACAGCAAAAGAATTTAAATGAGCATATAAAGTTTGAAATCCGTTACTATGAGAAATAACAATATATTTTCCATACCCTCCTGCATTAAATCCCACAGTTACAACAATACCCTCTCTTGCAGCTCTAATGGGGGTATTGGCTAAATTTGCAATGTCTATTCCATTGTGAAAACTAATAACTCTTGTAAACGGATCTGGTCGATAACCATATCCTGAAGTAATAACGCCTTGTACAGGATAAATAAAAGTTTCTCCTAATACCTCTTTTAAAAAATCTTTAGGCAATCTTCCTCCAGGAATAAATAATTTTTGCCCTAAAAATAAAACTTCATTATCAAGATTATTAGAATCTAAAATATCCACCTTGGGAATATTATAAGCACTAGCTATAGATGAAATAGAATCGTTTTTTTTAACAACATAAAGAATTCCTTTCATATTAGGAACTTTAATAACTGAATTTGGCTTAATATTTCTTACATCTTTAATTTCATTAAAGGAAATTAAAGTTTCACTAGTTATCTGATATCTAGCTGCAACATGAGAAAGCGTTTCTCCAGGCTTAATCTTATGATCAAATACCTTTAATACAAAATTTTTTTTAAATTCAGGAACATTTGTAGAAACATTAGATTCAAGCAAATAACTACTAATTTGGGCTATATCTTGGTCGCTGTAATATAAAAATGTATCAATAAAATAATCTTTGGGCAAAGTAAGTCTATTTAAAAAAATATACGAACCGTAGTAAGAAAAAATATTAATGTAAAATATTAATATAAAAATAAAGATTATTGCATTAAGCTTAAAAACAAACTTATAATCGAATTTTACGCTAAAAATGTCAAAAACTTTCTCTCTTAAGCTCTTATAATAATATTTATATTCATAATGATTAATATTTTGTATTTTAAGATTGTGGAAAAATAAAGAAACTTTTTTTAAAAAAAACTCAATTTTTTTAAAAAAGTTTCTGGGCTTGAAAACTTTTTTTCTTCTTTTGTCAATATTCCTAATATTGGCAAAATCTTTTAATTCAAAATTAACATTCTTTTTGTTATCAAATAAAATTTTTTTTTTACGTTTTTCTACCCTTTGTTTTTTTTTTGGTATAATCATAACATGCTATTTCATTATACAATAGAAAATTGTATTTCAATGAAAGCTTTGTTCGAAAGTTATGAGAATATTTAAAACTCACAAATATGAACTAGCGTCAATTTTAGTCGCTTCCTTATTTTTAATAACCTTAATAAGGTTATTCTTATCATTTTACATAGTAGAAGGCGAATCAATGACCCCAATAATATTTGATAAAAATTGGATTGTAAATCACAAATTTGCATATGGACTTAGGCTTAAAAAGCTCCAAAAATATCTTTTATTATGGAAAAAACCCAAAAAAAATGAAATGGTACTTATTAAAGACCCTATAACAAACAAAATTGCCATTAAAAAAATATTTGCAATTCCAGGAGAGAAATTTAAACAAATAGAAAAAAATAAAATATGTATACATGACTTAAACTTTAAAATAGATGAAAATTTTTTGAAAAAAATTACTAAAAAAATTCCTAATAATTACTATTTAGTCGTAGGAGAAAATAAACAAACCTCATTAGACTCAAGAGATTACGGATTCATAAAAATTGACAACATATTAGGAAAAATAATTTATTACTTTTAAAAAAGTCTTATTCCTTTTAAATCTTTAATCAATAATACTTATAAAAGTGCCTGAAAGACTTTCTTTTGCCACATTGTCAGATGAACTTGTAATTTTTATTTCAATAAAATTAGAAGAATTCGTCTCTAAATCTTTAGCATTAACGCTTAAAATACCACTTTCATTTAAAGTAAAAAGCACCTCTATTTTAGGGATTCCTTTTAAAGCTTTTTGAATATTGCCAAAGGAAAATCTACCTATAGAATAATTCAAAGAAGCTTTTTTATATTCACCTTGGAGTATATGGATCTCAATTTCATCTTGATAATCGTTGGTAGTCGTAAATAGTTTACTCCTGGAAATCGGCAAAGCAGTGTTTCTCTCTATTAAAGTAAAAAATTTATTATCTCTTATTTCAAGTCCAAGAGAATAAGGAGTCACATCTTTAAACTTAATAACAGAATCATTTTTAGAAAGACCAAAAGCATGAATACCTGCACCAATAGCTACAACTTCATCTTGGTTTAAAGCATCTAAAATCGAAACAGCAGGAAAAGCTTCCTTTAAAACTTTTTCAATTAAAGGAATCCTTGTTGAACCACCAGAAAGTATGATTTTAGAAACACTATTAATATCAATTCCAGAATCAGCAATACATTCCATAGACAATTGAATAGTTTTATCAACATATTCACTTATCATTAAATTAAATTCATTCCTTTTAAGTCTATAATTTAAATGATTGCCATTAAGGAAAAGCAAAGTGATGTCGACCTCTTCCATGACAGATAAATTTTTTTTACCCTCTTCAATTCGTTCTCTTAACTGCTCAAGAAGAAAAACATCGTCTAAATCAAAATCGGGATATTCATTTTTAAAACTATCTAAAACATGCTTTTCGATAATTTTATTAAAATCATTGCCTCCAAGTCGGCTTTGTCCTTTAACCGAAAGAACAGTATAAGTATCGCCTTGCTTTTCCATAAGAGTTACATCAAAAGTCCCACCTCCAAGATCATAAATAAGAAAAATTCCATCAACCTGTCTTTCAAAGGCATAAGCAATAGCAGCTGCGGTTGGTTCATTAAGTATAGCCTTACAATTCAAACCAGCAAAATTTGCAGCCTCAACAACACCTCTTCTTTGAATCTCGGAAAAATATGCAGGAACTGTTATTACAACATTTTCAATCTTTTCATCTAAAAACTTTTCAGCGTTCTTTTTAACACTAGAAAGCAAATGTGCTGAAATATATTCTGCTCTATAAAATTCACCATCTACTTTATAAAAAGTATTAGAACCCATATTGGTCTTAAAATCATAGAATGTTTTATGGGGATTGACTAAAATTTGATTTTTAGCAGCACTTCCCACAAGGACACCTTTATCTGAGAAAGAAACAATAGAAGGTGTTATTCGCTCACCCCTTTCATTTAATATTATCTTAGAACTAACATCAAAATACGATGCCACAGTATTTGTGGTTCCAAGATCAATACCTATCCATTTTTTCATGAATACCTCCCCTATGTATTGAAATAATTAACTCAACCTCGCCTAAATCTAACTTAAACTTTTTAGCAATGGCTTCAAAAGACATACCTTGTTCATGAAGTAAAATAACCTGATTGCGAATATTATAACTTTCTTTTATTATATTTTTTTCGATAGTAGGCATAGAATAATCCAAATTACTCTTATAAATTCCATCATTCTTAGATCCAAAATTAGAAGAACTATCCCCAGGGATAGAACTACCATTAAACCCTAACAATCTCTGATCAAGAATTTCAATTCTCTCATCAACCTCTTTAATAATTCTATTTAAACTTTCGATTTTTATTTCAATAATATTTATATTTCTATCCGTAGCTTGATTAATTTCAATAATCGTTTTATCTACCTCGCTTTTGAACTTTCTAAGTATGCTATTAGATTTTATTTTCAAATTAACATACACATGAAAATATATAAAAATAAATATAATTAAAATAAGATAAAAAACAATAAACATATAAAAGACCTAAAACATTTTATCTCTTAATATTAACATTTTTACCAATTTTAGGATCTTCAAATTTACCAGAATATAAACTAAGCATCACTTTTTCTTCATTCTTGTTTTTTTTAACTGGAAACGAAAGCAAAAGATTATCTTCAACTTTGCCAACTGCACATATATTGCCAACCTCAGAATCAGTATGAGAATCTCTTAAAAATTTCAATCTAGTATTTTGATTCATTTTTAATCTTTTATGCTTTTCATCTTCACTTAAAAACTGCCTAGCCTTAAAAGACCCAACAACAGACATTTTAAAAACTTCAAATGTATCCATATCTTAATCCTTATATTAAAAATCATTGACCAGATTTAAAAGGAATATAGGTCATAACTTTAATATAATTATCATCCTCTACAAAAGTAACATTGCTGTAATCTTTTGAAAGCTCATAAAAAGCATTCTTAATATAAAGCTTAACACCTGAACAAGCTATATTTTCAACAGAAACTTTACCTTCTATCTTAGTATTTTCAAGCTCATTTTGCAAATCAATTCGCTTAGACTCTATCATTTTTATTTCCATTCTAAGAATTTTGCTCTCATTAACAAATTCATTATAACTATCGATCTTTAAGGACTTTTCTGCCTTATCTGTAACAAGTACAATATTCTTCTTTAAAGCAACAATATCTTTAGTTAAAACTTCTAATCGCTTTTCAATCTTTTCAAGATGATTAGTAAATCTAGTCAGTAAATCTTTAATTTCAGGATCATAGCCAACATCAATGCAAGTTTCACAACTTCTATCAGAACCTATAGAATAAGCCCTGACTTCTTCTTTAGCGTAAACATTAGAACCAACTATTTTTGATTTTTTACCAATGCAAAGAACTCTCTTTTTAGAAGAAACTGAAGAATTCACAATGCCTCTTAAAACTTCAACTTCCCCACCACAATTTAAAGTAACATTTTCTAAAAACTTAGCTCTAATATTACCCCGTGCATAAATCTTAGAATCACCCTTACCATTCACACCACTATGAAAAATAATAGACCCATCCGTTTTTAAATTACACCGACCTACCAATCCTTTCACTTCTATACCACTTTTGGCCATAATATTGTATCCATCTAAAACATTGCCTTGAACAAGAACCATTCCGTTATTTACTATATCTCCAGTAGCAGGTCCAACATCACCCCTGACTAAATAGATATTATGAACAGATATTACACCATCTGAAACAGACATATACCCATTACATTTTGCACGAATTTTATAACCATCTCTAAAAGTATTTTCCCCTAAAACAAAATTAATATCTTGCCCACTCTCTGATTTTAACACTTTACCAAAAACAGTATAGCCATCTACACCTTTACCAAAAGGAATAATCCTGGCCAACTCCTCGCCTTCAACAACATTTCTAAATCCTATGCTTGAAACCTCATACTCACCAAGTCTATTATTTTCATCAACAATAAAATCGATATAAGAATCTTTACCCTTTACTGGCTCTAAGCCCCTTGCAAGTTCAACAGGTTCTCCATAAACAGGATAATCCACAAATTTTGCTACTTTATCTTTAAGTATTGCAATATCTATTACCCCATATTTTCTAAGAATATTAAAAATATCTTGTGAAAAAATTTCAGCCCCATTAATTCCAGGCGCAGTAAATTCAATAGTAACTGACATTGAATTTTCTGATATTTGAACCATCATTGTAACATTTTCAGAAGGGTCAGACTCAAAATCAGCAATTTTTTCATAATATCCACTAGCATTTTCAACTATACCTTTCACAATGTCTTTATTAAACTTTTCAATATTGTTATGTAATTCCAATTTAGAAAGAACATCTTGATACTTAATAGAAATTCCTTGTCCCTTTGATGAGATAACCTTTAAAAATACACCTTTGGAAGATTTCCTGATAAAAAATTCGCCGTCCGATGAAACCGTTTTTTTTTCTCCTGAATCATTTTTTGCATCAAGAGACACTTTTGGCTTACTAGAAGCACTTCTGTAGGCAACTATTTTCCATTTTTTCCTTCCATATCCTAATATACCATTACTACCTTTTAATAAAATCTCATAGTCTAATTCTTTATAAGGCACTGAAAGCTCTAAAGAAGCATCATTTAAAGCTTCTTCAAGGGTATCTGCTTCTATTTCCATTAAATTAACATAACTTTCTCTTTCTAAGTAAGATCGCATCTTATCACAAAGTTCAGAAAAATTTATAGCCCTATCATCCATATTTATTCCTTCTTGCTCATTAAAGTTTTAATAGCATCTGCAACAACTTTTGGATCATTATCTTCAATAAATGACATTTTTTTATTTTTGTCACTTTCCTCTCTCATGTCTTCAGTCTCAAATTTATACTTTTTAACCTCTTCTAAAAGATCAGCACTATTACTGATATTTTGAGAATTCTCATAAAGAGAATTTTTATTTTGAAAATCAAGATTATCGTTAAAATCTTTATAAACCTTCTTATCATCTTGGGATTTATTTTCCATAACACTAGACAATTCTGTCGAAAAAAGATTTGATAAATATTTCTTATAAAGAAATTCAATTAAAAGCCCAATAACAAAAAAAAATACAAACTGGAAACAAGATCTCACTAAGATTGTAAAAAATGGTAAGCCGCAAAATAATCCTAAAACTGCTGAGATAAACAATGCTGACACACTAGCTAATAAAATATACTTTAATTCCCTACTTATAAACATAATGCCCCACTATTCTACACCAAAAAATCTTAATATAAAACCTATAACACCTCTTCTTTTTCTGCTATCTAGAGAAACTTCTTCAAGAGTGGCAACAATAGAATCAAGACAATAACTAGCTTTGCTATTTGGATTTACCAAAACAAAAGGCTTTTGCTTAAAAACAGAGCTTCTAATATTTTGATCCTCATAAATGTATCCCAAATAATCAATATTTAAATTTAAAAATTGTCCTGAAATATCTATAACCTTTTTAGCAACTCCCTTAGCCTCACTAACATTAGCTACTCTATTAACAATAAGTCTTAAATTTTTCAAATTCTCCATCTTATAAGACAAAACCTTTATTATTCCATAAGCATCAGTAATCGAAGTGGGCTCTGGAGTAGTAACAATAACAACATCGTCACTAGAAAGTAAAAACGAAATAACTTGTCTTGAAATCCCGGCACTAGTATCTATTACAACTATATCATATTCATATATTTTTAATAATTCTTTTATAAATTTATTAATATCAACATCAGAGAGATCTAAAAGCTCCATTGTACCAGAAGCACCAGCTAAAAGATCAATATTGTACTCTGTCTTTGTTATTACCTCTCTAATATCACGACTTTGAGCAATCATATGATATATACTATACCTAGGAATAACTCCAAGCAAAATATTAACATTGGCCATTCCAATGTCAGCATCAAGTATTAATACCTTTTTACCAAGTTCAGAATATTTAAGAGCAAGTCCAATCGCAATATTGCTTTTGCCAACACCACCTTTGCCACTACTAACAGCAATAAATCTTGTTTTACTATTTTGAACTTTCTCATCAATTGAAAAATTAAATTTACCATTTAATCTCATCATATCTCTTAAACTTTGAGCTTGATCTTCCATTATAACTTTCCTTAATAATAAGATTTACTTTTTATCTTCTTAATAAACTCTGCATCATCGCTTATTCTGTAGCCATTTATTCTTCTAATAAAAGTAAGTGGTTCTGCAACGCTGATATTATGAGGAACAATTTGCCCATCTGTAACATAAGAAACTACTTTCTTCATTTCATAAATTAAACTTATCAAATTTCCAACACAAGTGGTTTCATCTACTTTGGTAAAAATCACAGTTTTATAATTAAAAGGAGAGAATTGATGAAATATTTCTTTAACATCTGATGTTTTTGTAGTAGAACTCACAGCCAAATGAAATTCGGCATCTCTTCCGCAAGCATTAAGAAGTTCCTTCATCTCAGCAAGCTTCATAAAATCTTTAGGACTTTTGCCAATTGTATCAACAAGTATAAGATCGAAATCCTTTGAATCGGTAATTTCATCTTTTAAATCTTTAAAAGACTCAATTGCTCTAACCGGAATACCCATAATATCGCCATAAGTTTGAATTTGTTTTTTAGCTCCAATACGATAATTATCAATAGTAATAATCTTAATATTCAAACTCTTAGATTCTCCATTAATACCATAAATTGCTGCAAGTTTTGCAATTGTGGTAGTCTTTCCAACACCTGTTGGACCAACTAGAATAAAAACCCTTTTCTTAAGATCATCAATAATAGATCCTGAACATTTAATTGTCTTTGCAATATACAAAACGACATCCTCTCTAACTCTCTCATAATCATCAAGATCTGACAAACTGAATTCTCTCTTAATAAACTCATTAATGTCTTTAATATAATTTTCAGAAAAATCATTTTCTCTTAAAATATCTTCAATTTTTGTAATTGTTGGATGATTAATATTTTCTTTTTTGTGAGCAAGTTCTGTTTTAAGAGACTTAACTTCTTTGAGTACATCTTCGATTGAAGAATTTTCTTCTCTTTTGATGCTTTGAAGGATCTTGCGCTTTTCATCCTCAATATTAATCTGTTGATTCCCAATGTCATACCTAACATAACCTGAAACTTCAACCCAATCTTTGCTAAACAAGCCTAAAATCCCTCCATGAGGAATGGTCTTATAGGTCATAACCCTAGCATTCTTACCGTATTTTTTCTTAATTATTTCTATAACTTCATTATAAGTTGGACCTTTTTCTGTAAAATATTGAACCATAATACTATTCTTCAACCTCTACTGTTTTAAGAACATTAACTTTAATATTTTGAGGAACCTCTAAAACAGAAATAACAACAAGCTCTGGAATCTCTCTGCTTGTTATCACCTTTATTATAGGCCTTGACGATTCGCTTGATAGAATAACTGGATAAAATCCTTCTGCTTGAACCTCGTTTACAATTTTGAAAAGTTCATAAATAAATTTGGTTTTCAAATTAGGATCAATTGAACTTATAAGATCATGATTGGATTCTACACGAGAATCAATTATTATTTGCTCTAAGCTAGGACTTAAAGTTATTACATTAAGTTCAGAATTTAAGTCCAAATAACCACTAGTTATTTGCCTTCCAACTGATTGTCTACATTTTTCAATCAAGAAAAATGTATCCTTAGTAATACTTGTAAAATCTGCAATCGTTTCAAAAATTGTAACCAAATTGCGAATTGAAACCTGCTCTTTTAAAAGGCCTTGTAAAACCCTTTGGATCTCACCAACTGAAAAATTCTTAAGAACCTCTTCAACAATAGCCCCATAATCTTTCTTAAAAACATCAAGGGTATTTTGAACATCTTGACGAGTCAAAATTTCATAAGAATGTCTTTTAATAAGCTCTGTCATATGAGTAGCAATAATCGAAGGGGGATCTACAACGGTGTATCCTAATTTTTCAGCAGTTTCTCGCCCATCATCATTTACCCAAAGAGAAGGAAGTCCAAATGAAGGATCTTTAACAAGCTCTCCATCTATTCCAGAGTCAATTCCAACATTTACCACTAAAAATTTACCAAGTTTAATCTCACCTCGTCCAACCTCAACTCCTCTTAGTTTAAAAGAATAAGCATTGGGCTGAAGCCGCATATTATCAACTATTCTAATCTTAGGCACAACTATTCCAAACTCAAATGCAATCTCACGCCTTATCTTAACAATACGATCGAGTAGTTCAGACGTTTTTGTATCATCAACTATTGGAACAAGATTATATCCAATCTCAAGAGCTAGTGGATCAAGAGGAACAACAGGCGCAACATCTTTGTCTGAATAAATTGCCGCTTGCTCTTCTTCTAGCCTTATTTTTTCAGCAATTTCTTCTTTACGCCTTATTCCTGAAAGAGAATAAGCTAAAAATGCAATTAGCAAGCTTAAAAAAATAAGAATTAAGGTTGGAAATCCAGGAAGAAAAGCTAAAAAAAATAAAAACCCAGCAACAATCCAATAAATTCCTAAATGATTTGTGAATTGCTCAAAAATTTCACCACCAAAACTATTTTTTGAAATCGACCTAGTAACAATCAAACCTGTAGCTGTTGAAATTAAAAGAGCCGGCAATTGAGACACAAGCCCATCGCCAACCGTCAATGACACATAATTATTAAGAGCTTCATTAAAATTAAGCCCTTGTAAAGTTATTCCTACTAACAAACCACCAAGAATATTTATAAGAGTTATTAAAAATCCAACCTTAACGTTTCCCGATACAAATTTAGAAGCTCCATCCATTGCGCCATAAAAATTGACTTCAGATTGTAAATCGTTTTTTTGCCTTGTAGCCTCTTCTTCTGTCAAATTTCCAGAGCTGTATGCAGAATCAATGGCCATTTGCTTACCAGGAAGCGCATCAAGAGCAAACCGGGCTGCAACTTCAGCCACCCTTGTTGCTCCTTTGGTAATTACAATAAATTGAACAGCAATAATTATTATAAATATTATAAATCCAATAACAAGTCCTTGAATTCCAGAACTACCTACAACAAATGTACCAAATGTTCTTATCATTTGCCCATCAAAATTTATACCTTTAGTTAAAATTAATCTAGTAGAAGAAATATTAAGAACAAGTCCAAAAATAGTCATTACAAGCAATAAGGTGGGAAAAACAGAGAAATCTAGAGATCTCTTAGAATAAAGAACAATTAAAATAATTAAAAGACTTATTACTAAATTAATCGTAATCAAAACATCTAAAATAACAGCAGGGAGAGGTAAAATAAATCCAGCAACAACAAATATCAAACCGACCGAAATTATTAAATCAGACTTATTATTAAGTCCTAAATATCCTAATATAGAATTTTTTGTAGCATCCAAAAATAGAACCTCTAATTAAACTTTTTAGTAATAGAATATACTCTCACAAGAATTTTTGAAACAACCTCCCAATATTCTCTTGGGATTTCTTCGTTAACCTTAACATTAGTATAAAGCGCCCTTGCAAGAAGCTTATTTTCCATTAAAGGAATATTATTTTCTCTTGCTATTTTTTTAATTGTAAGAGCTATTTCATCTTGACCTTTTGCAAGCACCCTTGGAGCTAGCATTGTTTCACTATCCCACTTAATAGCAACTGCAAAATGCTCTGGATTTGTAATTACTACATCAGCTTGGGGAACAGCTACTCTTAAATTAGTACTTAAAACAACCCTCATTCTCTCTTTTATTCTAGATCGAAGCAAAGGATCACCCTCCATTTCCTTTCTCTCCTGCTTCACCTCTTCTTTTGTCATTTTCAAACTCTCAATGTACTGAGATCTTTGAAATAAATAATCAAACACCCCAACAATTGCCAAAAACATTACCGAGAAAAAACATATCTTATAGGCAAGCACTAACACAATAGAAATCCCAGACTGGAGTGTATACTCCGAAAGCTTAGAAATTTTGCCTATATTGCTTTCTATAATAAAATAATATATCAAGCATATTATAACAACTTTTAACAAACTTTTAAACAAATTGAAAAAAGCCCCTGCTGAAAAAAAAGAATTTTTTGCCCATCTGGAAAAATTAAAACTAATTTTATCCCACCTTGGCTCTAAAGATTTAAAAGTAATAAAAAACCCCACTTGGATAATATTAACAAAAAAATTAACAGCTAAGGATGCAAAAAAAAACAAAACAACATACCCCACGATAGATCTAATATATGCAAAACCCATAGCATAAACACTCATCTTCATAACTTCAGGAAGCTTACTAGCCTGCTCTTTAAAAACAGCTACTAAATCTAAGGCAAAATAAGAAAGCATGAAAAAAAACAATGCAAATAATAACAAAAGACTAATAGCGATATTAATTTCATTAGACTTTAATACTCGGCCTTCTTCTCTTGCTTTTTGCTTTTTCTGATCAGTAGGTAACTCAGTTCTCCCTTCATCATCTGCAGAAAAAAAGTCCAACGGAATATACCAACTTTTAACTAAAAGCTCGTCTTTTATCATTATTTTAAAACTCTAGAAAATAATTTTATAAAACTAGCAAGAGAATCTAAAGAAAGTTCAATCACTCTTTTTGAAGATATTGCTAAGCTTGGAAATCCAATATACAAAATCAACAACCCTAAAAATAGCGAAGTTGAAAAACTAATTATTAATAAATTAATCTGAGGCGATGATTTTGAAAGTATTCCTAACACCAGATAAAAAAGTAAAAGTAAAGCCAATACCGGAAACGAAATTAATAAAGCTTTTTCAAAAAGAAATCCAAAAGACATAAGCAAAAGCTTAATAAATTCTGTATTTCTCATATTAACTAAATGCTCAACCCTAATGTTCAAAACAGAATCATGTATACCAATCACAAAAAATCGAAGTAAAAAATCGCTTGATAAAAACAAAAGCAAAAACAAATAAGCAAAAATTTGCGAAATAATCATGCTATCTTCTTCTGAAAAAACATCAAAAATATTAGCATAAGCAAGTCCAATTTGATTAGAGAAGAAAAATCCAACTAAATGAAAAACATTAAAAATTATGCTAACAAAAAATGCTTGGATAAGGCCCAAAATAGCTTCTCCTAATAAAATTAACACAAAAGAAAGCATATTATCTAAAGGATAAATAATCTTAATTTTTTCGACAATAATTACAGAAAGAATCAAAGAAAAGAAAAAATTAAAATATCCGATTTTTATTGTTGAAAAAAATGGAGAAAATTTTAAAAACATAAAAATTCTAACCAATACAGGTAAAATTGTAAAAGATTTTAAAACTAAAAAATTCAAATTCAAAATTTCATCCAAATAATAAAATTTTAAACCATAAATTAAACATTTTGCAATTGATTAAAAATCATATAAGTAAACTGCATAAGCTTATTCAAAATCCAAGGACCAAAAATCACAACAGTCAAAAGTATGACAATAATCTTTGGAATAAAACTTAAAGTTTGATCTTGAATAGAAGTAATAGCTTGAAAAATTGAAATCAAAAGACCAACTATAAGAGCTATAATCAACATTGGAGATGATAAAATAATAATATTTTCAATAGAAATTCTAATTAAATAAAGAATGTGTCCTGCAGTCATATATAACCTTACATAAAACTTTTAATAAGACCACTAGTAATTAAAGTCCAACCATCTACCATTACAAAAAGAATCAACTTAAAAGGCAAAGATATCATTACAGGGGGCAACATTATCATACCCATAGCCATTAAAACAGAAGCAACAATAATGTCTAAAACTATAAAAGGCAAAAATATTAAAATTCCCATCTTGAAAGCCACTTTAAGCTCATGTAAAATAAAAGCTGCAATTAAAACATGTGTTGGCACTTCGCTAAAATTTTTTGGTCGATCATAACTACTAATACTCATAAATAATCTAATCTCTTCATGACGCCCATCAGACATCTGCTTATACATAAAAATTCTAAGAGGAGCAATTCCTTTATTATAAAATTCATCAAAATTTATTTTTGACTCTTTAAGAGGTAAATAAGCTTGTTTATATATAACATTAAAGGTCGGCCACATAGTAAAAATAGTTAAAAATAAAGCCAATCCCATTACTATCTGAGTAGGGGGAGATTGTTGAAGAGATAAAGCACGCCTAATAAAATCCAAAACTATAGATATTCTCAAAAATGAAGTCATTAAAACTAAAAATGCTGGAGAAAGGGTAATAATGGTTAATAGAATTAAAAGCTGTAAAGAAAAAGCTATTTCTGAACCACTAATATTTTCAAAATTTAAAAATGGAAAATTAAGACCATTGGTGGACTGAAAAGATTTTGTTTGGGCAAAAGATAAACTTGTTACACTAAAAAATAAAAAAAAAATAAAACACTTTCTCAAAATAAACCCTCTAAAATTTCTTTAATCTATCTTGTTTATCCTTAAGTGAAGTCTCAATTTTCTTCTCAAGTTTAACATAGTCATTCCTAGAAAAAGGAATACCTTCTTTTTTAAGCAACATTTTCTTAAAGATAGATTTAAAAGAATCCTTCTTGGAAGAATTATTAATTTCGCTAAGCCTAAGTTTTAAATTTTCTAACTCCTCTTCAGATTTAACCTCTTTGAGCAAAATAGCAGAATTACTCGAAACTAAAAATATGTAAACATTGTCTAATATATTTATAATTCTTATTGAATTTTTAACATCTATCTCGTAAAAAACAAGCTCCTTAATCAAATTAGAATTTTGTTCATAATTGCTTCTTTTTGAATAAAAAATCAACTTCTTTAATAAGAAAAAAATAAAAAAAGCAACAAGTAAAAATAAAACTATCTTAACCAAATCTGAAATATTAAAAAGAGAACCTGACTGAGCACTAACATTGTTAGCAAGATTTACCTTATCCTCTTCAAAGATTGGCAAGTTAGATTCAACATCTAAATCGGTAGATACTGAATTTACTTTCTCTTGTGAATTAGCATATGTAAAAAAATTAGAAAATGCTAAAAAAACTAAAAATAAAAATTTTCTATTCATTTTTAGTTTTAATTATCTCAGTAATTCTAACTCCAAAATTTTCATCAATTACAACTACTTCTCCCCTGGCAACTATTTTACCATTCACTAAAATATCTACAGGCTCACCGGCAAGTTTATCAAGAGTAATAATTGTACCCTCAGACATACCAAGTATATCCTTTATTTTGCGCTCTGTTCTTCCAAGCTCTACAGTAAGCTGCATAGAAACATCCATTAAAAGCCCAAAATTACTAGGATCAACTCCTTCTGGCAAAGTATCAATTAAATCAGGAAGCTTAACCCCTTTTATTTCTGGCTTTTCTACATTATCACTTTTTTCATCTACACTCACAATTTAACCTCCTAATAATTTAAGCTATAATTAAATAAAATAACTATCACTCAACCTCTTCTGTAAGCTCTTTTAATAAATCAAAACCTTTTATATCTCCAATTTTTTCTGTAATTTGTACTGAAACTTTATTCCCCATTAAACCCATTCTACATTTAAACTTTTCTTTAGTTCCAACCTTTAAAGTCAAATCCTTATTGATTAGAGAAGATTCAAGATTTAAAACATCACCTTTGTTAAGCGATAAAATTTCTCTTACTTTAAGCTTAACTTCCCCTATTTCTGCTACCAAAGGCATTGCTGTATTTTCCAACTTTTCACGCAAAGCGTCAAGATTCTCACTAGTGGTTCCAACTCCAATCAAAGAATGCCAATATCTTGTTGACAATTTTGAAACAATAGGTTCTATAGTAATATAAGGTAAACAAAAATTCATAAGCCCTTCCACTTTTCCTATTTTAACCTCAAGAGTTACTAAAATAATCATCTCTGTAGGGGGGACTATTTGAGCAAACTGTGGATTGACCTCAATATGTCCAAATCTTGGCCTTAGATCAACCACCTGAGACCAAGCCTCTCTCATATTAGCAAGTATACGAATAATAACACTTTCCATGACAGACTGCTCAATTTCTGTCAAATCCCTGCTTTTATCTTTAATCGTGTCTCCATCTCCCCCAAAAAGCCTATCTACTATAGCAAATGCGATGGTTGGATCAACTTCAAAAATAGCAGATCCTTTAAGAGGATCCATGTTAATTATTGCTAAAGTTGTGGGATTTGGTATTGACCTAATAAACTCTTCATAAGTTAATTGATCAACTGAAGCCACATGAACATGAACCATTTTTCTCAAAAGAGCAGAAAGCGAGGTTGTAGTGTACCTAGCAAATGCCTCATGGAAACTTGAAACTGTTCTGACCTGCTCTTTTGAAAATTTATCCGGCCTTTTAAAGTCATACACTTTAACTTTTTGCTTTTTACCTGTAGGACTAGATATAACATTAGAAAGGGACTCATCTAACGATAAACTTTCAGATGAGTTGATAGACTCTAAAAGACTATCTATATCGTCTTGAGATAAAGCTCCTGGATTATTTGCCATCTAAAATTCCTTTAAATTTATTACATTATTACATATCAAAAATATCAATTTGGGTTAATGCTATTTCCTTTATTTCTCCATTTCTAAGAATACTATTAATTCTTGCCTTAATTTCTGCTTTTATTTGGCTTTCATTTTTTATTTCTTGGCCGGTTCTTTGACTAAAATATTCTCTAATAATATCTTTTAAGCGCACTTTTTGTCTTCCAAGCTCATTGAGAATATTAACATTATTTTCTGCATAACCTAAAGCAAGTTTTACAACAAAAGTTTTTGGAGGAACATCTAAAGTATTACCTCTAATCTCATCTATGCTTTCATACCATATAAGCATAGGGGGTTTTCCTAAGTATTCATTAGAAAAAACTGGAAAATCACTAGGAGCCCCACTTTGACTTACTACCATTTTAGATACAAAATAAGAAACAATTATCATTATCACAACAGTAAATATTCCTATTGCAAGTATCTGTAAAATTTTTATTATAATATCAGGCAATAAACCACCTTTTCTACCAGCATTAGAATCCCCTATATCTAAATTTTCATCGTCCTTATTTGGCATAATAAAATTCCTCCTATTAGTTTCTTTTTTACAGATACAAAGAATTATTACTGCGTAATTTCCTTAGGAAAACTTAAAGATGCATCCGTAGTAATTAATATATCAATTCTTCTATTATAAGCTCTGCCCTCAGGAGTATCATCTGTTGCAATAGGCCTGCTTCCACCAAAACCAGATACTTCAAACTTATTTTCAACGCTCGTAACATTAGATTGGTCTAAATAATTTAAAATATGCTCTAGCATATTAACAGATCTTGCAACAGAAAGCTCCCAATTGCTTTTCCAAGGCCCGTTTACATCAGTATCAATATTATCTGTGTGACCTTCTATTTTAAAATTATAACCCCTAGAACTTAAAACTCCAATAAAAGATGCTATTTTTTGAATAGAATCTCTATTGTCTTCAAGCTTAACATCTGCACTAGCAGAATCAAAAAATGCATCTGCTGCAAGAGATATCACAATCCCTCTCTCTTCCATCCTAACCATAATATTTTTAGACTGGATTTTCTCAATAAATTCAATCATAGACTTATTTTTAGCCGTCTGAGATGCTTGCTTATTGCGCACAGTAGAAGGCAAAGACATAAAACTATTACTCAAATAAGATAACTTATTAAAATCTAAAGCCTTACCACCTTTAAAAAATCCTGCACCCGTGAAAGAAGCAGACATTATCCTTATTACATTTTCTTGAAAAATAATATCATTTAATGAAAACATTGTAACAAAAAATACAAGTAGCAAAGTAACCATGTCTCCATAAGTCAACATATAATCTGGAGCTCCTTCATCGCATTTTAAAGACTTTTTAGTTCTCAAAGCCATTATTCACCCCCCCCAATACTACTAGCAAGATGGCTTCGATCTTTAGGAGTTAAAAAAGTCATTAATTTTTGCTCTAAAATTCTTGGATTATCTCCAGATTGAATTGACAAAACACCCTCAATTATCATTGTCTTTACCGCGGCTTCCTCAGAATCAATTTTCTCCAGCTTAAGTTGAACAGGAATAAACATTAAATTTGCCATTATGGTTCCATAAAGAGTTGTAATAAGAGCAACAGCCATAGAAGAACCAAGAGCAGACTTGTCCTCTAGGTTGCCAAGAAGAGCTACAAGCCCAATAAGAGTACCCGTCATTCCAAAAGCTGGGGCAAGCTTTGCCCAAGTTTTAAAAAGCTCTGAACCAACTTTATGCCTTTCTTGCATTTGATCAAGCTCTAAATAAAGCATAGTCTTAATTACCTCGGGATCTGCACCATCAACAACAAGCCTCATTCCTGACTTAAAAAAGGGATCATTAATTTGTTCAAGCTCATCATCAAGAGATAAAAGACCTTCTTTTCTGGCCTTTTCTGAAAGCTCTACTAATATTTTTATAATAGAAATCTTAGCATGAGAATTTCTTCTAAAAAAAAATCCTAAATACGTTGGAATTTTTTTTACAGCAATAACTTCTGAAGAAGCCATAAGAGCAGAAAAAGATCCAACAACAGTAATAAAAACAGAACTTAAATCCCAAAAAACACCAAGTCCTGTAGGGGTGAATGCCATGGAAATTAAAATAGCTCCAAATCCAACTCCCCACCCAATTATACTAGCTAAATTCATAATTCAACACCCCCATTTCCTTCTCCTACAATTTTTTCAAAAGAAGCAACTTCTTTCCTATACAGCTTAATTCTATTGACCACCTCTTCAACTTTTTCTTTTACAATTAATTTCTTGCCATTCATAAGAAGAATTGTAGTATCAGGATTAGCCTCAATACTTTCAATATGACAAGGATTTAAATAATATCCATAACCATTAAGTTTAGTTACAAAAATCATATGTTAAAAAACAATCTTAGCTTAATTTTTCAATCTTACAAGTTCTTGCAATAATTGATCAGAAGTGGTAATAGTTTTAGCATTTGCCTGAAATCCTCTTTGAGTTACTATCATATCTGTAAACTGCTCTGCAAGATCAACATTAGCCATTTCTAAAACACCAGACCTAATATCACCAAGTCCAGCAAGTCCAGTTTCACCTATTCTAGCTTGCCCTGAATTGCTTGTTTCTACAAAATTAGTATCGCCTGATTTTGCAAGTCCTCCAGGATTCATAAAAGAAGCAAGGGCAATCTTGCCAAGATCTCGCCTTATGCCATTCGAATAAACACCAACTATGACACCGTTTTGATCAATTTCATAACTTTCCATATATCCCATGCCATATCCATCTTGAATAATAGCCTTTGTGCTACTAGAATCAGCAAACTGAGTAATTGAATCGGTGTAACTCCCAACTGTTCCTAATTTTAAATTTACAGTTTGCTGTTCGCCAGCTTCACCTACATTTGCTTCTGAAACATTAAATGTTATAGGAATTTGAAGAATATCTCCTTTTTGACTTGGTTGCCCATTTAAAGACGCCAATGCCCCTTCATTGTCAAATCCAAGTGTAAAATTTGAATTTTGCTCACCATTTATTAGAACTGTTGCATTCCATAAATTAGGAGTATTTAGATCTTTTACGACTCTAAGCTCAAGAACACTAACATTCCCAAAACTATCATACAACGACTTATTGACAACCCAAGTTCCACGTGCAATATCTGCCGAACTTGCGCCTTCTTGAATTACGGGTAATCTTTTGTCAAGATTACAAGCAAAAGTAACGTTTTTAGTAGATTTTGCCCCTTCTTTATCTCCAATCGGAATAATTAGATCCTCAATATCAGAAGCTGTATTTATAACCTTCTCTCCTTCTAAATCTCTTGCCATCCAACCTTGAATTCGCATCCCATTTGCAGGATTTACAAGATGTCGATCAGAGTCCACATCAAAAGCACCAGCTCTTGTATAAAACAAATTTTTACCTTCTTTTAAAATAAAAAATCCATTACCACTAACCCCAAGATCAGATGCTTTTTGGGTACTTTGAAAAGCCCCTTGAGTGTGGATAGTGTCAATTGCAGCAACATTCATACCTAATCCAACTTGCTTGGGATTAGTCCCACCACGAACATCAGTAGGACGAGAAGCTCCAGAAATAGACTGCGATATCATATCTTGAAAATTTACCCTTCCTTTTTTAAAACCAATTGTATTAACATTCGCTATATTGTTACCAACAACATCCATTCTTGTTTGATGATTCTGAAGCCCAGAAACACCAGAATATAAAGACCTCATCATATAATTACTCCTCCAAACCTACCGATAATATGTTTTTATATACATAATAATTACCATTAACCATAACTTGGGGCATTGCGCCTGTCTTAATGCTTGTAACACGGCCTTTAACAATCTCCCCATCACCATGCTGAAATTTAATTACTTTACCTAATAAATCCAAATCTTTTCTTATTTCTAAAGAGGATGAAAGTTTTTCAAATGACTTACTCATATTAGCCATTTGCTCAAGAGTTGAAAACTGTGCCATTTGAGCAATAAATTCTTTATCTTTCATTGGATTTGTGGGATCCTGATATCTAAGTTGGGTAATGAGCAATTTTAAAAAATCATCCTTGCCAAGATTAACCTTATTAGATACATTATTAACCTTAAAATCTGATTCTTTTTTAATTCTAGCACTATTAAACAAATTAGAAACATTTTCAATGCCATTTATTTTATCCATTTAACTCCATCCTCTAAACAATTAAATTAACATTTTTATCTAAATCATAAGAAAATTCAACTTCTTCTTCAATTTGAAAAAATTTATTATAACCAAAATGGAAATTTTGATCTTTAGAGTCGTCCTTAAAATTCTTAGAAAAAGAATTTAAATTCTCGCCCGCAAGAAAAAGATTTAAGCTGGTATTAAAACCACTCTCACCAAGCATTTTATTTAATGAATGCATATTTTGGTCAAAAAGCATTTTAACATTTTGATTGTCCACCACGATCTTTCCCAATAAATTATTATTAGAATCAAGGTTTAAATTAATTCGTATACTACCAAGCTCTTTGGGCTTTAAAACCAACTTAATCTCTCCTGTATTATTCGATTTTAACACAACTTTAGCTTTATCCACAATATTTTTATTAATCTTAAGATTCCATTCAGGCTTTAAACTGCTGACAAAATCAAAACTATCAACCTCTTTAGAGCTTTTTACGTTATAATTAGCAAATTCTTCAACAAAGCCTTTTAAAGAGTTGTCTAATATTTCTTTAACCTTATACCTAACAACAAAATTTTGACCATCAATTGCATTTAAGCTAAACTTTGAAAAACCAAAATCACTGTGATTATTATTACTCTTTTTAAAATTTTTCACATCAATGTTAATAGCATTTTTTTCTTCCTTTTTATCATTCAAGCTTATCTGATTATAATAATCATCAGCCAAGAAAGTTAAAAAATCAAAGTCTAAAAAAGAACTTAAATCATTAAAAGCAAAAAAAAGTCTTTCGATTTTTTCAAAAAATTTTTCTTTGCTTAAAGAATCAAAATTATCAAAATTAAATGATAAATTTTCTTTAATATTTAAACCTTCAAAATCTAACAAAATATTCATTCTAGCAATCAAGGATTTCAAATCAGAAACAAAAGCCTCATTTTCAAGTTTTTTCAAACAAAGGGATTTATTTAAAGGAATTTTTTTTAAACTTTTAGAAATAAGTCCATTATCTTTAAAAAAATTTAAGAAATCAAATATCATTAATTTTGCCTTAGCTAACTTTTTAGATTCCGAGGACATAATTTTCAAAAAAGAACCTGAATTCCCTTTAAATTCCATTTTAGAAACATTTAAATTTAATCCTTTAATTGTATTTAAAAGATCAAACTTGTTATCATAAGCTTTATTTAAATTTAATAAATTACTCATATAAGCACTACTCCAATGAACTAACAGACATTTTTCTAATCAATATAGCAGCTTTTTTAGAATCCATAAGAGACAGCCAATAAGGAACAATTGACAACCGGCCTTCTTTTTTAGAAAGCTCTTCAATTTTTCGCATATAAGATATTGCAAGCTCGGGATTTAAATCCTCAAGCCGCTTAACAGCATCTTCTGGTGGCATATTCATTAAATATACAGCTGTTTGTAAAATATTTGCTTCCTCATCATTATATTTATTTATAATGTCATCTATTACCTTTTGTTTTAAATCTAAATCTTTCTGCCTTTGCTTAAGCTCAAATTCAAGCTTATTTAAACTGTCTTCTTTTGACTTTAAATCTTCCTTAAGCTTTTCAATCTGCTGATTCTTAATATCAATAGCTTCTCTTTCCTTCACAAGCCTAGCTTCATCAAGAATTATATTAGAATTATGATCAAAACCCAGAGAAGCTTCTCCTAAAAATTTAGTTCTTACAAACTCAGGGAAATATCTCTTAGTATTATACATTCCAAGAAAATCAACAAAGAATAATATAAAGAAAAATAAAATAGCAATTAAAAATAACAAAAAAAATGCCCTAAAAAAGAACGATAAAAAATTATTCACTTTCAATCCTCAGATTTTGACAAACTTTATAATTTATATACTCATCTAGCAGTAAGCTTTCCTTTTTTTCTCTATTTTTAATTATAGAATTATTTAAAGTTTTTATTAATATTTTAATCTTTTTTTCTTCTCTATATTTATCCACATAAATATCATAACACTCATTATAACGCTTTCTAAATTCTCCAAGAATTTTATAATTTTGTTTTTTTTTATAATTTAAAAAGTCTATATAACCTCTTATGGAAAGATCGTCAAAACTATTTAGGCTTTTTAAAAGATTAGGAATTCCATCTGAAAACTGATTTATTTTTGAAATTTCCTTATTTATATTCATTAAGTCTCTCTCGCTTAGCTTTCTATAATAGGTTCTAAAGGTTAATATTTTATTAAGCTTTTGTTTTCTAAAGTTTAAATCATTCAAGATAATATTTTCCTTATTTCATCTTCTAAATTTTCAAAATCAAATGTTTCATTTATTCCTTGTGAAATAAAATCAATAATCCTGGGATACTTGGAAATTGCAAAATCAACATCTTTATTAGATCCTTTAAGATAAATCCCTGTTCTAACAAGATCTTCATAATCTTTATAAATAGACAATAAATTTCTAGCTTTCATTATTAATTTTTGTTTTTCCAAACTCATTATTCTATGAATAGACCTTGAAGTTGAACTAAGAATATTTATTGAAGGATAAATTCCTCTGTCAAACAAATCTCTGTCTAAAATAATATGACCATCCAAAACAGCCTTAATATTATCAGCTACAGGCTCTGTAAAATCATCCCCCTCAACAAGAACAGTGTAAAACCCAGTAACACTCCCCCCATTACCATTAAAACCTGACCTTTCGAGCAAAATTGGAATTTCAACAAAAACAGAGGGCGGATAACCTTTAGCTACCGGAGGTTCCCCTAAAGAAAGAGACATCTCCCTTTTAGCATTTGCAAACCTAGTAATAGAATCAAAAAGCAAAGCCACATCTTTACCTTGCTCTCTAAAGTATTCTGCTATCATGGTAGCAACATAAGCTCCCTTATACCTTGATATAGGTGATTCATCAGAAGTTGAAACAACTAAAACACTTTTTTTTAAACGCTCCTCACCAAGTTCAAACTCAATAAACTCATTAAGCTCTCGACCTCTCTCCCCAATAAAAGCAATAACATTTACATCTGCATTTGAATTTTTTGCAATCATACCAAGCAAAGTAGATTTGCCAACTCCAGCACCAGAAAAAATACCAACCCTTTGCCCTTTTGCTACTGGCAAAAACCCATCAAGAACTTTAACCCCTGTTAATATTTGCTCTTCAAAAATACTTCTATTGATTGGATTGATTTTTTTAAAAATCAACTCTTTATATCTATTATTCAAAAATGACCCTTTGTTATCAATGGGTCTACCAAGAGAATCGATAACTCTTCCTAAAAGCTCTTCGCTAAGATTTATTTCTAAGCCTTTATTTAAAGAATAGACCTTATTTCCAACTTCAATCCCACTAAATCCTTCATAAGCCATAAGGCTAACATAAGGACCATTAAACCCTAAAACCTCTGCACACACCTTTTTATTATTTCTTTGATCAATTAAACACAAATCTCCAATAGCACACTGAGGCCCCAAACTTTCAACTAAAAGACCTTTTATTTTTTGCACTCTACCAACAAAAGCTACAGTTTCAATATCATCTACTTGTCTTAAATAATTTTCAAAAAAATTGCTCACTAAAATTCCTTTAGACACTTAACTTAATAACGAAAAATTTTTAAATTTTTCCTCTATTTTATCAAGTTGAGAAGAAATACGCGCATCAATCTCCCCAAAATTAGTTTCAATTATACAGCCACCTTTGCCTATATTAGGATCTTCTATGATTTCTAAATTTTCTATAACATCAAACCTAGAAATAAAATCACTCTTTTTATGTCTAACAATATCTAAATCATCAAGATTTACACGAATAGTAATTTGTGTTTTATCTTTTACCCTTTTCAACACCTCATTAACATTTTCTAAGACAATGTCTTTTTGAGAATCTGTAATCCTCTTAATAACCTTAATTGCAATTTGCATAACAAGACTTACTATCTGAGCACTCGAGGATTCAAGAATACCTTTTCTTTCAGCGATCAAAGATGCTATTATGCTATGCAACTTTCTCATAACTTTGTCAAAATCTTCAAAACCACTTTCATAACCTTTGCTATACCCTTCTTCTCTACCCTTAGCTGTTGCTATTTCAAGATCTGTTTTTAATTTTTCCTCATACTCTCTTGCTAGTCTTTCAATCTCGGCATTAGATTCAGATTCAATAGATTCCTTCTTATAAATAGCTTCCTTTTGTAAAAGATCTGACTCTTGCTTAGCTGCTTCTAATACTTCCTTGGCTTTTATCTTAGCCTCTTCAATCATCCTCTCAGATTCAATTCGAACTTCTTCTTTAGCAAGCTTTTGTCTTTTAATAAGCTCTTCTTCAAGTTGTAATTTCTCATCTTTTAATAATTGTAACTCTTCTTTAAGATTGGCAATTTGACTTTCTATGTCGTAAACTTTGCCTTCCTTCTCCTTGATTTCCAAAGATTCAAAAACAGGCTTTGCTATCTCAACAAGCTCAAACTTTAATGAATTATCAACTTCTGATGATTTATATAAAACCTTAGGCAAACAAAACTCCTTTATCAGACAAGCACATCTTCCTCACCACCTCTTGAAATAACTATTTCTCCTTGTTCTTCCAATTTTCTAATAAGAGAAACAATTTTTTGCTGGGATTCCTCAACGTCTTTTCGCCTAGTAGGTCCCAAAAATTCCATATCCTCCTTAAGCATTGAGGCTGCTCTTTTTGACATGTTTTTGAAAATTTTTTCTTGGACAGGAATATCTACAGATTTTAAAGCCTTTGCCAACTCTTGACCATCTATTTCTCTTAAAACTCTTTGTATAGATCTGTCATCAAGCAAAACTATATCCTCAAATACAAACATTTTCTTCTTTATCTCTTCTGCAAGCTCTGGATCTTCTTCTTCAAGAGATTCAATAATAAACTTTTCCGTCTTTCTATCGGCCATATTAATTATCTCAACAACATTGTCAACTCCTCCTGCTGATGTGTAATCTTCTGAAGAAAGAGAAGCTAATTTTTTTTCAAGAACTCTTTCAACCTCTCTTACAACCTCAGGAGAAGTTCTATCCATTAATGCGATTCTCCTTGCAACATTGGTCTGCACCTCTGTAGGCAAACTAGAGAGAATAAAAGAAGCTTTTTGGGGATCAAGGTATGAAAGTATTAAAGCAATTGTTTGAGGATGTTCTTGTTGAATAAAGTTTAAAATATTTGCAGGATCTGCTCTTCTAACAAATTCAAAAGGCCTAGACTGTAAAGCAGATCCCAAGTTATTAATAATGTCAACTGCTTTTTGGGTCCCAAGAGACTTTTCAAGAAGCTCTCTTGCATAATCAATTCCGCCCTTTTGAATAAATTCTTGAGCCATCATTAATTCTTTAAACTCTAAAAGGACATTATCTTTAAGCTCAGAAGTAATTGTCTCAAGCTTTGCTATCTCAAATGTCAAAGACTCTATCTCTTCTTGAGAAAGATACTTAAACACTTTAGAAGAGATTTCAGAACCTATTGAAACCAACAAAATAGCAGCCTTTTGCTTACCTGTTAAAGCAGAAACATCAAGGATCTCCTTTTCTTTTTTTTCTTCCATATCAATTACTACCTTCTACGCGTTTTTCAAAAGCCATGTTCTTATAAGCTTAGCAACATCTTCTGGCTTTTCTCTGGCTAAAAGCTCAGCATTGTTTTGAAGCTCATCGCCTTCTCTAATCCCACCAACAACATCATCAACACCAATATCATCACCACTATCCATTAAGGCTTGCTGACGCCTTAAATGCGCCTGCTTTGCCAATTCCTCTTCTCTAAGACGTCTTCGTCTTTCAAGTTCTCTAGAAATAGCAAAAAATATTGTAAACATTAAAATTAATAGTGAAAATATTATACTTGCAATAAACAAAAAATATTTAAACCTTTCACTTGCAAAATAATTTTCATCCATTTCTCTAAATTCATTCATACGATCAAAAGAAATATTTCTAACAGTTATTGAATCACCTCTTTCTGGCTTATATTCAAAAGAACTTTGCAAAACATCTTCAATATTTTTTATTTCTTCTAATGCCATAGGCTTATATTCTCTTTTTCTCATTCCATTTTCTATTACAAAATTTCCCTTCTCATCATACACAAAATTCCAAATACCATCCACGAAAATACCAAGAGAAACACCTACAATCCTAGCAGGTTCTTTTTCGCTTGTAGATTTTTTTTCATTTAAAGCAACATTTTTAATCTCTTGAGACTCATTATATTTGCCAGTAATATCGCTTAAATCTTGATATTCAGGGGGAGTATTGCCTTCCTGCCCAGGAGGCCCCCAAGGACTATATCCTTGTCCCTGATATTCTTTTTTTTGCGTCTGAGAAGATATAATAGTTGAATCACTTACTTTTCTAGTATTGTAAGAAGCTTTTGGATCTTGGGATTGAAGCTCAATAGGAGCATACTCTTTAGATTCTGTGGTTTCCTTTGAAGTATCAAGCTTTACATTTATTCTGGCTATCATGAATCTATCAACAGATAAGACCTTACCTAATGCGGAGTCGATTTCCCCTCTAAGCATAGCTTCATACTTAAGCTTTAACTTGCGTTCTTTTTCTGCCAAATCTATTCTATCTATCCCATCTAAATTAGAAAAATCATTTAGAATGGTTCCACTATTATCAACAATAGCAATATTATCTGACTCAAGACCTTCAATGGCATACTGAATAAGCTTAACAAGTCCTTCGATTTTTTTTCTATTGGTAATAATATCAGAACCGGGTCTTGGAGTAATCCTAACAGATGCCTTAACAGGCTCTTGTGATTCTTTAAAAAGAGCCTTCTCTGGCATAACAAGATTCACACTAACAGCATCAACATCATCTAAAGCTACAATATGCTGCTCAACCGCTCTTGTAATAGATCTTCTAAGATTAATACTTCTTTCAAAATCAGTAATAGTCCATCTATCGATATCAAATAAAGCCCATGGATCCATATGAACGGGCACAAGCTCTTCTCTGACAAGAATTGCCCTCATTTTTTTTGCAAGCTTTTCATCATCTAAATAAATTCTTCCATCGGAACTTAAAATATACTTAACATTTTCTCTGTCAAGTCTCTGCGATATCCTATCTAAGAGATACTGATCTTTAATCTCAACCCCAAAAAGAGCAATACTTTGGCTTTTAGTAGAAAGCCCTATCAAAAAAACAAACGCAAGAACCACAAAAAAAATAATCAACCCTAAGGCTATTTTTTGAACCGTACTAGCTTTTTTGAAGATTCCTTTTGCTGAAACAAAGAAATTAGTAAAAAAATTGCTCAAAATCTCATAGCTCCTTAACGAATATTGATTATATCTTGATAAGCCTTCACGCCTCTTTCAACAACAGCCTTTAAAATGCTTAAATTCATATTGGCCTTAGACATAGCTATTACAAAATCATGAACATCAACGTTACTAGGTCGAAGAATAGCTTGTTCCATAACTTTAGAAACATTTAATTGGCTTTTATTGACATCAGTAACCGTATTTATTAAAACATCCTTAAATGTTTTAATATCATTGTCTTTGACAGTGACAGTGTCTTTAGAACTAAAAAGATTCACATCAAAATGCAAAGGGCTTTTTTTAACCAAATTAACATTATTCTCTTTATTCTCTGTAAAAAAAGCATCTATTCTCACTAATAGTCTCTCCTTTAGCTTTGAAGTATAGCTAATGCACTTCTAAACATAGACTTACTACTATTAATAACAGTAGAATTTGCCTCATAAGCACGAGAAGCTGAAATCATATCTACCATTTCTTCAACTAAATTAACATTAGGAAGCTCTACATAACCTTTTTTATCCCCAGAACTTATTGAATCAGGATGAGTTGGATCATATTTTAACTTTAATGGAGACCTATCTTTTTCAATACTAGCTACCCTAACCCCTTGCCCAATACCATTATCAAGATAATCTGGAATAAAAGGCCCTTTCCAATAAGGATTATTAATCCTTGGGGCAAAAATAATCCTTTGCCTTCTATAAGGCCCACCATCAGGGGTTCTAGAAGTAGAAACATTTGCAATATTATTAGAAATAACATCAATTCTCAACCTTTGTGCTGTTAATCCTGTTGAAGCTACATTAATACTTGAAAACAATCCCATTTTACATTCCTTAAAATATTAATTTATTTTAATACAATATTTATACTTTTAAAATAATGCGCTTGAACATTAGTCATAAGATGATACATCATTTGATTTTGTACAAGTGCCTTAATCTCAGAATCAATATCAACATTATTGCCATTATTATTCATAGTTGAAAAATGATCAAGAACTCTGTGAGGCTTGACATCTGAATATTCTGGACTTTTAAGCCTAGATAAATGCTTATCGCTAGACTTAATTAAGTTTAGATTATTTTTATCTTTATTTAATAAAGCTTTCTCAAGCTCTGCCTCAAAAGAAATTTTGCTTCTTTTAAAATTTGGAGTATCTACATTTGCTATATTATCAGAAACAACACTTTGCCTTAAACTTAGAACATCTAAATACCTGTGTGAAAAATCTACAGATCTTTCAAAGTCATTCAAATCAAAACCCCCTCTATTTAAAATTGCTTTTAACTAAATTATATAATAATTTAAATCTTTTTGTTCGTTAATTTGTATTTTTTTATTAACATAGTCCAAGTTTATTTCAAATTTTTTTAACTTACTACCAGGTACCTCAAAAAAAAGATCTGCAAGTACTCTTTCCATAACACCGTGAAGTCTTCTTGCACCAAGATTTTCATTCTCAAGATTCATATTAAAAGTAAACTCTGCAATTCTATCTATAGCCTCCTCGCTAAACTTTAAATCCAAATTATAAACCTTAAACATAGCAACATATTGCTTTATTAAAGAATTTTTTGTTTGTTTTAAAATTTTTTTAAAATCGTCTATGCTTAAACTCTTAAGCTCAACTTTAATTGGAAATCTTCCTTGAAGCTCGGGTATTAAATCAGAAGGTTTGGCTAAATTAAATGCTCCTGCTGCAATAAACAAAATATGAGAAGTATCAACTATTCCATATTTTGTATTAACTTTAGAACCTTCAATAATTGGCAAAATATCTCTTTGAACGCCTTCTCTAGATACATCATTACCACTCCTATTCTTAGCAGCTATCTTATCGATCTCATCAATAAAAATAATTCCCATATTCTCAACTTTAGATTTTGCAATATCTGAAATATTTTCATGATCAACCAATTTCTCAAGTTCTTCTGCTAAAATTATTTCTTTTGCCTTTTTAATTTTCAATTCTCTTTTCTTTTTTCTATCAAATATATTGCCTAATAAACCACCAATTCCCATATCGATCTCTTCAAAATTACCACCTGTAAATATTTCTATTGTAGAAAATGGCATTTTACTAGAAATTTGTATTTCAATAGTAGTATCATCAAGCTCGCCTGCTCTAAGTTTTTTCCTAAGCTTATCTTTTACTTTTTCTTCCGCTTTTATTTCATTTGGATCTACATTCTCAGAATTGCCAGACCCTTTAAAAAGACTCTCAACTATTCTCTCCTCTGTTTTTACTAAAGCATCTTCTCTTACAGTGTTATACATCTCTTCTTTTACCATATTAACTGCAATGCCCATCAAATCTCTAACCATAGATTCAACATCACGACCAACATAACCAACCTCAGTATATTTTGTAGCCTCTACTTTAATAAAAGGAGCTTTAATTAACTTAGAAAGCCTTCTTGCAATCTCAGTTTTTCCAATGCCGGTTGACCCAATCATAATAATGTTTTTAGGCATTACCTCATCTTTTATTTCTTTTGGAAGCCTAGACCTTATATATCTATTAACAAGAGCAATCGATACTAATTTTTTAGCTTCGTCTTGACCTATTATGTACTTATCAAGTTCTGCAACTACATCTTTAGGAACTATATAATGTTCTTCTAATTTATTCATTTTCAATCTCCTCAAGTACAATGTTAGAATTAGTATATATACATACTCTTGCTGCTATTTTTAAAGATCTAAGAGCAACCTCAAAAGCACTTAATTTTTTGTTCTCCATATAAGCAAGAGCTGCTGAGTATGCATAATTGCCACCACTACCGATTGAAATAACATCCTCTTCTGGTTCAACAACATCGCCGGTACCAGAAATCAAAAGAATATTCTTAGAATCAGCAACAAGCATCATCGCTTCAAGCTTATGCAGTATTTTGTCAGAACGCCAATCTTTCGCAAGGTCAACAGCCGCCCTTTTAATGTCCACCAAACCATCACCTTTTGCCTTGATTTTTTCTTCAAATTTTTCAAAAAGAGTAATTGCATCAGACGTTGAACCTGCAAATCCTGCCAAAATTTTGCCATTAAGCAATTTTCGTATTTTAATAGCATTACTCTTTAAAACAGTATGTCCAAAAGTTACTTGTCCATCTGCTGCCACCACAGTCTTACCATTTTTTTTTATTGCAATCACTGTAGTTCCTTTAAAGCCCATATTACCCCCTATTTATATACCTCTTTTAAAAGTTCTCCAATAAGAACATCAGACACATCTTTACAATCACAACACTCTTTAGAATCATCTTCAATATTATTGGAATCTACATATTTAATATTTAATAAAGTATAAAGATCCTTAACGGTTTTTATTTCTTGAGCACCAAAGCTGTGTAATTTTACAGCTCCTTCTCCACAAAAATCTAAATCATAAACATAAATGTCAAGCCCTAAATCAAGCCCAAGTTCAGCTGTAATCAAAGCCCCCGATTTTAAAGGCGCATAAGTTATAAAAATAGCATCTGATAGACCCGAGATCAATCTATTCCTTTTGGCAAAAAAATAATTTTGAATTTTATCAAATGGTAAAGTTTCAGTAATTATTCCTCCACCTTGTTCTAAAAGCTTGAAAACATATTTTCGATTTTGCTTAGGATAAATATTATCAATATCTGTTGGAATAACAGCAAATGTTCTGCTATTCTCATTGATTGCTGCTATATGAGCTTCAATATCAGCACCAATTGCAAATCCAGAAACAATCTCTACACCATTTTTTGCAAGATGTGAAGAAAATTCTCTTGTTCTCTCGGCAAGAGCTTTGCTAATTCTTCTAGAACCAACAACAGCCCAAGACAATAAAGAGGAATTCGGCAAATTGCCTTTATAGTAAATAGCAAAAGGGGGATCATAAATTCTTTTAAGCTTATTAGGATAAAGCTTAGACCCCAGAATAGCAATTTTAGCCTTTGTCCTTCGAATAACTTTTTCTTGCAATTCTACTAATTTTAAATCTGGCAACCTAAATGCTCTTCTAAACGATCTTAAAAGATAAGACTCAATGTCCTTTTGAGTCAATTTAATAATATCATTAAAGTCAAAATTATTAAAAAGTTTCAATTTTTCTTTGCTTTTTAAAAATTTCAAGTTATCAATATAAAGCAATTTCATCATAAATAATTATTTCAAATTACTCATGATCCTAGAAACACCTTCTTTTTGCTCATCAGTTGAAGCACTTTTACTAGCTTTATCATAAAACAATATAGCATTACCAAGATCACCTAGCGAATAATAATTTGCACCCCTTAACATGAAAAACTCAAAATAATCCTCACCCATATCATCAAGTTTATTTAAATAATTTTTAGCTTCAAGTTGTTTGTCAAGATCATATACATACATATTAGAAATAGCAAAAAGAGAGTCTTTAAAATCATCTCTGATTGAAATTGATTTTAAAAAAGAATTTTCAGCAAGAATTATGTATTTTTCAACTTCATCTTTTACTCTTAAATTTTTAGCTAAATTATAAGATACGACACCTAAGTAAAAATGAGATAAATAATTATTAGGGTTGATTTCTAAATTTTTAGTAAAATACTCAATCGCAGGTCCATACTGACCAAGCTTAAAAAATTCAAGACCAATCAAATTGAAAAATCTGGCTTTCTTATCAATAGAATTAACTATCTTTAAAATATTTTTATCTTCTTTTTGAATAAATTCCTTATAAACCTCAATCTTAGATTCAGATCCACCGCCTGAAATTTCCAATTCTCTTAATCTAAGCCCAAGATTCAATTTTTCTTTAGATTCGCTACCACAAGATAAAAATAAATTAATAAGTATTATTAACGATAAAATTTTCATTTAATCATCGCTACTTTTCTTATTTAAATTTCTAAGAAATGTTGGAACATCAATGTCATCATCAAAATAATTTACATTTTTAGACTTTGTTGCAAAAGAAGGATCTTGATGTTCATAGGATCCAGAAGGAACATTTTGATTGCCTGACATTAAAGTGTCAAACTCTTTAGAGCTTAAGGTATTATTTTCTGGCACATTTAATATTTCTTTTTGCTTTTTAGATGCAAAGCCTGTAGCAACAACTGTAACGTAAATTTCATCATCAAGATTTGAATTAATGGCATGCCCATATATTACAGTAGCCTCATCATCAACGCTAACAGTAATTATCCCCATAATCTCTTCAAGTTCAAGCAATGAAAAATCATCTCCACCAGTAACATTAACAAGAAGCCCTTTAGATCCCTCAATACGAACTTCTTCAAGTAGTGGATTGCTAATCGCAGAAGTTGCAGCATCAACAGCCCTGTTTTCACCCTTGCCATATCCGATTCCCATTAAAGCATCGCCTTGCCCTTGCATAATACTTTTAACATCAGCAAAATCGATATTAACCTCTCCGTGCTCAATAATAAGCCCCGCAATACCTTGAACACCCATTCTTAAAACATCATCTGCACGCTTAAAAGCATCTTTAATGGTAGTCCTTTTGTCAACAACGGTTAAAAGCTTTTGATTTGGGATAATAATCAATGTATCTACAGATTTTCTTAAGTTATTTATTCCTTGCTCAGCAAGTCTTAATTTCTTAGGGCCTTCAAACTTAAAAGGCTTTGTTACAACTCCAACTGTTAAAATGCCAAGTTCTTTTGCAACTTGTGCAATAACCGGAGCTGCTCCGGTTCCCGTCCCACCCCCCATACCAGCAGTAATAAATACCATATCAGCACCAGAAAGATGATTACGTATAACATCTATATCTTCTTCTGCTGCAGCTTGTCCAATCTCGGGCTTTCCTCCAGCACCAAGCCCTGCTGTAACTTTTGCTCCAAGAGCAATTTTTATAGGAGCAATAGAGGTTTGGAGAGCCTGAAGATCCGTATTAGCCACAATAAATTCAACATCTCTTACTCCATACTCAATCATACGATTAACAGCATTACTACCTCCCCCACCCGCACCAATTACCTTAAGAATTGTAGGATTTGTAGTAGAATCAAATCTTCTTGTATGGCTATCAATCATATTATAATCTTTCATTAACGCTTCCTCCATGATTGGTCAAAACCATTCTTTCAAAAACCAACCTTTCAACTTTGAAGATATTTTATTTTTTCTTTTAACTTTACTGCTTACCTTCTTTAATTTATTGAATTTTTGTTGCTCGTGCTTATAAAGAACAAGACCAAGAGCTGAAGAAAACTTAGGATCTATATGCTCTTCTCCAATCCCATTAATACTCATTGGCAAACCTATTCTTGCAGGGTAATTAAATACTTCTTCTATTAAATTTGAAATACCTGGGAATAAAGCTCCTCCACCTGTTAAAACTATCCCACCATTAATTTTATTATAAAGCCCTCTTTTAAATATTTCTGCTCTCATCATTTCAAAAATTTCCCTTAGTCTTGAATTAATTATTACAGACAACTCTTTTCTACTTTTCTCTTGAGGAGGTCGAGTTCCAAGATTTGGAATAATTACAGTTTCCATTTGACTCTCTAAAATAGACGGGTGAGCAATTCCAGCTGTTATTTTAATATTTTCAGCAACATCCTCAGGAACCTTCCAAACTTGAGCAATATCAAGAGTTACCCTATTAACACCAATAGGAATCACACCCGTATAATAAGGGGAACCGTCAATATAAAGAATAATATCTGTTGTGCCTTTACCCATATCAATAAATAAAACACCCATCTCGCGCTCTTCTTTAGAAAGAGTTGCATAAGATGAAGCTAAGCTTCCAAGAACAACCTCATCAACAGCAAAACCAGCTCGATTTACGCATCTGACTAAATTCTGACTAGAAGAACTAGATCCTGTAATAATATGCACCTCTCCTTCAAGACGAATACCCATCATGTCTATTGGGTTTTTTATATGCGGTATTCCATCCACAATAAATTCTTGAGGAATGACATGAAGGATTTCTCTATCCATTGGAATGACAATTGCCTTTGCTGCTTCAATTACTCTCTCAACATCTTCTTCGTTAATCTCTCTCGTTTTTGAATTTATTGCAACAACACCACGTGAATTAGTTCCCTCAACACTACTTCCAGACATAGAGACTGAAAGCGATGTAATGTCACACCCTGAAATAAGCTCTGCAGCCTCAATCGAATTAGATATTGAATCAAGAGCCGCTTCAATATTTATTAAAACTCCCTTTCTAACTCCTCTTGATATACTAGTGCCTATTCCAACTATTTCTAATTGATCATTTAAATTTACTTCAGCAACAACAGTACAAATTTTTGAAGTTCCAACATCCAAACCTACTATCAAATTCCTAGACACTAACTTTCTCCTAACAAAATGATATCACCACTTCTTAAATCTATAATGCCGGGCTTTTCTTTAAGTAAATCAACTGCAAGAAACACTTTATGCATCACATCCATTAAATCCATATCAACTGTTATCAATATTTTATTATATATACTTTTAATATACAAAATTACATTATAATCATAGAAATTCAATTTTAAAAAATTCACCTCTGATATTAAATTATACAAATATTTTTGATTTATTTTAAGATAATCAAGGCCTCTTACAACATTAAGCATCCTATCCTCTAAAAAATCGCCTACATTATTGTCATTTAACATTAATCCGCTAATTACGGGTAAATCGTAAATTAAATACTTACTTTTTTCCAAAATTACACCATCTGATGCAATCAAATAATAAGTAATATTGCCACCTACGTTTTCTAAAGCAACAGCAACGGGTATTCTTTTCTCTATTTTAATATTAATTTTATTAGGAAACTTAAGATCAACTTTGACATTTTTTACCCTTAAATCTCTTTTAAGATTCTCTTCATATATTCTAACATTAGCATTATGATAATATGTATTGGGCTTGATTCCTGAAATCTTGATTATATCCTCTTTAGAAAGAGAAATATCATTATTAATACTAATATACCTAATCAAAAAATAAGGAGATGCAAAAATAATAACTATTACTTCAAAAAAAATTAAAGTCATTGAAAAATATATATACTTAATTAAAAATTTTCTCTCAAAAATCATAAACTAACCCGATTCACACTGCTATAAAAATCCAATCAATTATTACTTAAGTTTTTTGCAACATTTGAAATAAGACCAGAAAGCGCCATGGTAACAATAATAGAAGATCCTCCGGATGAAAAAAAAGGCAAATTTATCCCAGTAGGAGGCAAAAGACCAATTGCAATTAAAATATTCATTATACTTTGAAGAAAAATTGCAAGACTTGAAATAAATGCTATAAAAAATTTAAACCTACTATTAGAATAAATAGCTATAAAATAACCAAAGTAAAAAAACAAAAAAAATAAGCTTATAGCAAACAAAACACCTAAAAATCCCAATTCTTCTCCAAGAACTGAAAAAATAAAATCGGAATTAGCCTCCGGGAGTTTCCCAAGTTTTACCTCCCCCATTCCCAGACCTTTACCAAAAATTCCTCCACTTTTTAAAGCATTAAGAGACGCTATTATTTGGTAGCCTTTACCGGAAGGATCATCGTAAGGATTGAGAAAGGCAAAAATTCTAGAAACCCTATAAGGTTCAAGCATTAAAAATATAGCAGAAACTGGTAAAAAAGTAATCACAATAGCAAAAACATAACTAAATGCCATATTAGAAACAAACAAAACAATAAAAAAAAGAATGGCAAAATAAATAGCTGTTGAATAATCGTTTTGCAAAATTATTAACACCCAAAAAATTGCAAAAATCAGCATCGGCTTTAACCAGTATGAAATACTATTATTTTTTCTTGGATCAAACTTACTCAAATAAGTTGAAAGATAAATAGTAAAAGATATTTTAAAAATCTCAGAAGGTTGGATGCTAATACCTTGAAAGAATATCCATCTCTTTGCTCCAGAAATACTTGGAGATAAAAAAGTTGCCATAATTAAAAAAAGAGTTATAGTTAATATAGGAAATATTGTTTTTTTTAAAAAATTCAAAGGAATTCTCTCAAAAACAATAAAAACTAAAAAGCTCAAAAAAAGATAATTGAGTCTTGTAAAAAATAAAAAATTTGGATTACCTGTTAATTCTAAACTTAAGAAAAAGGAAGAAGTATAAAAAACTATAAGGCCATAGGCTACTAATAGTAGCAAAACAAGCAAATAGCACTTCCTAAGCGAATTAATCTCTACAAACATAATAAATTATCTGATTTTTATCGTACTTAAAGCAATTATAGCAAATATTAGCCCCATTATCCAAAATCTAATAACAACTTGCATCTCAGACCACCCAAGTTCTTCAAAATGATGATGAAGTGGAGCCATTTTAAATACTCTTTTTTTAGTCTTTTTATAAACTATGACCTGAATAATTACAGACATGGTTTCAATAATAAAAACACCCGCTAAGATTGAAAAAAGTATTTCACTTTTTAAAATCAAAGCTGCCATTCCTAGAATGGCACCTAAAGCCAGACTACCTGTATCTCCCATCATAATTTTAGCAGGATAAGCGTTAAACCATAAAAATCCAAAACTACCTCCTAGTAAAGCTCCAAGAAATATTACAAGCTCTTCAGAACCTTTAATATTTGGAATATTTAAATAAGTTGCAAAATCAGCCCTACTTGTAATATAGGCAATTATTATTAAAGCTCCTGTTATAACTATGCTTAATCCAATTGCAAGTCCATCAAGCCCATCTGTTAAATTAACAGAATTAGAAGCCGAAATTAAAATAAACATGCCAAAAGGAATGTAAAATACTCCCAAATCTATTTGAAAAGACTTAATAAAAGGAAAATAAATTATACTAACATGTTCACCTCCAAAATAATACAAAATGCTAACAGAAATAAAAGAAAATATTATTTGCCCATAAATCTTAAATCGGGCTTTAAGCCCATCTGAGGTTTTCTTTTTGATTTTTAAAAAATCGTCTATAAACCCTAAAAAAGCAAATCCAAACATAACAAAAAACATAATTAAAAAATAAACATTTAAAATATTACTCCAAAACATTAAAGAGATAAAAACACAAAAAAAAATAAGAATGCCTCCCATAGTAGGAATTCCTGTTTTTTCACTCAAATGCCTTTTAGGCCCATCTTCTCTTAAAATCTGATCGGCCCTTAATTTTTTTAGTCTCAAAATAATCTGGGGACCTATAATTAAAGACAGTAAAAATGCAAAAATTGTAGCATAAGCCATTCTAAAGGTAATATATTTAAGCAAGCGCAACCCTAAAAGGTAAAACATAAGAACCTCATTATCATCTCTAAATATAATTTAAAACTCTCTCCAATCTGTTAAACCTTGAGCCTTTAATGACAATAAAAACTGAAGGTTCTAAACTTTTTAAAAAAAAATCAATAAATTTATCAAACTCACTAAAATAATATAAACACTTTTCAACTAAATTCTCAGAATACCTAACATCTAAAAATTCTTCGCCAATTAAAAAAATTTTATCAAAATTCATTGAAACAGCTTCTTGGATTAAATCTTTATGAGTTTTATATGCAAATTCCCCAAGCTCTTTAAAAGACCCAAGAACTATAAATTTTTTATTTTGGATATTAAGATCTAAAATCATATTTTTTAAGGCTATAAAAGAACCCATATTGCCATTATAAGAATCATTTAAAATTAAATATCCATTTTTTATTAAAATTTCAGCCCTACCCTTTTGAAAAGTGGTTTCAATAAGTCCTTCTCTTATTTCTTTTTCTCTCATTCCTAAAAATAGAGCCAAATTAATACATCCTATTGCATTAAAAATATTATGCCGACCCAGCAATAAAATAGAGTACTCAAACCCTTTGTAAACAAAATCATAAGAAAACTTACCTTCTAAAAAAGAAAATGATTTAATATTAAGATTTTCAAAATCAAAATAAACGATTTTAACATTTGGATTTGCGATTTTTGCTCTTTTTTCAAGATAAGCACAATAATCATTCTTTTCATTTACAACAAAGATTTCAATGTTTTTGCCAATTATTTTGCTCTTTTCAAAAGCAATAGCTTGCAACTCTTTGAAAGCTTGCATATGTGCATAATTTATATTCGTAATAATAACAATTTCTGGTTTTAAAATTTGGGATAAAAGCTCCATTTCTCCAACATAACTAACTCCAACTTCAAAAACAGCATATTCTTCATTGCCTTCTACCCTTAAAATGCTAAGAGGAAGACCAATGTCAGAATTTAAATTGCCCCAAGTTTTGTAAGTTTTATATTTCTTTGAAAGTATGCTATAAAGCATTTCTTTGGTTGTAGTTTTACCATTACTGCCTGTAATAGCAATTCTTTTAAAGCTTGTCCTTTCAATTAAAACCGATGCTAAAGTTTGAAGAAGTTTTATTACATCACTTGTAAGCAAAAAAACTAACCCTTCATTATCATTTAAATATTCAATACACTCAGATTCATGATCTCTTGAACATATAAAACATTTAACACCCAAATCAATTAAATATTTAACAAAAGAAAATCCATCTACTTTATTTCCCTTATATGCAAAATAAAGACTAACGTTAATATTGTCACCATTTATTTCGCGACTATCTAGCGAATAAAACGCTACTACTTTTTCAATATTTTTTATATTCCCTACAAACTTTACATCTTTAGAAGAGATTAAAATATCCTTAATCTTTATACGCACTCAAACCTCATTCTAAATCTTTTATTCAGTAAAAATATTTATATCTTCATTGGCTTTTTTTTCCAAATTTAATTCTCCAAAATAAAAACTCTCTATTCTATTAATATCCTCAAGTTCATATATTACTGTAAGTAATCTTAAATTATCATCAATAATATTTTCTTGCTCATTGTCTAAGTGATTAAATTCTCTAAGCTTTACAACATATCTGAAATTTAAGTAAATATTAAAACACACTATAACTGTTAATATTAAAATTAAAATACAATAAACTTCAAACTCAATCTTACTTATACTATTCATATTTTTTTAAAGCTCTAAGCTTCGCGCTCCTTGAAGGTTTGTTTTTTTTAATCTCATCAAAACTTGGAATAATGGGCTTTTTTGAAATCTTAGCATATAAATCGCAGCTTAAACTTTTAAAAAAATCTTTCACAATACGATCCTCTATGGAATGAAACGTAATAATAGCTAAAATTCCATCTTTAGCTAAATTTTCTACCCACAAAGGCAAACTCCTTTTAAGCCTAGCAAGCTCATCATTAACATAAATTCTTAACGCTTGAAAAGTTTTTGTAGCTGGATTTATTTTAAATTTTGAAAAAGGATAAACTTTACTTATTATGGATTGCAACTCTTTTGTAGTTTGTATTTTTTTAATTTTTCGATATTCTACAATAGCTTTAGAAATTCTTCTAGAATAATGTTCATTACTTAAATTGTAAATTAAACTTTCAAGATCATACCTACTAAAAGTATTTACAATCTCAGCAGCACTAATACTACAAGAAGAACAAAGTCTCATATCTAAAGGTTCATCTTCAAAAAAAGAAAATCCTTTTTTACTCCCCTTATAATGAAACATAGAAATACCAAGATCAACTAAAATAAAATTGGCTTTAACATTTAAAGGATAATTGGCAAAAAAATTATCAAACCAATCATTAAAATATGTAATTCTCCCTTCAAAAACACGAAGAAACCGCTTTGCTCTTTCTAAAATTTGAGAATCTCTTTCAATTCCAACTAAACTTAAAAAACCATATTTCTCAAGAATCGCTTTTGCATGAACACCTTCTCCAAGAGTAGAATCAATGTATATTAAATTACTTTTTAAAGGCAAATCTTCTATAAGCCTACAAATCGCATCAAGAAGTACTGGAAAATGAAAAACATTATTAGTCATTTAATTTAAACCTATAAATTATTTTTTTTTCATTTCCATAAACATCTCCATATTTTATTTTAAGCTCATTCTTACCCTTAATAAAATTAAGATCATTTATTTTAAGACATCCGCCATCTTTTTTAATATTCAAAATATCTAATCCATAATTTTTCTCTTGAGCTAAAACATATGTATTATTAATCAAAAAAATATTTTGAAAATCTGAACGAAAGATACTTTTATTATTTAAAATAGTCTCAAAATAATAAATTCCTTTAAGAGAATTTTCAAAAGATTCTACTTTTTGAGTATGAAAATATAACAAAAGGCTATACTGACCAAAATCAACATTTAAATTTATATTTTTTGGTAATTCCAATCTTTCATCATCACCTTTTCCTTTTAAAAATACCCCACCTAAAGTATAGACTGTATCAGCAACTACATTGTTCCTATTTTTGATAACAAACAAAGGATTGATAATCTTTTTAGCACTAGGGTCATTAACTACCAAATCAATAACGCTATTTTCATCCTTTAAAAAAATCTTTCCAAGTTTATAAAAAAACCCTCCTAAAACTTCTAAATTTAAATTAGAATCATTGTCAAAAATAATTAAAATACTACTATCCCTATCTGGCCTATTTTTTGAATACAAGATTTTATAATTATTTGAAAAAACAGATACGGTCTTTCCCAAAGGCCTTAACCTTATTCCAATATTTAATTTATTATTATCCAATACACCAAAATCTTTCACTAAAGCAAACTTTTCATCATTTCTAAATTCCAAAAATGGATATAAATCTAAAATACTAAAGAAAAATATAAAAAAAATTAAAATCACCGCCCCAATCCTAAATATTTTAAATTATTATTACTGTTAAAATATAAAAGTCCCTTTTCATATTCAACAAAAGAGCTTATTTCATCTTTAATAAAAACATTATCAAATAATCTAAAAGAATTAGCAGAATAAGTTCTTATATTAATAATTTTTTCACTCTCAAAATAAAAATATACTCTGTAAACATTTTGGAAATAATCATATGATGCTCTTAAAATAGAATTTTTATTTTCAACTTTAAATATTTTACCACTTTTAATATTTATCACCATAAGTGAATTTCTACCTTCAATAAACAAATTATGATAATCATCTATTTTTATAAAAGTCTCAAAATTACTAATAGTTAAATTGTTTAATTCTAAAATTTTTTTATAATCACTCTCTAAATCAATTATTTCTAAAAAATACTCAGAATTACCTTTTAGTGAAACTAAATATTTATTATCAAGGCTTAATTTAACAAAACATGTTGGAAATTTTCTATCTAAAAAATTTTCCACATAAACTATCTTACCTTGTTTGTATATATAAATCTCCCCATTAGAAAGTCCTAAAACTAAAATCTCATTATTATAGTCTACACTTAAAATTGAGGACAAAAAATTAAGCACCAGTATATTATTTCCACCGGAATCATAAATCTCTAAAGTTTTATACAAGTTGTTTAAAGTAAAAATCAAGTTATTTATTACAAAAACAAAATCTTTAAACTTAAGTGTAAATAAAAATTTATTGTTTTTAACAGAAAAAACAGAATAATCCTCACTAGAATTAAAAAGCACATAATAGTAGTCTGAATAACTTATTAAGTTATCACTTAAAATAGAATAACAAGATTCCCTAAAATTAAGACTTAAAACCTTATTTGATACAAAAACATTCTTACTTAAATTTATATTTTTATAATCAGATTTATTCTCAAAATTTTTAAAATCATAAAAATTAGATACATTCATAGTAGATCTTATAAAGAAATCAATCAAAATTATAAATAATAAAAACAAACTCAAGATCAAAAAAATTTTTAATTTTCTAAATTTAGTTGTACCCTCTTCTGGATTAAAACTCAATAACTACTTCCCCCCACTTTAATCTATCTATTTTGCTTTAATTAAATCTGCACTAAGCTTTGAAGACCAAACTCCATGAAACCTTGAAAATTTTTCAGCAGCTTCTTTTTGAGAAGTTATGGTAGCTAAAACTCTTCCAGCTTCAAGATAACCGAGAGAATGTAGTCCAAATTCATGAGATCCACTAAGCTCATATTTGCTCCTTAAAATAAAGGCTCCTTCTTCTAAAAGCTCCAACACTTTAATAAGATGTTCAAATTGAAATTTATAATAAGGACTCTCAAGTTTTAAATTTTTAGACAAATCTCTAAAATCAATAATATTTTTAGAAAAAACAATAAATTTAAGATACATATCCTCAAGAAAAACAAGCGTTTTAGAATCTTTTTTGCTAAAATTTTTAGCCAAATCAATTAAATATCCCAATTTTTTAACAACCAAAAACCTCTCTTCGGGGTTTAAATCAAGAGCTTGAGGCATTTCGATTAACTCTCTTGGGGTGATGCTAAGAACAGGACTAATAATTAAACTAAAATCAGAAATCAAGCCAGATAAAATTTTTTTTATAGAATAATTTATTTTCAATCTGGGTCTAGTATAAAAATAATTTAAAGACGAAATATAGCTTAAAACATTTAAATTGAAATCAATAAGATCAAATGAAAGTTTAGCATTTGATGTAAATTCGCTAATCTCTTTTATAGCTGCTATATCATTTAAAGTCCTTAAAACAAGGTTATTAATATACACTATTTTTTTATAATTTTCATTATCAATTAAATCCATAAACACCTGCCTAAAACTCATACAAAGGTGATTTATTAGCCATCCAATATATTGATTTTAGAAACAAACATATTAAATATTTTAACAAGTTATAAATTTATAAAAAACACCCTTGGAACATTAACTCTATAAATAAACAAAACATTAACATCCTTATAATAAATTATGTAAATTTTGATCGCTTTTTAAAAGCACTAAGTCTTAAAACATATAAAATTCTCTAGTCTCATTAAAGATTAGATTAATTAAAAACATTTAAATAAAAATCAATAGCAATATTTATTAAAAAGAAAACTATTTAAAAAAATATTAAGCTTATAATAATTTGTTTTTCAATCTTTTAACAAAAGTATCTGTACAAAATGAAACAAAATTCAAACATTGAGAAGAAATTTCAAATTCAAAAACAACATCAACTCCAAAAGAACCAAAATGAATACCATCTAAAAAAATTGATGCTGCTGCTATAAAATATTCCTTTGAAAAAGAAAGAGAAAGTTTGGTTAATTTAGAAAACACAAAAGAACGATTATAAACAGAATGGGGAGAAATGGGTGTGAGTAAAAATCCCTCAAGATCTGCTTCTAAAATAGGACCCCCTGCTGAGAAAGAATACCCCGTTGAACCTGTTGGAGTAGAGACAATTACCCCATCACTTTTATATGATAAAAAACTTTCAGAATTAACCCTAAGATCTACAAAAATCATTTTATTAAGAACGCTTGAGCGAATAATAATATCGTTTAAAGCATATTTAGAAATTAAATCTTTACCATGCTGACAAACTGTTACATGAAGCAAAAATTTTTTATTAATAACTAAAGAATTGTTAAAAAATCTATCTATGACTTTTTTAAAATCTTCAATCTTAATATCTGCTAAAAACCCTACCTTGCCCATATTAATTGAAATAATTGGAATATTAATATTTTTATTTTCAAGAAGTAAATTAACAGCTAAAAGAACTGTTCCATCTCCTCCTAAAGTTATCAAAAAAAGAAAATTTTCTTTTGGAAAAGATAATAAAGGTTTACTAACATCTATTAATACCACTTCAACAAAATACCTAGTTTCTAAATAAACTCTAATATCATTTCCTAAAATACTAGCTCCTGACTTTAAGGTATTAATGCAAAGAAGAACCTTATTCTTCATGTTGATCTTTATAGGGAATGTCGTCAAATTCACATTTGTCAAAAATCTTTGCAATATCAATTAATACTAAATATTCACTCTCAAGATTATCAGCCTCTTCAAGCTTCACAACTCCAGATATATATTTTCTATCTAAAGTTTGCAAAGTAGCAGGAGGCTCTTGAATCCTAGAATCATTAAAGCTAATAACTTTAAGAACCCTATCAACAAAAATACCTAAAAGTTTATTTTTAATCTTAACTATTAAATATCCTGTTAAAAGCATATCTTCTTCTGTTATTGAAATAGAGGGAACTCCAAATTTAATATTTAAATTGATTAGAGGAATAATATTGCCTCTAAGATTATAAATACCTATAATATATTCAGGAACATTTGGTATAGCATAAACCCCTTCTGCTGGAACTTTAATAATTTCTCTAATATGCTCTATTGACACCCCATAACTTTCTTTGCCTATTTTAAAACCTGCAACTTGTAGCTGAGATTTCCTATCTTCAAATATCTCTTTTCTAAACATATTTTATACCTTTAAATTGCTACTTATAGCAATTTGATTAACTTACTACTTTCCAAAACTTTTACCCAAAAAATAAATTTCAAAAGAATTTTTCCTTACAGCTTTGGGCCTAATTTTTTTTACAAATTTAAAATATTTTTCAAATTTTTTAAAAATTTGCACTTCATCTCCCCCCTGGAAAACTTTAACAAGTAAATTTCCTTTTTTAAGTAAAACCTCAAGGGATAAATCTATTATTTTCATGCTTAAATTAAAAGAATTACTAGTATCTATAAGTCTATTTCCACTAGTTCTAGGAGCCGCATCACTAATTACAAGACTATAAGGTCCAAGGGTATTAATTTTAAAAACTGTATCATATGAAAATACATCCCCCTTTATAAAATAAAAATTATCAACATATCTAAGAGTAATATCATTAATGTCAACAGCCACAAGAACGCCTCTTTTAAGCTTTTTATAAGCATATTGAGAAAAACTACCCGGTGATGCACCAATATCTAAAACATTACCATAAGAAAATAAAGAAAATTTTTCATTAATTTCTATCAACTTGTACACAGACCTTGCCAAATACCCTTCTCTTTTAGCTTTTTGAGAATACTCATCATTTAAGCGATACACATTAATCTCTTTAATACACTTTATTATACTTTTTCATTATAATTCTTATTATGCAAAATAAACTATTTTTAAAAAATATTGAAAAAAATATTAACAACATCTTTTCAACAACTAATTTTATAAATTTATTCAAAGATAAAGATTTAAAATTTACTTTTAAAATAAAAAAGAAAACCCTTGATTACATTAAAGCACCGGCAATTGAAATCATTAGCAGAGGTGGAAAACGAATAAGACCAATGATAATGATCCTTTTAGCATACGCATTGGGTTTAAAAGAAAAAAACACTAAATTAATATATAAATTAAGCTTACTACTTGAACTTCCTCATTCTGGAAGTTTAATTATTGATGATATTGAAGACAATTCGCTAAAAAGACGCGGGGCATCAGCAATACATTTAATTTACGGGATAGACAATAGTATAAATACTGGTAATTTAATTTATTTTTTACCTGCAAAATTAATAGAAAGATCAAATTTAAAAGAAAATCAAAAATTAATGATTTATGAAAATTTTTTTACAACTCTTTCAAATCTCCACTTAGGACAAGGCATTGATATTAAATTTCACAACGAATCATATATTCCAAGCATTAAAGAATACATTTCTTTAGTAGAATTAAAAACAGCTTCACTTTTCGGAATGGCTAGCTTTATAGCTGCAATACTTACAAATAATGAAGATAAAGCTAAAAAAATTTACAGTACATTCTTAAAACTTGGTGTTTATTTCCAAATAATAGACGATATTAAAAACATTAAAAATAAAATTAATGGTAAAGAATTCGGAGACGATTTACTTGAAGGGAAAAAAAGTTTGCCAATAATTTATTTTTTACAAGAAAAAAAAGATGAACCAAAAATTATTTCAAAATTTAATCAAATAAAAAATGCCAAAAAACCTACAGCAAAAAAAGAAATATTTAAACTAACAGAAATGATAAATTCATCAAAATCAATAAAAAACTCAACTATTATTGCTCTAAAATATTTAACCGAGTTTAAAACCGAACTCAATTTATACCCATTAACAAATAGATATAAAAATCTGCTAATAGATATTGTCGAACAAATAAAAGAAGGAATATAATGAAAAAAACAATAATAACAGCGCTTTTTTATGGATTGATCACAAATATTTACCCCACAACAACATCAACATTAAAACCAGACGAACAAGCGAGTAAGTATACAATAGAACAACTTTACCAAAAATCAATGTTGCTAAAAAATTCAAAAAAATATAACAAAGCCATAGCAAATCTAAAAAAAATAATTAGCATGGATCAAAATCAGGTTGATGCTCATCTTTTACTCTCAGAATTAGAATATTTAAATAAAAACTGGAAGAAAGCAATTATCAAATCTCAGGATTACTTAAAAATAATAGACTTTAAAGATAAAAAAAACTTTTTAGATATCTCTTGGGCATATTTTTTAATAGGAGAAGTTGAAAATTCAATGGACTACATAATTAAATTTTTCCAAAGCGGTAAAGAATTGTTCAAAGAAAATATATTTATAGCAATTGATGCTCTTTTTAAAAAAAGTATTTATCATTTTATAAACAATGAAGATGCGGCATTTAATATAATGTTAACCTCAACATTCCAATTAGCATTCAATGACGACACTTTATTTATAATTTTTTTAAATAATTTAGAAATAATAAAACAAATACCTTTTTATTATTTTAATAGAAAAAAAATAAAAGAATTGTATCTGCAAATCAACACCCTAAAAACAATTCAAAACACAAGATGCGGAACTTAACCTAAGACTTATCTTTTTTCTTAATCAATGAAACTAATATATTTATTATTATTGCTACATAAAATGAAAAAGAAAGAGAAAAATAAGAATTTATATACTCTTGGGTGTGAAAAAATTGATATTCAAAAAAAACTATCAAAAAAGAAATTGGAAAAATTAATAAAGGATTCGAAAATGCAATATAAAGAATGCAAATAGCAAGCCAACCATTATTTAATCCCAAATTATAAGAATAAGCATTAAGATTTACCGCAATAAATGAACCGGCAAGACTTGCTGTGAAAATTGATACAAAAATTGCAAAAGATTTAAAACGATTGCTTATTTTTTCGCCCAAAATGTCTTCATAATTCCCCGAAGAGATAAATTCAAAAACTGCTCTAATTCTTGAATAATTTATCACATAAACAGTAATAAATAAAAAAATGAAAAAAATGACAATAAAAACAATAATCTCAAAATTTCCAGACAAATTTAAAGTAAAACTAGGAATGAAATTAAAATTACTCTTCATTAAATAATCAACAAAAAAATAACAAAAAATATTAATGCCTATTCCTGCTATAAAAATATCATAATTTTTCTTTACTATAAAAGATAAAAAAAATCCAAACAAAAAGCTGATAAAAAGAGTAAAAATGGTCGACATAAAAATTCCATATCCAAAATAAATAAAAAAAGATGTTAAAAATATTGAAAGATATGAAATGCCCTCAATAGATATATTTAAAAGCCCTATTTTTTCTGTATAAAGGACTCCAAGTGCTAAATACGAAAATACAATAGCTTGTTCAAAAATACCAAACATCTACTTTTTCCTAGCTTTAATCAAAAATAAAGAGAGAAAAATAGCAATTGATTGACAAAGACCAATAAACTCATACTTAAAGTCATAATTTATATTAAGAAAATTATTAAATTCTATTAATATTGAAAACAATAAACTAAAAAATAATACATAAATATAATTAAATCCCGAAATTACAGCGACAATTAAACTACTCCAACCAAGTCCGGAGGTTAACCCCAAAACCAAATACGGTTTAAAAAACACAACAAACATAGAACCTGCAAGACCATTTAAAAAAGCGCTGCCAAATACGGCACAAAACTTATATTTAAATTCATTTATATTTAAAAAAATATCTATCTTTTTCTTATTATTTAATATTTCAAGCTGAAGCCCATAAATAGTTTTTTTATGAATAAAAACATAAAAAAGCCAAATTGACATACCAAACAAAAACAAGTAAATAAGTGATGAATCTAAAACAAATAAGCTATTAATTCTTTTTGTCTGATTGGAAAAACTACCTGTTTTTAACATATTTAAAATAAATCCATCTACCAATCTTTGATTTCCATAAGATATTAAAAGACCTGTTAAAGCTCTATTTAATCCAAAGAAAAAAGTAATAAAAAAGGGAATAAGACCTAAAAGTCCTACAAAAAAAGAACTCAAAAATATTAAATATATAAAATTAAAGTAGGTTAATCCAAAAAAACTTGAAAATACATAAACTAAAAATGCTCCAAAATAAACCTGCCCTTCATTTCCAAGATTTAATGAATTGCTCTTGGCGCAGGTGGCAATACCAGTAGCCATGATTGAAAATAAAATAAATCGCCAAGATACCATCTTGATATAAGAAAATTGAAAAAAATCACCAAAAAAATAGCTGATACTTAATATCAAAAAAGAAAAAATTAATGCCATAAAGCTATTTCTAAACAGGGTCATAAAAATAGCAATTCCTTTAATTTTTCTTTACTAATCTTTTCTCTAGATACGTTTAACAAAACTTCTCCCATTTTCATTGCCAAAATATTATCAGAGAGTAAAAGCAATTCATCTAAATTAGAAGTAATCAAAAGAACTGGCTTTTCTTTTGAATAATTACGAATAGCAACAGACATTTCATTATAAGCTTTATGATCTAAATTACTTAAAGGAGAAAAACAAATTAAAAAACTTTTTGCAATATACATCTCTCTGTAAAGAGCAAATTTCTTTAAAGTTCCTCCAGAAAATGCTAAAGATTTAGAATAAAGAATTCTATATATTTTCTCTTCGCTACAAAATTCCATCTTTTTTTTAAAAAAATCTTTAATCTTATTGATATAAGATTGCCTAATAAAAATTTTATTTTCAAAATTCATAAATTTAGCTAAAAAATTATCCAATATACTACTATTATCGGGGAATAAATTACCAATACCTAAAGGTAAAAACCCCGCTTTGCACTCAAAAATATTTATTCGCTCATATCTGATACCATCAATTTTTATACATCCAACAAAAATAAGCTCTCCTAAGAATAATTTTTCCCAAGTTCTAATTGCGGCTTCTTCACCAATTATTCCTAAAACACCTCTTTTATTTAAAGAAAAACTAACATCATATTTCCAAAAATCTTCAAAAAATAAATTAAATTTAATAGAATCTTTTTCAAATTTATTAAAATTAATATTTGCAAACAATACTTTATCATTAGAAGATTCAAGTTTGCTCAAAATCAACTCTTTGTTTATTGTTCTAAAGCACTTTCCATCTTTTAAAACAATAAACTCATCACTAAATTTTACAGCATCTGTAATCTCGCTATGAGTAATAAAAAGAGATGCAATTCCTGATTTCTTAAGTAATACAAGCAATTTTATAAAAGCTTGAGCTTCTTTTTGAGAAAAATAAGCAGCACTCTCATCGAAAATAATTACTTTTGCATTCTCTTTAAGAGAAGCAATAATAAGTAGAAAATAAATCTCTTTAATATTTAAATCTTTAATTTTCTTATCTAGATCAAAAGAAATTTTATAAAATTGCATAAGCCATCTATAATATTTATAAGTCTTAGATTTATTCATTGGCATGAAAAATGCATAACCAAACCAATAAATGCTCAAATATTCCCAAACTCTTAAATTCATTTTCAAATTAGGAACTTGAGAAACAAGATAGATACCGTTATTTTTAGCTTTATCTACATTCCAATTTTTCTGCTTAACGCCATTTACCAATACTTCACCACTATCAAATTCAACAAGCCCGGCAATAATCTTAGCTAAAGTGCTCTTTCCTTCTCCATTTTTACCAACTACTGTAAAAATTTTAACTTCTCCAATTTTTAAATTAATACTGTCCAAAATGGGTTTATCAATATCTGGGAAATGCTTAACTATATTTTTAAACTCTACCATTAATTTTGTTCCAAATTAATTTTTATACCATTTGCACTAACCTCTTCTATTTTTTTTAAAAGATCTTCTTTTAACTTTTGACTGGTCTGCTCTAAATAAAAAACATTAGAAATATTAAATAAAACTCCTTTGTGTTTTATACCAAAAATATCAGAATTGCCATAGTTAATCTCTAAGCTAAGCGCCTTATCTAAAACATATGAAACATAATATTTTTGATTTGTAATTCCTGAACCAATAATATTTTCTTTATTATCTAAATAATCTTCACTATCAAAAAGAATAGCAAAAATATTATTCTCTCTAACAGAGGAAAGCACCCCTTCAACAGCAGGCCCTACAATGGGAAGTATTACAAAAACACCCGAATTTTGAATCAAAGAGTTTGCCAGTAATTTAGCCAAATTACTATCGTGCCAATTGCCTAAAACTCGATAATAAACTTCAGAATTCACACCCACATCAAGAATGCCTTTTTTAAAATAGTAATATATATAATCTCTCATAACAGGATATTCTTGACCCGCAATTAGAGCAACATTCCCTAAGCCAGAATTAAATTCCTTTAAAAAAAGGCCTACATAATACCCTAAAATATAAGCCTCCTCCGCAACATTATAAGAAACTGAATAAACTTGCTTATTGACGTTTTTGACCAAAGAATCAAAAATTAGAAACTTAGTATAAGGATAATTATTTGAAACACTATCAACCATATCTTGCATAGCATTATTTGTGGTTATTAAAAAATCATATTTTTTTGAAGTTAATAATTTTTCAAGCATTTCTATCCAATCGCTTTGATTAAATCCAGCTTCTAAAACTTTAATTTCGAGATTGTTATGCTTTTTTTTAAATTCAAATAAAGAATCATACATTTCTTTATAAGATGGAGATCCTGAAATAACTCCTGGAATAAATAAAGCAATATTTGTTTTATTAGAAATATCAATTTTTTGCTTCCTTAAAAAAATCAAATAAACAAATAAATATAAATGGAATATAGTGAATAAAATCCAAAACCCTTTAAAAAACATGTTCTTACTCATAAAGACAAACATCCTTTTATTAATTATTATTAAATTCATCTTAATACTATAAAAGTCAAATAAAAAAAGTACTAATAATAAGATACAAAAACAAAACTGCCAAAACCAATTAAAAAATTATCCAAACATCTAAAGAATATATTTTTCCCCTTATTATAAGATTTTAGCAAAAAATTTTAGAACTCAAATTTAATAAAATATTAAGCAAATTCTGAATGTAAATTTTAAATTCCGTTGAATAATATAATAAAATTTGAAAATTTTTTATTTTTTTAAAAATGCTCAATATTAACAGCTTAAAATAGCTAATAAAAATAAATAGATTGATTTCTTCTTCTATTTGAATCTTTAAAGAATATATCATTTTATCTAACAAATAAATTTAACATAAAAAGCTAAACATATAAAAATCAAAACTCTCTAGGGCGCAATAAATGCAGCTCATTAACATTTAAATTACTAGTAATATCATCATTTGAACGTCTTAAATACATCTTTAAAGAATGAATTGTTTTAAAGAATTTATCTTTTAAAACGTTTTTATTAGCCTTATAATCTTTTAAAAATTTTAAAATAGGACTGCTAACACTTATTGACTTATCGAAAAAAGTAGGAAAATATTTAAAAATATCATCTACAAAATAAAACCTATTGGACAAATCAACAAAATTATTAAAAAGTACGCCAATTCTACCTTTTAAATAATTAACATTATTTATCATATCAACCCTATTACCAAGCTTATAATTTTTATCTTCCAAACTCCATTTTGAATATATAGAATTAAATTTAAAATCTTTCATTAAATAATTATACATAAAGTTAAACCTAAAACTGTCTTCAATATATTTTAAAATAAAAAAATATAAAAACCCTTTATTTAAAGACATAAAATTATCTTTAGCCATTCTTATAAAATTTTGATTAACACCCTTTAAAGTGCCTTCATTAACTTTATGTAAAAAAGAATTTCCATTAAAAAGCAAAAGACTGGTATTGGAAAAAATTAAATATTCCGTTTTATTAATATGCCTAACACTACCCTTGTAAACATTAATAAAACAATTATTAAAATAATCACTATTGGCATAAAACTTTGCCGCATTTTCAACATTAAACAGATTATTATTTATAATAATAGAAAATGAAGATCCTTTAACAATATTATGAATTACAGCATCAACACTTCCTCTAAATAAATATATTTTTGCATCTTGCAAATCTTTAAGAGAAGAATAAAACATAAAACTATTTGTATTAGAATAAAAAATTAAATCTGCAGAAACACCATTTATTTCATATAAATTTATTCTAAGCTTTGAATTTTCTCCAACCTCTATAAAATCATACTCAAAAATTTCATCATCTAAATCCAACTTAACAGGAAATGTATTTCTAACAACACTAACTTTACCTTCTATTTCTTTTACAACTGCTACTTGAGAAAATAAAGTCTTATTTGAAAACAATATTAAAAGAACAAAATGATATACTTTGAAAATATAGCTCTCCTGATCTTTGAAAAACTTATAAGCTTAATTATACCTTATTTTAAATAAAATATTACACTTTGAACAATGATGAAAAAGAACTATAATTTAATTTAAGAATTAAAAATATTAAGTTTTTTTATCATGTTATAATTGCTATAATATATAATAATAAAATAAAGAAGAACGTTAATATTTAAAGGTTCTTATTTTAAAGACAATAGAAGCCAAGTTATTAGAAGGGTGTATTTATGAATATAAAGAATAAATTAATATTGATGCTTCGCATTGCAGCAGCAATCGCATTTATCGCATGCAAAACGCCTCCGGAAGCAAGAGAGAGTAAAAATGCTAAAATTGCACAATCAGATAATCAAATCTTTCAATTAAGAGATATAAAAGACGTTAAAAATGAACTAATAAGAGAAAGAGGACATCTTTTCTATTCTAAAGAGTTTAATGAGGCTGAAAGATTAGAAGAAGCAATGAAGCAAAATTTTTTAAAAAAAAAGACAACAGAAGGCAATGAAATTGCATTAAAAGTACTTGAAAGGTACAAAACAATAATAAAAGAAACAAGAGAAAAAAAAGAAAAAACAAATTACCTTAAAGAAAATATTGAAAAATATCTAAACGATGCAGAAGCAAATGAAGCTTACATATGGATTCCGTTGGAAATCGACGAAGTAAATAACTTATATTTTGAAGCAACAAGAAAATATAAAAACTACGATCTTGACAATGCCCTTGACATGTATAGCAAAGCATTCAACAGAGCACAACAAGCAGCAAAAAATGCCAAAGAAGCTAAAGCCTTAAAAGAAACTGATGAGAGAATGTATAAACAATTAAAAGCGCTTGAAGCAGCTTCCAATTTACCAGTTTATAGTAATAATAAGCTTATCAAGCCATCACCGTGGAATGGCAGAGCATTTATTAAAGAAAAAAGCGGACACTTAAACCTTTTAAACATTAATGCGGGAACTACTTATTTCCTTGGAGAAACAAAGACCCCAACTCCAATAGTACTAGCATACGAAGAAAAGGTAGAAATAGCAAAAAACTCTAAACCTCAAGAACAATTCAAAACACTAGAACTTATTGAACAATCTAGAAAATTATGGGAAAAAGGGGTTGAGGCTAAACATGTCAAAAACTTTAGACTTGCCAATGAATTATTTTTAGAATCTGCAAGATACTTAGAAGCTTACCAGAGTAATGCAAGTAGCGAGCTTTATGTAATAAAAATAGGTAATACTTTATGGGGCATTTCTAAGAAATTATACAACGATCCTTATTTATGGCCAAAAATTTGGTTTGCTAACAGACAAAAAATCCAAAATCCAGATCTAATTCATTCTAACTGGAAAATAATAATTCCTGCTAAATAAAGCACAAGCAATCATATAGCAAGGCCTTTGGCCTTGCTTTCTTGTTTTACATCTAATAAAATAAATAATAAAAACATTCTAAAAGAGATAGAAAATGAAGAAACTAATATCATTAAACTTAATATTTATTTCATGCTACACAATTAACTTAGAAAAATTAACAAAAGAAACTCCTTACGGGGTTTATCTCAGAGAAGCCCAAAAGGCTGTCAATGTTAATGATTACAACTCTGCATTAAAAGCATACGAAAAAATGATTCAAAATTTCGCTCATAATCCGAATATAGTTGCTACTGGCAAATATGAAATTGCATTTATATATTACACAATAAACAAAACAGAAAAAGCAAAAAAAATATTTAAAGAGCTAATAGAAAATAAAATGGAAATGCCTAAATGGATTAAGCCTTTGGCTAAAAAAATATTAAATAAAATAGAACATAATAATTAAAAAAAATAAAAATTTTTACTGGAATATTATTCCATAAATTGTAATATCTTTTTCCTTTGCAGAATTGATAACATCTTTATAAACAATAGACCCCCTTGGATATTCATGGGGGGGAGCATCTCCTATAACAATAATAAATCTTCTTTCTGCTCGCCAATCAAACTGAGTTACCGCAGCATCAATCCCCTCAAACACAGCTTCTGGATAATCTCCACCACCACCAACATTAACATATTTGAGAATATTATTTAAATATGGAATAGTATTAAAATCAAAAGCTTTGGTTAAAAAATCTTCGAGATAGTCTTTATAAAAAACAAGACCTATTCTATAGGATTTAAACTTTTGCAGTTGAGGTTCTATTATTGAAAATAAATGCTCTTTTAAAATCTCAATATTACTTTTCATACTATCAGTAACATCAATAACAAGCACTAAATCTAAATCATAAACTGAATCTTCTGAGTTTTTTAAAATTTTTTTTATTTTATCAACAATATCAATACCATTATTAGCAATAACAACCTCATCTGAAAATTTCGTAAAAGTATCCCTTAATTCATTAAATTCAATTTTTCCTTGATTTTGAGTATCCTTAAAAAGCAATTCATAAGCATTGTCTTGATACTTACCTAAATAATCATTATATTTTTTTTCAAAAGATCTAATAGAAAACCAAAAAGGCTCTTTTTTATTTTTTAATACTTCTAAATCAATCTCACCACTTCTTGTTGAAAAATTTGGAAACCCGTATTTTAATTTTTTTGGAATCAATATATGAAAAGCTTCTCCAAACTTCTTATTAGGAACAGGTGTGGAAGATGTCAATGATAAAAGCTCTTTATTTCTAATAACCCTCCCATTTAAAATCCGAATTTCATCTCCATTAACCTTATTATAACTTAATGTACGAAATGAATAAGTAGCCACATCTTTTTTCTTATCAGGAATTTCAAAAGACTCTGTTAATATTACTGATTTGATTGCAGGTTTTTTCCTAACAAAAAGGTGAAATCCCTCTTCATGAGCCTCAACATAAACATCATCAATACCAATTTTTAAAGAATCGTCTTCAAATCCAACCAAACAAAAATTAATAAAAAGAAATAAAAAAATTTTCTTCATCATAAGGAAACCGCCCTCATAAACAACTTAAAACCAATAAATCAAACCCTATAATTAAAGTTTTTCGGATAAATTCTCATAAAATAAAATATTCGATTTAGAAAAACTATTCTTAAAAATATTTCTGAGATTTAAACTAGCAAGATCTTTTTTAACACTTTTTACCATATCCTCATCTCTATTTAATATATCAAAAATCCTAACTGATTCGCTTAAATTACTAACCCCAGAATTAAAAAGTTTAGTATCTCTTATGGATGACGAAAAAGAGGCTATTACTTCTACAACTCCAAGATTATTATAAGTCTCAATTTCTTTTAGTAAAAGAATTTTATGATAATCATTTTCCTTGGGATTAAAATTTAAAACATTAGCCTTCTCCAGTTCTAAATTTTGCATAACCCTTAAATAATAACTCCTGGAGGCTAAAAAATCACCTACCTTATAAAGAGTTAAAGCAATAGAATTTAAAACTTCGTTACTACTTGAAAATCCCGCCATGCTCTCCACTTTAAATAAATATTTCAATGCATCATCATAATTATTTTCTCTGTAACTAAGCAATCCAACTTTATAGTAAACATCTGGATAATCAACGCCCTCATCTATCGCTAATTTGTAAGAAGATATCGCAGACCTAAAGTCATTTAAAGATCTAAGAATATCACCTTGCTTTTCATAAATTGAAGAAATCTCCTTAGATCCTTTTATAAGATTGTATTTTTTATAAAAAGAATAATCATTTAAGGCTAAACCGATAATATTGCTTGCCCTAAGAGAATCTCTAGATTTTTCATAAATGTCTGCTAAGATTTTATAAGCCAATATTTTGTCCCCAGCATCTTCAATAGAATTTTTTTGCCTAAAACTATTTAATGCTTTAAGTAAATAAACTTCTGCTTTCTTAAAATCCCCTATGTAATACGAATATCTTCCACTTTCAAAAAGCGCCTTATCGTAATTGGGATTTTTATTTAAGATTTTTCTAAGGATGTATTCAATCTCTGAATTCATATTAACATTATTATCAAGCTTAAAAACAGTTTTGCCGTCATTTCTTTTTAAATCAGAAAATTCCTTATTTAATAAATTTGTTTGTCCATTAAGATAATTTAAGTTTATAGCAAGATTATTTGCTCTATGATTGTAAGACACAAAAGAAATATACTTGTCTACAAGCTTTTTAGCATATTTAGTATAAACAACTTCATCAACATCTAGAATTTCATTTGACTTAATAAAATTATTAACATTATCAGACTCAATATCTAAATTAGCTTCAATATAAGCATTGAAAAGCTTAAATAAAATTTCCTTTTTTTGTCCATACTTCGAAAGAACAACCGTATAGTTATTAATACTATCTTTATAGTAATTAGAATTTGTCTTAGCCCATTTAAAATAATTATCTCCCTTTAATACTAAAGCATCATAATCGTAAAGATCATAAGATATAACCTCATCGAGTATTGAATTGGCCTGAGAGTATTCTCCAAGACTAATTTTCATAGAAGCATACGCAATGTACCCTTCCTTATTAAACTTTTTTCGCCTTCTATTTGCAGAATTTTTAGAAAAAGGCTCAATTGTAAACAATTCCTCATATTTCTCTTCAGCGCTATCAAAGTCTCTGACTTCTTCAAACGCTTTAGCATAATTAATAAACCATTTATCATCGGGCCTAATATAATAAGCATCTCTAAAGATAGCTTTTGCAAGCTCCCTTTTATTTGCATATATAGATTCTATCCCCTCTTTATACTTGCTTTCAGAAGCAATATAAAAAAATACTACATCTACTATAAAGTATAAAGAAAACAAAACTAAAACAACAAAAAAAGAAGCTATTTTTACCAAAGGCAGCAAAGCTCTTGAGACCCTATAACTCAATTTCTGTTGAAGTTTGCTAAATTCTTCCGCCTTAAAATAAATGACAGGCAATTTAATAGATCGCCCAACAATATCTCCTACAAATTTAGCAATAAATTTCAACCCTTTTTTATTTTTTTCAACAAGATCAATTAATGCTTCAAGCTTATACTTTGAAATATTCTCCTGAGTTAAAGCCTCAGCAATTGCAATTCTTAAATTTCTAGGATAGGAATTCAAATGCTTTAAAAATAATGGATAATTAACCTTAAATTCAAAGCGTTTGGAATTTGAATTTTGATTGTACTCTAAAAATTTAAAATCATCTGCAACATTTTCAAAAACATTGTCATCTGTGCTTAAATTTAAATCGCCGCCAGCGAACATCTCTGATTGTTCACCTGTCTGGCTTTTATCATTTATAGTATCATCAATATTAAATTCATTAGATTTATTAGATTGTAAAAAATCATCATCCTCTAAAAAAAAAGAATCATTGCTAGCTTCAAAAGAATTATTATCACCTTGGGTGTTAATCAATTCTTCAGAATTTAATTCTGAAGAATTGATTAACTTATCAAAATCAAGTTTAGAAGCACTTTCTAAATCAATAGAATTATCATCAAGAACTTTGTCAATATTATTTTCAAAAGAGTCATTAGAAGAAACATCAAAATCATTATTCAAAGTTGAAAGCTCTGAATCTATATCAACTTTCAAATCAGAATTATTGAAAGACAAATTGTTATTAGAAATGTCAGAGTAGGATAATTTATCTTCATTCTCAAGAGCATCAAGCATAAAATTCAAATCAAACTCATCATCATTTTCCTCTAAAGTAAGATCTTCACCTATCCAAGGAATAATACTCTCTCCAGGCTCAGGAGGCTTAACATCCATACTCACACCAAAAGATTCTTTAGATAATCTCTCATTAGAAAGATCATCTAATATTTCTCTTTTAAACTGTCTTATTTTATCTATATCAGGCATATTGCAATCAAATTCCTAGCTCATCAAAAACTCTTTTTATACACTTCAAGCCCTTCTGCATGAAGCACATTAAAGCGATTTTCTAAATCCTCAGCAATTTTTAACCCCAAAGCTTCCTTTGTAATCTCTGTCTGGCAATCTTTTAAAGTATTTAAAATTTTATCTTTATATTCAACAATACTTCTAACTTTGTCAGCATTATATATAAGGCAATCTCTTTTAAAAACATCGTGAGACATATCTCCATCCTCAGAAACTTCTAAAACATTTCCATTAACTCCAATCATTAAATAATAATCAAAAATTTTAAAATAATTACCAATTTCTAAAATTATTTTTTTTGTTTCAGGTCTTCCTTTTCTATATCTAGTAGCCGTAGGAAAAATAAGTATAATGCATCCACTATTTTTCTTTTCATAAATATATTTCATAGAATTAGCATTAAAAACACGTCTTTGCCTAGCATGCTCTATACCAACCCCAACAAATGCATGCGGCGGATATACTAATATTGCATTGTATCCCAAAGAAAGAGTTTTAACAAATAAATTATCCCTGAAAAGCTTAACTCCAGCTATTGGAATAATATGATCTGCAATCTCACGATAACCCATTTTGTAAAGTAAAAATTGGAAACAAGGAAAATCAAAATTACTATAATGCTCCATTAATATAATTGAAGACTTACCGGATTTAACCTTTTGGTAAAGTTCTAAAATATTTTGCATGCCTACAATAGTAGAACCACTCTTAAGCAGTCTCTCTATCATTCTATCTGCTAATCTTCTACTATTAGAATCTGCATTACGATAAGATTTCTCCAAATAATTAACATTTTCAACCGACTTAAATTGACTTACAAAGTCGCTTTCCATGTCTTTAAAATATTTATCAAAACTTTCATTTTGTACAAACATAAAACTAGCACCTTTTAAAGCATTCTATGTTGCCACTTAATTATTAGCTACATTATTTTATTTATTACAAACAAGCAACTCCAAAAAACTAACACTAAATAACTAATATTAAACAAGCATACATTTTAAAAAACATTTCATACCCATTATACCTTATTTATTACACAAAATTAAAGTAAAATTTCAACTTACAATAATAGATAAAATAACCACAAAAAAACCCATTTAAATTAATAGACTTTTTTTATTGTAAAAATTAAAGTAAAATTTAAACATAAGAGAAATAAAGTACCAGGGGGCACAAATATTTAAAAGTAAATATTTTTTATTAAAAAAGATTAATAAAAAATCAACACAATAAATATGTAAAACATTGAAAAAGGAAAATCCCATGAAATATATAAAAATAGCTTTAATGCTAACTATTTTCTTTCTAATAGCCTGTATTAGTAGTGCTAAAAAAGAAAAAATAGTTTTTAGAGTGTCAAACTTAAACGAACCATCATCACTTGATCCTCAGATCTCAACAGACCTTTACGGTAGCAATATCATTACAAACCTATTCTTAGGCCTAGCAGTAAAAGATTCACAAACTGGAAAATATAAACCAGGACTTGCAAAAAGTTGGAATATTTCTGACGATGGAACTATTTATACATTCAACCTAAGAGAAGATATAGTTTGGAGCGACGGAGTTTCAATCACTGCCGAAGAGATAAAAAAATCATATTTAAGAATTTTAAATAAAAAAACAGCTGCATTGTATGCTAATTTAGTAAAATCTACAATAAAAAGCGCACAAGAATATTTTGATGAAAAAGTATCTGAATCTGAGCTTGGGATTAGGGCAATTGATAGCAAAACATTAGAGATAACATTAACATCTCCAAAGCCTTATTTCCCTGATATGCTAACAAACTCAGCATTCATACCAGTTCCAATGCACATTGTTGAAAAATATGGAGAAAATTGGACAAATCCTGAAAATATAGTTGTTAATGGCGCATACAAACTTAAAGAAAGATCAATTAACGATAAAATCGTAATAGAAAAAAATGAAAAATATTATAATGCAAAAAATGTAGAAATTGATGAGGTGATATTTTACCCAATAGAAGGTAGCGTGGCTTACAATATGTACATAAACGGTGAAATCGATTTTCTGCAAGCAGCAGAAAAAAATAATTTGGAAGAAATTAAAATACGAGATGATTATTACTCGGGATTAAAAAATGCAATGGCATATATGGTCTTTAATACAACCCTAAAGCCGCTAGACAATTTAAAAGTTCGACAAGCCCTCTCACTTGCTATTGATAGAGAAACTTTATCTAAAATAGTTTTAAAAGGGAGTTCAGATCCAACAAGAAATTTAACTCCAAAATTTGATGATTATTCTTATGGAAAAAATTTAATACTGTTTGACCCTGATAATGCTAAAAAACTTTTAGCTGAAGCTGGATATCCAAATGGAAAAGGATTTCCTACATTAAAATATAAAATTTCAGGAGGAACCCAAACAGTAGCAGAATTCTTACAAGAACAATTTAAAAAAATCCTAAACATTAACATAGAAATCGAGAATGAAGAATGGACAACATTTTTAGGAAGCAGAAGAACTGGAAATTACCAAATTACAAGCATGGGATGGATAGGAGATTATTTTGACCCTTTGACATTCTTAGAAAGTTTATTTACAACAGAAAATCATTTTTTCGGAGCATACAAATATTCAAACAAAAAGTATGATGATTTAATAAAAAAATCTCATTTAGAATTTGATCCAATAAAAAGGCAAGACATTTTAAGAGAAGCTGAAGCAATCATAGTAGAAAAAGATTTCCCTATGGCGCCCTTATATATACCTAAATCTCATTACCTCTTCAGAAATGATAAATGGACAGGGTGGGTGCCCAATATTGCAGAAAGCTATTTATATGAAGATATTAAAACTAAAAAATAAAAAAATTAAGTATTTTTAAAATTAAGATTTAAAATTAATGTATACAAAAGGACAATTATAAAATTAAAGCTAACTTTAAAACGGAGGCATAAAAATTATGAAATTACAAAAGTTATTATTTTCAATAATATTTTTTCTAACTTTTCTTTGTTGTAATAAAGAAGAAAAAAAAGAAGGAGTATCATTTAAAATAAGCTTGGGGGCAGAGCCAAGTAGCCTTGACCCTCAATTAGCAGACGACAATGTCGGATCAAAAATGATAGACACAATGTTTAGAGGGCTTGTTACAGGAGATCCTAACACAGGGGGAAACAAACCGGGCCTTGCAAAAAGTTGGGACATTTCTCCTGATGGAACAGTTTACACATTTACTCTAAGAGAAAAAATCACCTGGAGTGATGGGACTGCAATCACTGCAGAAGGAATTAGAAAATCTTATCTTAGAATTTTAAATAAAGAAACTGGATCAAATTATGCTGAAATGGTTAAATCAACTATTAAAAATGGTCAAAAATATTTTGACGAGCAAGTGTCTGACTCTGAACTTGGGATTAGGGCAATTGACGAAAAAACATTAGAAATAACACTAGAATCACCAAAGCCCTATTTTATTGACATGTTAGTACACCAATCATTTATTCCAATACCAATTCATATTACCGAAAAGTACGGACACAGCTGGACAAGTCCTGAAAACATAGTTACAAGTGGCCCTTTTAAGTTAAAAGAAAGAATTCCAAACGAAAAATATGTAGTTGAAAAAAATGACAAATACTACAACTCAAAAGAAGTAGAATTACAAGAAATTGCATTTTATACAACAAATGACAGCTCAACAGCATATAAAATGTATGAAAATAAAGAATTAGATGCAATCTTTGGGACTATACCACCCGATTTAATTAAAGATCTAAAATTAAGAAGTGATTATTACTCATCAGCTGTTAACGCCATATACTTTTTTGCATTCAACACACACATTAAACCACTTGACAATGTTAAAGTTAGAAAAGCCTTAACTCTTGCTATTGACAGGGAAACACTTACTTACAAAGTTCTTGACAATGGAACTACTCCTACAAGAAGAGTAACTCCTAACTTTAACTCATATTCTTATGCAAAAAATTTAGAATTATTTAATCCTGAAATTGCAAAAACCCTTCTAGCTGAAGCTGGCTATCCTAATGGCAATGGATTTCCTGTTTTTAAATTAAAATATAATACAAACGAATCTCATAAAAAAATTAGTGAATTTATTCAAAACCAATGGAAAAAAATTTTAAACATTGATGTGGAACTTGAAAATGAAGAATGGACAACCTACCTAAACACTAAGGCAAGTGGAAATTACGAAATAGCAAGAGCAGGATGGATAGGAGATTACGCTGATCCTTTAACATTTTTAAGCATATTCACACATGGATATACACAATTCTCATCTCACAATTACTCAAACTTAGAATACAACGAACTTATTAAGAAGTCCGATCTTGAACTTGATCCAATAAAACGACAAGATATCCTAAGAAAAGCAGAAGAAATAATTATTGAAAAAGATTTTCCAATAGCCCCAATATACATATATGGAAATAGTTACCTTTTCAGAAATGACAAGTGGACAGGCTGGAATACTAATATTTCAGAAAGATTTGATTTATCTCAACTAAAATTAAAAAAATAAATAATCTTTAATTAAATAAAAATCGTCTATTAATTTATTTTTATAGGCGATTTTTTTATTGACTTTCTTCTAAAAAAAAGATAGCTTAAACTTTATAAATAATTATAATTGGGGGAAAGGTTAAGATGGATTTTAATAAAACTGAAAAAATTGGTAAAAAAATTAAGATAGCAGTGCTAATTATGCTTGCCGCATCTTTGATTACATGTAATAACAATTCGGAAAAGGAGAAATTAACATTTAAAGTATACATAGGGGGAGCACCCTCATCACTTGACCCACACTTGGTAGATGAAACAATCGGAGCAAGAATTTTAGAACAAGTATTCTCGGGGCTCTTAGCATTAAATACTAAAACGGGAAAACTAAAGCCTGGGCTTGCTAAAAATTGGGAAGCCTCAAAAGATAAAAAAACATATCAATTTTATCTAAGAGATAATCTTGTTTGGAGCGATGGAGTTTCAATCACTGCTGAAGGCATAAGAAAATCTTTTTTAAGAATTTTAAATAAAGAAACAGAATCTGCACATGTTGACGTGCTTAAATCGATAATAAAAAATGGACAAGAGTATTTTGATGGCAAAGTATCTGATTCTGAGCTTGGAATTAAAGCAATTGATAGCAAAACACTAGAAATAACACTTACATCTCCAAAACCTTATTTTCTTGAATTACTCCTACATCACGCATTCATGCCAGTACCTATTCATGTTATTGAAAAATATAAGGGCAATTGGACAAAGCCTGAAAACATGGTTACCAGTGGTCCTTTTAAATTAAAAAAAAGATTGCCTAATGAAAAAATTATATTTGAAAAAAATAAACACTATTACAATGCAAAAGAAGTAGAGCTTGAAGAGCTTGTCTACATTACATCTGACAATGATCTAACTGTATACAATATGTACAAAAATAACGAAATCGATGCTATTTTTAACAGCATCCCTCCAGACATTGTAAATGAAATAAAACTACAAAATGACTATTATCAACACAAAAGTAATGCAATTTATTTATACTCGTTTAATACAAAAATAAAACCCCTTGATGACGCTAGAGTTAGAAAAGCTTTAACGCTAGCTATTGATAGAGAAACTTTAACTTACAAAGTACTCAATGATGGCACAGTTCCCACAAGAGAAATAACTCCTAGCCTTGAAAATTACAATTATGGTAAAAAATTGGCTTTATTTGATCCTGAAAAATCTAAAAGACTTTTAACACAAGCTGGATATCCTAATGGAAAAGGATTTCCAATGCTAACGCTAAAATATAATACAAATGAAACTCATAAAAAAATTGCTTCATTTATTCAAGACCAATGGAAAAAAATTTTAAATATAAATATTATGCTTGCTAATGAAAATTGGCCTGTTCTTACTAATAGTAGAAATACGGGCAATTTTGAAATAATAAGAATTGGGCGCATTGGAGAATATTTGGATCCACACACATACTTCACAATATTCACAAGTGAAAATTCTCAACTTGCATCATACAGATATTCAAACCTAGAATTTGATAAACTTGTTAGAGAATCGGATTTTGAAAAAGATCCTATAAAAAGAAAAAAATTACTCAGAAAAGCGGAATCAATAATCATTGAAAAAGATTTTCCTGCCGCACCAATATACATATATTCTGGACACTATCTTTTCAGAAACGACAAATGGACTGGATGGAATCCTAATGTATCAGAAGTTTATTACTTATCTGAATTAAAGCCAATTAAGAATGCAAAACACAATTAATTAATTTTTAAAAAAGCTCTACATAATTTAAAATTAATATTTAAGTTTAATACAAAAGCAAAACTAGCTAAATATCAACCAATAGAATACTATTGATTAAAGTAAAAATAACAACAATTAAAAAGGCAAAATACATTTTTTTTAAAAAAACTTCTAATTACAATGCAAATAAATTTCTATTCCATTAAAAATTATCAACTATGGCTTGAAAAACAATAAATACTATATGATATAATTGACTAATATATAATGTTGCCAGTATCTATTACAAAGGTTACAAAGGAGCAAAAATGTTAAAGTTTACTTTAAAAAAATTAATAGGAATAATCCCAACTTTACTAGCAATAGTTTTTTTATGCTTTTTTGTAATGAGAATGGCCCCTGGAAGCCCATTTGATTCTGAAAAACCTATTGATCCTCAAGTAAAAGCAAGATTGATGGAAAAATATCATCTTGACAAACCTTTTTATATTCAAGCATTTTACTATATTTCAAACGTTCTCAAAGGAGACCTGGGACCTTCTTTAAAAAAGAAAGACCTTACTGTTAATCAATACATAAGATTAGGATTTCCAAAATCACTTACTCTTGGGGTAATGTCCCTCATTATATCGCTATCAATAGGAATACCAATAGGAATCTTGGCTGCTATTTATAAAAACACTTATATAGACTATATAATAACATCAATAGCAATATTAGGAATTTCTATACCACTATTCGTAATAGGGCCAATTTTACAATACTTTTTTGCAATTAAATGGGGTTTGCTTTACACCTCCGGATGGATCACAGAAAGAGGAGGATTTTCAAATTTAATTTTACCCATAATAACTCTTAGTATGCCTAATATAGCTATTTTCGCAAGAATAATTAGAGGCTCAATGTTAGAAATAATACAGAGTGACTTTGTAAGAACCGCACGTGCAAAAGGGCTGGACTTTAAAAAGATAGTTATAAAGCACATGTTAAGAGGAGCAATACTACCTGTAATAAGCTATGTGGGTCCAGCATTTGCTGCTATAATCTCTGGAAGCGTAGTTATCGAAAAAATATTTAGAATTGCTGGAATGGGAATGTTTATAACAGAATCTGCACTAAACAGAGATTACCCAGTATTAATGGGGGGATTATTGGTATACTCAATAATATTGCTTATTTCTATATTAATATCAGACATTATATATAAAATGTTAGATCCAAGAGTATAAGAGGAAATCAAAATGAATAGCCTTGAAAAACAAAATGAAAAAAACAATTCTAAACTCGAAAGAAGAGCATGGTCAAGATTTAAAGAAAATAAACTGGCATTTGGCAGTCTTTTTGTAATTGGATTTTATATCTTAATTGCTATTCTACAGCCAATATTACCAATATATAAATACCATACTCAAATAGTAGAGCATTCCGATTTACCACCATCTTTCCAAGCTGCTGGAGAGCTATGGTATAAGAAAGAAAAAAAATTTATTGAAAAATTAGCAAAAAAAGAAAAAAGAGAAATAAATGAAGACGAACTAAAAAAACTAGAAGACATAAAAAGAAAAATAGAAAATGAAGTTCAAATAATAGATAAAAAGGAAGTAAAAATACATAAAAGAGTATATTTGCTTGGCACAGACAATCTTGGAAGAGATTTGCTTGCAAGATTAATACAGGGCAGTCAAATCTCTCTTTCTGTAGGATTTATTGGGGCTTTCTTATCTATGATAATAGGAACTATTCTAGGAGCAATAGCAGGATTTTTTGGGGGATTGCCTGACAAAATAATCACTAAAACAATAGAAATTCTTTACGTATTGCCTTATTTACTTATTGTAATAATACTAATGGCAATAATGGAGAGAAGTATAATAGGATTATTCATAGCACTTGCATTTGTATCATGGTTAACAGTAGCCCGAGTTGTACGAGGTCAAGTACAATCACTATCAAGCTCAGAATTTATACAAGCAGCCAAAACTTTCGGCGCAACAAATCAAAGAATAATTTTAAAACACTTAATCCCTAATAGCATTGGAATGATAGTTATATTCACAACAATAAGGGTTCCAAGCTTTATTATGGCTGAAGCATTTTTATCCTTTTTAGGACTTGGAATTTCAGCTCCAATGACAAGCTGGGGAGAATTAGTACAAAATGGAATTGCTACATTTATCGAATATCCATGGAAAGTTTTTATTCCAGCTATAGTTATGACAATATTTTTATTATTTATGAACTTTTTAGGTGATGGGTTAAGGGATGCGTTTGATCCAAAAGATAGCATCTAAGGAGAAATTGAATGGAAAAAAACAACATATTAGAAATAAAAAATTTAGCAATTGACTTTAGATTAAAACATACAACAATTCATCCCGTAAGTAATGTTAATCTATCTGTAAAAAGAGGAGAAATTAGAGCTATCGTTGGGGAATCTGGGAGTGGAAAATCCGTAACAAGCATGGCTATTTTAAAATTATTACCAGAACTTACAACAGTATATAAAAGCGGAGAAATACTATTTGAAAATCAAGATCTGTTAAAACTTAGCGAAAAAGAACTTTTAAAAATCAGAGGTAATAAAATATCAATGATATTTCAAGACCCAATGACTTCATTAAACCCATTTTTAAGAATATCAACTCAACTTGAAGAGACAATAATTTTACACCAAAGATTAGGAAAAAAAGAGGCCAAAGAAAAAGCAATAGAAATGTTAAAAACTGTTGGTGTTGTAAACGCAGAAGAAAGAATAAAACATTTCCCCCACCAATTTTCAGGAGGCATGAGGCAAAGAGTCATGATTGCCATGGCACTTAGCTGCCATCCGTCCTTATTAATAGCAGATGAACCGACAACAGCCCTTGATGTTACAATCCAAGAGCAAATATTATTATTAATCAAAAACCTATCTAAAAAATTTAATACTTCTACCATATTTATAACTCATGATCTTGCAGTTGTTGCTGAAATTTGTGATACAGTATCTGTCATGTATCAAGGAAAAATTGTAGAAGAAGGAACAGTAGAGGAAATATTTAACAATCCTAAACACCCTTACACTATCGGACTTTTAAAATCAATTCTAACATTAGAACACGATCCGAATAAAAAACTTTATTCGATGAAAGAAAATCCTATTAATAGCACAAAAACCAGCATTGAGGAGTTTTAAATGAGCAGTAAAAAAGAAATAATTCTTAAAGTAGAAAATTTAATGCAAACATTCATAACTGGAGAAGATTTTGTATTTTGGAAAAACAAACAAAAAGTAAATGCGGTAAACAATGTTAGCTTTGAAGTTGAAAAAAATAAAACTTTGGGACTTGTTGGAGAATCTGGCTGCGGCAAATCTACCACTCTTCGCTCAATAATGCAGCTTTACACACCAACCTCTGGAAATATTTACTTTAACGAAAAAAACATAACTGAACTTTCAAAAAAAGAACTCTTAAAAACAAAAAAAGATATGCAGATGGTGTTTCAAGATCCCCATACTTCGCTTGACCCAAGAATGACAATAAAAGAAATAATTGCAGAACCGCTAGAAATATACAATGAAAACAAAATTCTTCCAAAAACAAAACGGGAAATAGAACAAAGAGTAAACGAATTAATAGATATTGTTGGATTACATAAAAATATGTTATCTAGATATCCTCATGAATTTTCCGGGGGACAAAGACAGAGAATAGGAATTGCTAGAGCGTTAGCTTTAAATCCTAAGCTTTTACTTTTAGATGAAGCTGTTTCTGCACTTGATGTATCAACCAGAGCTCAAATTTTAAATCTGCTAAAAACCCTGCAAAAAGAATTCAATTTATCTTATTTATTTATTTCTCACGACCTTGCTGTAGTAAAATATATGAGTGATAAAATCGCTGTAATGTACCTTGGAGTTATCCTAGAACTTGCACCCAGAGAAACACTGTTCTCAAACCCAGTTCATCCATACACTAAAATGCTAATAGCATCAATTCCTGAAATCAACCCCGAAAAAAGAAAAAATAAAAATATAAAACTAGACGAACAAACCCTAGCAAACATTAGAAAAATTCATTTATCAACTCAAGTACATCCAAAACTTGAAGAAATAGAAAAAGATCATTTTGTATCTAAATACCTTTTTGATGAAATGAACAAATAAATACTTGAAAAACTTACTTATGGTCAAAATAGGAAACTTCAAAATCTATTTTATTATCAATACCTTCAACAAAGTACAAGTTAATTCTATTAACATTATTTTTATCTATTACTTTATTACCAGAATCAATAAAATAATAATAAATCCTATCCTTAGGTAAATTTTTAAGCTTAATAGTATAAATTCCCTTATTGTCTTCTTTTTCAACAAGCCTATTTAAAAAAGGATTAAAATTATTAAAACTGCCAGCTATTGTAACTATTTGTCCAGGACGACCGATATAAAAAATTTCAACTTCATTGTTGTCATATGATTGTATTGGATTTCTCAATGAGATATAACTAGATTTCTCCTTGGCAACTTCAATTTTAGAAAATGGGACTAAATCCTCATTATAAACCACATTTTTATTATACTCATCATTAGTCCAAACACCATCTACAATAAGTCTATATTTTATATTGCTTGTGCCATGAGGAATATTAACTTTAACAAAAAAAACTCCATACTCATTTTTTTTGAACAAATATTTTTTAGAATACTGATCAAAATCAAAAGCAGCAAAAATTTTTCTAATGCCCTTATTGGGAGGATAAAACAATAATATGCGATTAGAATCAACAATGGGTTCAAGATTGTCTTTTCTTGTTGAAACTTCTAAAAATTCACTTAAACTCAAATCAAAATCATACATTATATAATTATCTGAAAAAAGATTATTAACACACAAAGTTGCAAAAATAAATAAACACAAACATCTTTCTTTCATAAATTATATACAAAGCCTTCAAATTCTTTTGGCAAGATACTACACATTTAAACTTTTTAACATTATACTAAAAACATACATTAAAGTAAATAATATAAATAATATGAGGAGTATAAAAATGGGTTTTCACATTTATAAAATCAAAGCAAGACAAATTATTGATTCTAGGGGGAATCCAACAGTTGAGACTGATGTCATTTTAGAAGATGGAACTTGCGGAAGATCTGCCGTACCATCAGGTGCATCAACAGGAATTAACGAAGCTGTTGAGCTTAGAGATGGTGATAAATCTGTATATATGGGAAAAGGGGTTTTAAAAGCAATTGAAAATATAAAAAACATAATTGCCCCAGAACTCGAAGGTATGAGCGCCTTAAATCAAGTTGCAATCGACAGAAAAATGCTTGAACTTGATGGCACCCCCACAAAAGAAAAGCTTGGTGCTAATGCAATATTAGCGGTTTCAATGGCTACAGCTAAAGCTGCCGCAAAGTACCTTGGGCTTAAGGTTTATCAATATCTTGGAGCGTACAAAGCCAATATCTTGCCTACACCTATGTGCAATATTATTAATGGTGGCGCACATTCTGACAACTCTGTTGACTTTCAGGAGTTCATGATAATGCCAATAGGAGCAAAAACTTTCAGCGAAGCAATAAGAATGTCAGTAGAGGTTTTTCACACACTAAAAGGCATTCTAAATGGAAAAGGATATGCAACTTCTGTTGGAGATGAAGGAGGATTTGCCCCAAATTTAAAATCAAACGAAGAAGCCTGCGAGATGATTATAGAAGCAATAAAAAAAGCGGGATATGAGCCTGGAAAAGATATATCAATAGCTCTTGATCCAGCAACATCTGAGCTTTATGATCCAAAAACAAAAAAATATGTGCTTAAATGGTCAACAAAAGAAGAGCTTACTTCTGAACAAATGGTTGAATATTGGTCAAAATGGGTAGAAAAATATCCAATTATTTCAATTGAAGATGGCATGGCCGAAGAAGATTGGGATGGATGGAAAAAACTTACAGATAAAATTGGAAACAAAATACAACTTGTTGGGGATGATTTATTTGTGACAAATACCTCATTTCTTAAAAAAGGAATCGAAATGGGAATTGCCAATTCAATTCTTATCAAGGTTAATCAAATTGGAACACTAACAGAAACATTTGAAGCTGTGGAAATGGCCAAAAAAGCGGGATACACAGCAATAGTTTCCCATAGGTCAGGAGAAACAGAAGATACAACAATAGCTGATCTTGTAGTAGCTCTTGGAACAGGTCAAATCAAAACTGGCTCACTCTCAAGAACAGATAGAATAGCAAAATACAATCAACTCATAAGAATAGAAGAAGAATTAGAAACAACTGCCGAATATCACGGTAAAAACGTCTTTTATTCCATTAAGCAGAAATAAATTAAATCCCTGTATAAGGGATTTTTTTTGCTTTAAAAAAATGTAAAATGTATAAAAATAAAATTATCTTTTAGAAAATTGAAAACTTTTTCGAGCCTTCTTCTTCCCAAATTTTTTACGTTCAACTTTCCTTGAATCTCTTGTTAAAAACCCATTAGATCTCAAAATCATCTTATTAGATTCATCAAGCTCAAAAAGAGCTCTTGAAATACCATGCCTTATTGCTCCCGATTGACCTGAGATTCCTCCCCCATAAACATTAATATAAAGATCATATTTGCCAAGCGTATTTGTTAAAAATAAAGGCGATAGCGCCATTGTTCTTAAATTTTCAAGTTGGATGTAAGAGTCAAAGTCTCTATTATTTACTTTAATATTGCCACTACCCTCTCTAATGTAAACTCTAGCAACAGAAGATTTTCTCCTACCAGTTCCCATTGATAAATTAACATTACTAAAATTTGATTTTTTCATCTTACCTCTCTTAAATTAGCTTCTAGCTTTATAGGATTTTGAGCTTTAAGAGTATGCTCTGAACCAGAAAAGACTTTTAAATTTCTAAAAAGATCACGCCCTAAAGGACCTTTTGGCAACATACCTTTAATAGCAATCTCAAGAGGCGCACAAGGCTTTCTTTCTGACAATGTTCTAAAAGTGTCAGAATAAAGACCTCCTGGATATCTTGAATGCCTATAATAAAGCTTTTGTTGATATTTTTTACCTGTCAGCCTAACCTTAGAAGCATTAATAACAATAACATTGTCACCTAAATCCTGATGCGGAGTATAATAAGCTTTATGCTTACCTCTTAAAATTCTAACAACATCCACAGCAACTTTACCTAAAACTCTGTCTGCTGCATCAATTACATACCATTTTTTCTCAACAGTCTTTGGCTTAATCCAAATCGTAACATTATTGGTTATCTTATTCATAATAGTACATTACCCTTACATATAATTTTATGCATAAATCTTATTCATTGTATTATTTGCAAGGATCACTGTCAAGTCCATCAACAAACTTGTTTTTAAGGGCAAAGCAAATTTTTTTAAAATTATCCAGATCTCCTTTAGAAAACTTCAAGGGAACAATAGACGGAATACTAAAAGTTGGACTAATTAAATATCCATACCTAAGAAATTCATTAAAAATTTCAGAATGATAACAAGCATCATAAAGAGGAAACATATACCTATTAGTCACTCTAAACAAAGATGTAGTAAAAAAATTAAAATCAATATTGAGATTTTTTCTATAAAACAAAAGTTTGCTTAATGTATGTCTAGCCAAAGATAAAGTTATAGCATCAAAATTATCTTTAAATTCTATTTTTCTAGTATTGTTATCTATGATAACAATACTAACAGACATACAATCAGGCAAAGGAATATTAAAAATCATAGGATATTTAATATTGTTAAATCCTACTTTAAACTCATATATTCCTTCTCCCTTTTCCCAAGGCATAAAAACTTTATCTTTACCAGTTAAAGATAGTAAAAATTCTTTTGCATCTCGCTCTAGCTTAAAAATATAAACGGATCCGGCCTCTTTAAAAAAAGTAAATACTAAATTGATAAACTGATTTTTAAAAACAGAAGGATAAGGAGATATCAAGCCCCTTGACATAGTTTGCTTAAAAAGGCGATTTAAACCTTGAATCCTATAGCCTAAAAAATTTTTTCCACCATTTAAATATAAATCCAAATATCTCTTGCCATGAATATCGTAAAGATAAAAAAATCTTGCTCTTTTAATCACCGGCAAATTATCTATTAAGGAGAAATCATACATTTGCTAAACTTTGTAAAAGAATTTCATTTGCAAGTATAGGATTAATCTTTCCTGAAGATTTTTTCATTATTTGCCCCATCATAAATTTAATAGCATGATCTTTACCCTTTTTGTAAAGTTCAATTGATTTGGGATTTTCATTTAAAACTTCAAGAACAATCTGTTTAATAATAAACTCGTCACTTATTTGCTCTAATTGATTTTCACTTATAATAACAGAAGCTGAAACTTTTCTAGCCATCATCTCTGAAAACACTTTTTTTGCCATTTTACCACTTATTTTACCATCAACAATAAATTCAACAAGCTCTGTAATATAACTTGGAGGCAAGTCATATTCAAGAACACTAATTCCTTTGTCATTAAGAACACTTAAAACTTCGGATAATACCCAATTGGATACTTTTTTAGGATCGCTTGAATTAATAACAGCCTCTTCAAAATATCTAAGTAAATGCTTATCTGATGTTAAAGTAGTAACATCAAAATCACTTAATCCATATTGGGCCTTAAGTCTAACTCTTGCATCAAATGGAAGCTCAATTAACTTTAATTTTTTAATATTATCAATATAAAAATCATCAATCTCTATTAAAGGCAAATCGGGTTCTTGGAAATAACGATAATCAGATACTGTTTCTTTATCCCTTTGAATCACTGTTATTCCGCTCTTATCATCAAATCCTCTAGTATGCTTACCACAACTATCAAGAGTTTTCCTAAATTTAACCCATTCTTCTTGTTGTCTTAATTCTTCATATTCAATGGCAGCTTTAATAGATTTAAAAGAGTTTAAATTCTTTATTTCAGCTATAGGAGTTTTATACTCAACGTCACTCTCTTTAATAATTAAATTAACATTTACATCACATCTGAAAGAACCATTTTCCATATTGCATTCTGACAAATCAAGATACCTAAAAATTTCTCTTAAAGAACTTAAAAAAGCAACTGCCTCATCTCCACTGCTAATATCTGGAGCAGAGACAATCTCAAGCAAAGGAGCCCCTGAACGATTAAAATCAATATAACTTTGATTTTCACTATCAAGCAAATGTAGACTTTTACCTGAATCTTCTTCCATATGAATTCTAATAATGTTAATCTTTTTAAGCCCAGCAGAAGTTTCAATCAATAAGCTTCCTCCCTCACAAATTGGCTTATCATTTTGTGAGATTTGATATCCTTTTGGTAAATCTGGATAATAATAATGTTTTCTATCAAATTTAACAACGCGGCTAATCTTTGAGCTTGTGGCATGCCCTGCTAAAATTGCACTATTAATAAGCTCTACATTCACACTTGGCAATGCCCCGGGTAACCCAAGGCAAATTGGACAAATACGAGAGTTAGGGACTCCTCCAAACTCATTTTTACATCCACAAAAAGCCTTTGTTTTTAAACCTAGCTGAATATGAATTTCTAATCCAATAACTAATTTATATTCCATTCAATCCCAATTCCCTAATCACATTTTTTGAAAAACTTAAAAGTTCAAAATCCTTTTTACTGCGCCCAATAATTTGCATTCCAATCGATAATCCTTCTTTATCCTTAGAATACGGAAGCGAAATAGCAGGAGCTCCAATAAGATTTGCAATCACAGTACAAATATCTGAATAATACATTTTAACAGGATCATCAAAAGCCAAACCAACCCTAAAAGGTTTAACAAAACTTGTAGGAGTGATAATAAAATCACAACTTTCAAAAAGCTTGTTGAATTTGGGAATAATCAAATTTTGAAGAATTTCGCAAGCTTTTGCATAATATTTAGCATCATATCCTTCTGACAACAAATAATTTCCAAGAACAATGCGTCTTTTAACTTCTTCTGACAAGAAATTGCTCCTATGTTTAAAATAAAAATCATTAAGGCTTAAATTTTCTGACATTCTCTTACCATAACAAAGCCCAGTATAACGAGCAAGATTTGAGGATGCTTCAACAGGAGAAATTGTATAATAAATTGATAAAATAAAATTAATCTCTTCTATTGAAACTTCTTTTATATTAATACCTTTTGACAAAAGATCTAATTTAAATTTAGAAAAACTAGTTGCAATATTTTTGTCCATTAAATCTTCGCTAAGTTCTTTAATCACAACTAAATTTTTACCTTGCAAAGACTCAATTTTTAAAGGATAAAAATCATCAAAGATGTCTACACTAGTAGAATCCATTTCATCAGATCCACAAGTATGCTTTAAGATTAAAGCAATATCTTCAATAGAATGCGCAAAAAAGCCTATTTGATCAAAAGAAGAAGCATAAGATGCAAGTCCATAACGAGAAAGACCCCCATAAGAAGGCTTGAAGCCCAAAATTCCTGAATAAGATGCAGGAAGTCTAACAGAACCCCCAGTATCACTACCAAGCGAAAAAGGTGCCTGAAAAGATGCAACTACAGCTGCAGAGCCTCCAGAACTACCACCTATAACATATTCTCTATTTAAAGGATTTAAAGTTGCGCCATAATAAGAAAATTCACAAGTAGAACCCATGGCAAATTCATCCATATTGGTTCTACCAATTAAAATTGCTCCTTTATTCTTAAGCCTTTTGATCACAGTTGCATCATAAGGAGAAATATAGCCTTTTAAAATTTCAGAAGCACAGGTTAAAGATTTATCTTGAATTGAAATATTATCTTTAACAGCAATAAGCATACCAATTAAAGGAAAATTCTCTAATTCACAATTTTCTAAACAATCGTCATACCTTTTTGCAATCTCTAAAGAATCATCAAAAAATTCAATATATCCATTAATATCTTTATTTAATTCATAATTATTTTTATAAGCAAGCAAAATATCATAAATTTTACATTTTTTAGTTAAAACTAATTCTTGAATTTTGGTTAAAGTTAAATTGCTTAAGTCCAAAACCTTATCCTTATTCTAATATTTTAGGAGATGAAAAATATCCATCTAAAAACGAATTACTCAGCCTCTTAATCGATTCAATAGGAAGAGAAAATCTTACTTTATCCTCACGCAATGTAGAAATCTTTTTCTTATTAGCATTAAAATTAATTTGAACCTCAAAATTTAAAATTTCATCAACCAATCTAATAACTTTTTCAAATTTTGAAATAAATTTATCTTCACTCTCTCCACCAAGCCTTACTAAGCTTAATTTCAAGCTATTTTCTAAATGTATATCTTTCAAAATAAACCTCTAAACTTTAATAATTTTTTTAATATACTCAGGACTCAAAATAGCCTTCTTACCATTTCTCAAACTAATTTTAACAAACTGCAAGTTACCTTGGTACCAGCTATCAATAATCATTCCCTTTTCTTCATTATAAATTATATAATCTCCAATATTAAATCTAACAACACTTTTATTATTAATAAAAAAATTGTTGAAATACTCTTTCAAATATTCGGGAATAAAGACAATGTCATAAGAGTTTTTGTCAATATCTTGGAAAAAAACAGAAAGCGCAGTGCTTTTAAAAGAACCTCTAAAAGCTCGCCTCAAATTTAAGGTAATAATAAGCTCTGATTTAGCTCTCGTGATTGCAACATAAAAAAGTCTTCTCTCTTCCTCAAGCCTATCTTCTGTTAATTCTTCAATTTCAGCTGGTAAAAGACCTTTCTCAAGTCCAGAAATCACAACTCTATCAAATTCAAGTCCCTTAACACCATGAATTGAAGACAAAAATATATTAGACTTAAAATCTCCAGAAATTAAAGGAGAAAGTGAAGAATTTTCTAAAAATATAGCAAGACCTTCAAATGTACCCGAATATTCAATTCCGCTATTAATAAGCTCGTCAATGTTTCTTAATTTTTCTTCCTTATCAAATTTTTTATAATAATCTAAAAGACCAAACTTAATTACAATATCATTAATAAAAGCAGATAAATTAATGTAATGATCTTCAAAAAGTTTTTTACTCAGATCATCATAAGCATTTAAAAACAATAAAAGGGACTCTTTAGCTCTATTTTTAAGCAAGCCTAAAACCTTTTTACTCGCACAAAACAAATTAAAATTAACACCATCATCATTTAAAGCACTAATTATTTTGTCTAGAGTAGTTTTCCCAATTCCTCTAGAAGGCTTGTTTATTATTCTCAAAAAAGCTATTTTATCTTTCCTGTTTATAAAAAGCCTAAGCAAACACATAATATCCTTTATTTCCTCTCTCTCATAAAATTTAATTGATCCTAAAACCTTGTATGAGATATTTTTCTTTAAAAACGATGTTTCAAAATAAAAAGATTGGGAATTAAATCTATAAAGTATTGCTGTCTCAACATCATTGAGAGTAAGTAAGTTAGAAAAATATTCAGCTTCATCTGATGTGCTTTGAAAAACTAAAAATTTCATTCTTTTATCAGAACTATTTTGAGTTATTATTTGTTTCTCATATCTATTTTTATTTTTCGATATAACCCCATTTGCAATACCCACTATATTTGAACTTGAACGATAATTTTGCACTAAATAAAATTTAATAACATTGCCGAAAGTTTTTTCAAATTCAAGAATATTTTCAATTCTAGCTCCTCTAAAAGAATATATTGACTGATCTTCATCTCCTACAACCATAAAATACATACCATCTAAATAAAGTTCTTTCAAAAATAAAAATTGTGAATAATTTGTATCTTGATACTCATCTACAAAAATCACTTTAAATTTAGATTGAACAGATTCTTTTAGAGGTTTAGACTGTCTTAGCATTAAAATAGATTTAATAATAAGATCTGAAAAATCAAAAGCATTATTTTTAGCTTTTTCTTCCTCATAAATTTTAATATACTCAGCTTCCTTTTCTGTAAATTCAACAGATTTTCCTAAAAAAAAATTTTCTTTGCCTTTTAAAATCAAAGCCGCAATATGCTTTGCCATTTCAAGATTTGAAGCAAGATTAATTTGCTTGACAAATCTAACAACATCATTAGTATCCCAAATTGTAAAATTTGAATCATAATTCTTGTCAAAATCCTTATAGTAACATCTTAAAAGCCAAGACCCAAAAGAATGAAAAGTTTGAATATGGAGTTTCTTGTCAAATTTTAAAAGATCGTTTATTCTGTCATTCATTTCATTTGCAGCTTTATTGGTAAAAGTTAAAGCCAAAATTTCATTAGGGTTTATATTCATATGTTTGATTAAATACACAATTTTTGCAATTATAACCCTTGTTTTACCACTTCCAGGCCCTGCCAAAACAAGAATTGGATTTTTACTTTCACTAAAAACAATTTTTTCTTGAAAAACATTTAAGCTAGAAAAAAAATTCTTTATTTTATCCATTATTACTAATAAACTTCAGAAACCTTAAGATCAAACCCTGAGGGTGTCTTTACCCAAAAAAATTGGACAGCAAAAATTTCTTTTCCCTGCTCTTTTAAAAAAGGAGTAATGTCTCTGTCATTGAGAATAATATTAACATCAGAAAGTCTTGAAAAGAATAATATTAAAGATTTTTCAAAAGCTAAATTAATAGGAATACCTTTGGACGCAAAAAAAGATTTGCCATGAAGATTGTTTTCATCAGCATATCTAAAAAATGTATCATTTAAAAAATCAATTTTTAAATCAACATTTGAAAGTTTTTGAGAAGAATATAGAGTAAGATAATTACTACTTGGTAATTTTTCAGTTCCCTTAACATCAAACTGCCAATTTAAAATATTAAATCTATTGTCAATATTAGTCTCAGATACATATTTAACATTTAAAGCAAAAGACTCTAAACTTACATGGGCTATTTTTAACTTATCATAATAATAATTCTCATAAATAATTTTAACTCTCAGATTATCATCAAGATTTATCTCTTTAAACTCTCCTAAATTAAAAATATTTTTATTTTTTTTAGACTCATCAACAATAACTAAATCATCACTAATAAACGATGTTCTATATTTTGCGACATTATCACCACACGTTAAAGATAAAAAATCCCCCTCTTTAAGAGAAACATTCCAAAAATTCTTTTTATCAAAAGACACTTCATGAATATTTGAAATTATCTTCTCATCCTGACTAATCTTAAAAAATTTTTTAAAATAAACTTCCACTTCCTTAAAAGCAAATAGCATAAATAATAGCAAAATAACACCAACAATTCCTAACAGGATTCTTAACATACTTAAAGAATCTAAACTAAAAAACAACATTTTTTTGTCCGAAGGAACTTTATTATCGCTTAAAAACCCTGAATTTGAAATTTTATCTTCAAATCTAATCCCAATGTAACTACTATTAAGTTTTCTTTTATAGTCCTTAAAAAGTGTTGATATTAATTTAGAATCAATATCTAAATATTCGCTATAAGTTCTTAAAAATCCAACAGCCAAAACTTCATTTGGAAAAATTTCAATATTAGAATCTTCAAGAGCTTTAAGGTACTTAATAGAAATTTTAATATCATCAGCTACCATTTCAAGAGTCAAATTTTTACCATTTCTAACTTTTCTCAAATAACTCCCAAATTTAATAAAATCATTTTCTTCCATAGATTTAAACCTTAATTTTTTTTAATATCATATAAAAAATTATCTACCTTATTTGAAGATTTTGGAGGATCATAGTTAAATTTACTATCAAGAATTCCAACATTAAACTTCACAGCAGCTAAATCAATAACTATTTCACGCCCACCACTAGTAGGATAAGCAGTAATTCTTCTAATTATTCCATCCGGAGTAAAAGCAATAATAAAAGAATTAATAGTAGCAGCCCCCTTGTAAAGCTTTCTAGAAAAGGTTAATTTAATATATTTTCCAGAATCAGATGAATCGAGAGCTTCTAAATTTGGAGAATTAGTATAAGACACGCTGTACTCACTATTTAAAACTTTCATAAGCCCCCCCCCACTGCTACCTTTTATTAATTGCTGCTTAAACGAAGTCCCAAGAGATGGAACATAAACTGTTAAAAATTCACCATCACTTACAAAAACTTGATTATTTGAATCTAGATTAATAATAAACTTGTCTGGGAACTTATAAAGCAAAACACCTGTTTGCTTTAATCCTTTTAAAGTGAAATTAATTGTTGCTTGCATATCCCCTATATTTTGATATTTAGCATAAATTCCTTCAAAATATTGATTTGCAGATATTTGAGCAAACAAAGCAACAGGATACAAAACAAATAAAAAAAGTAGTGTTTTTATCATTCTATGAACTCTTATTATTAAGCTTAAGCTATTAACAAAATTACATTAAAAATTTATTGCTAATAAACTTTATTTTCATAATACTACATATCATGTAAATAAACTATTATTAGTAGTAATAGTTTAATACATAAAATAAAAATTTAAAGCTTAGGTATAAACACTTTTAAAGAATTAGGATTTTAAAAAAATGTCTTTGAATTACGTTGAAATAAATACTTTAATTAAAGAAATTCCTTTCACAAACTCTTTAATTAAAAAAATAATACAACCGGATTACAAAAGTTTGATTTTAGAGATTTACAATAAAATTGAAAATAAAAAATTTAAAATATTAATCTCTTTAAATCCAAACACTACTAGATTCCATATAACAAAAAAAAATTACAAAAAGAATGCCTTAAAATTAAGATTTTCTGAATTCTTAAAATCAAAAATTCAAAATGGAAAAATTCTAAAAGCTTTCCAAATGAAAAATGAAAGAATCATTTCTCTTGAGATTTTAAAAAAAGATATAATTATTTTATTTATTAAATTGTGGCCATCCTCTCCAAATATAATAGCTACAAACCAAAACTTTAAAATACTAGATGCTTATTACAGAAGACCCAAAATAAAAGAAACAACAGGTGAAATCTTTTTAAAAGCTAAAGAAATACATGAAAGCAATAAAGTGTCTGATAAAAAATTAATGGGGCTAAAAGAAGAATACAATAACGCTGGCTATACATCTTATTCTGAATTTCTTGAAAATTACTACGAATCACTCGGCAGTCAAATTAAAAACACCAATATAAAAGAATTACTTATTGAAAAATATAAAAAAGATCTAATTGATTTGGAGAAAAGAATAAAGTCTTTAAAACAACAAATCAAACTGATTGAAAACATTGAAAATGAAAAAGAAAAAGGTGAGTTGATTTTATTAAATATTAGCAAAATACAAAAAGGGCTTAAAGAAATAAACCTCTTAAATTATAAAGAAGAAAAAATAAAAATATCGTTAAATCAATCATTATCAGCAAAAGAAAATGCCTTACAATATTTTAAAGCATATAAAAAAGGAAAAAATTCTTTTAAAACTATACAAAATCAATTAAAAGAAAATCTAGATAAATTTAATCTTATTCAATCAAAAATAACTATGTTAAAAGTAGAAAATTTCATTCCAAAAGAAGAGTATAATCAAGAAAAAACTACTATTAAAAAAAAAGAAAAAACACCAAAGATGGGCTTGCATTTTAGATCTTGTGGATTTGAAATTATTGTCGGAAGAAGCGCAAAAGAAAACGATGAACTCTTAAGACATTGTGTTAAAGGAAATGACTATTGGCTTCATACAAGAGATTACCCTGGAGCTTATGTTTTTATTAAAAGTCAAAAAAATAAAACCCCTTGCCTTGAGGTACTTTTAGCTGCTGGTAATTTATGTGTGAATTATACAAAATTAGCAAAAAAATCGGGAAAAGCGGATCTTTACTACACTCAAGTTAAAAATTTAAGAAGAGTTAAAAATGGAAAGCCAGGCCTTGTAATTCCAAAAGCAGAAAAAAATTTACATATTAAGCTGGATGAAAATCTGATAAAAAAAATAAAAAATCAAATCTAAATACTACTGGCAAAGCACAATTTTGAATTTTTAATAAAATATTGTTATTCAAAGACAAAAAGCATAAAATTTATAACAGTGGAGGAAGAACTTTATGATTTCAAAGTTAACAAAAATTGTAGCAACAATATCTGATCTTAGATGCGAACCAGAACATATAAAAGATTTATACGATGCGGGGGTAAACGTCATAAGATTAAACACTGCCCATCAATCACACGAAGATACAATAAAAGTAATAAACAATGTTCGAAAAATTTCAAATAAAATAGCTCTAATGATCGACACAAAAGGACCCGAAGTTAGAACAGCAAATATTGAAAATCCTATTATTGTAAAAACTGGAGACAAAGTAATCATTTCAACTTTACCTATTAATGAACCCAATAACTTCCAAACTAATTATGACGGATTTGTCAAAGAGGTACCTCAAGGATCTAAAGTACTAATCGATGATGGTGAGCTTGAAATGACTGTTGTTTCCAAACTGCCTGACCGATTAATTTGTGAAATTAAAAATGATGGTCAAATTAAAAATAAAAAATCAATCAATACTCCCGGCATTTCTCTTAAACTACAATCAGTAACTGAAAAAGACAAAGGATTTATTGAGCTTGCAGCAAAATATAATGTTGATTTTATTGCCCATTCGTTTGTAAGGCATTCTAAAGATGTTCAAGATGTTCAAAAAATTTTAAATGACGTTGGAAATCCTGATGTAAAAATCATATCTAAAATCGAAAATCAAGAAGGAATTGATAATATTGAAGAAATTGTAAAAGTATCTTATGGAATAATGGTTGCAAGAGGAGATATGGGCGTTGAAATTCCTGCAGAAGATGTACCCATTGCTCAACTTAAAATCACACAAACCTGCATAAAGTATGGAATACCTGTGATTACAGCAACTCAAATGCTTCATACAATGATTGAAAATCCAAGACCTACTAGAGCAGAAGTATCTGATATTGCTAATGCTATTTTAAACGGAACAGACGCAATTATGCTATCTGGAGAAACCGCTTACGGGAAATATCCAATTGCAGCTGTAAAAATGATGACAAGCATTGCTAAAAAAGTTGAAAAACACAGAAAAATGACCTTATATAAAGATGAACTTTTCTACGATAAAAGCATTACAAGAAACTATATTATCAAATGTGCAATCGATGCCACAAAACTTATGGATGTAAAAGCAATTATTGTAGATTCTCTAAAAGGTAAAACTGCAAGAATAATGGCAACTTACAGAGCAAGTGTTCCATTGTTCATTACAACAAATAGCGAAAGATTGGCAAGAGAATTAACATTATCTTATGGGGTTTATTCTAATCTTGTAGACAACAATTTTAAAAGAACTACTGAATTTGTAGTAACTTCTCTTAAAATATTAAAAGAACAAGGTATTGTTAATGATAAAGACACTGTAATAATTATTTCCGGCAACCCAAATAGAAATATTGACAAAGGAACAGAATTTATGGAAATAAACACAGTAGAAGATGCAATCAAGGGGCGAAATATATAAAACAAATTAGAAACCCCTTGGTTGAAAACATATTTTATTTAAATAATACAAACAGCTTATCATTTAAGTTGAAAGAAAAAAAAACTCACAAAGCCATTCTAATAAGTTATGGAAACTATGAGTTTTTTTTAAAAAATGAATATTTGTTTACCAAAATAATATCAAATCAAACTAATAATATATTTATAATCTCTGAAGCTGAAAGCAATTTTTTAATTAATATATCTAATCATCATGTATGGAGAATTTTTAATAAAAATATTAAAGTAAACCTCAAAATATTAAATTTATTAAGAAATTTAAATTTTATCAATATAGACGATGCCCTAATCGAAAATGATCATAAAATTGAAATTACATTGAATTTTATTAGTAATATAAAGAAAAATATAAAAATAATTCCAATAATTTTTGGGAAAGCTTGGAATAAACATTTAATAAAATTTTGTGAGTTTTTAACACCTTTTATAAGCAAAAAAGAAAATTCATTTATTTTTCTATCTTACTTTACTTCAAAATCCACAAATATAAAAAAAGTCCTAAAGCTTGAAGAAAATTTAAAGCGCATTTTTCTTGAAAAAGAACCGCCAAACCTCAATCTAATACTAGAGAACTATAAATCAAAAAAAATATTTCCAGAAAACATAAATGCAATCATGGTTATTTCAAGTCTTTTTAAAAATTTTGAATTTATAGACTCAAAAATAACAACTAACTCCCCAGAATACTTGATATCAAGCAGCATTCTGATAACATAAAATTGTTAAAATTAAAATCTATAAAAAGTTCTCTATTTTTTTGCAATTTTTTTTTAAAAAAGCATCAAGTCCTAACTTTGAAATACTTCTTAATGCACTAGCAGAAACCTTAATATTAATACTCCTTCCAAGATCTGGAATAAAAAATTTTTTATTTATTAAATTAACCTTAAAAGTTCTTTTGGTTTTTACTCCAATATGTTGTCCAGCTCCACCTTTTTTCTTGGCAAGGCCCTTTCTTGGAACATTACTTCCAAACATAGTTTTTTTCCCTGTTATCTCGCACTTCCTAGCCATTTAACACTCCTTAAAATTATTATTTTTTCTCCAAATACAAATTCATTAACTTTAAAAATAAAGCCAAACTACCCAAAACATTTTTCATTATACCTCCAAAGTTTAAATTGTTTCCATAGCTTTTAGCAAGCTCCATATCAAGCTCCTTCCAATTATAAATCAGCTCTCTTTCTAAAGAGACCTTTAAATAATCAGAAAGACAATCTTGCAAACGCTGCTCAATAGAATAAATTTTAGAATAATATTCACTTGATATAGTAAACGCCTTTTTATTAACATCTGCTATTATATTTAACAATAATTTCTCCGAAGATTTATCCCCCACAGAAGCTCTATGTAACAATGCATTTATTCTATTGCCATAACCGCCTTGCTCTCCTAAATTAGAATCAAAATCAATAAGACTTGCATAAATATTAACCAAGGAATGCATGTCATTAGACATTTCCCTTGAAAGCTCTATAAGCTTCCATTGTCCTTTAATAATAAGTAAATTAATAATATCATTAAGATCTTTTTTTACAAAATGAATAGTATATGTTCTTAAATAAACTAAAAGTTCACAATAAATATATCCTGTGGTACTCACAATTTTAGATACAATCTTTTCATTCATTTTTTCATTATAATTATCCAAATTTAACAAGGATATTCCTGGAAAAAGCTGCTCAGCTAATATTTTAGATTTGCTATTTTTTTGCAAAACTTTAATCTTTTCAATTTCAGTAGCAACATGCTTAGTAAGATCATTAAAAAAAATTCTTGCTATTGGATTAGGTTTTTGCCCAACAGAAATAGGAAAATAATCTGGATCCCCACTAACATATCTTATTAGATATAAAATTTCTTTACTCTTATTTATATCCAAAATAGAAGAAATAATCTTAATCCAGACATTTGATTTAATAGGAAAATCTTCCTTATTACCATAAATTTCTAAAATAATGTCATAAAGATTTTTCCAAATAGAAATATTTTTAATGCCAGAGATACATTCTAACAAATCTTTAAGATCATCTATAATAACTCCACAGCCTATAGAACTAAATCTGGGCCTATATATAAAATCATCTTCTGGAAGCAAGCTGTCAAAATTTTTAAGAACCAAATAGTATTGATATAAAACTAAATCAAAAAAACTATGCAAAGCTTCATAAGTTTCATCTATTAATTTAATTTGTTCTTGAGTTATGTTTTTAAACAAATAAGATAAATTATTATGTAATTTTTTGGGAAGATCTGAAGCGAAATTTATGTTATCGTTTGCAGAAAAAGAATAAATATAATCTAGGGATTTCTTCTGACTTTCATTTAAATATTTTTCAACAACAAAATGAATAATTTTATTAGAATTTTTATATCTTTGAGCAAATGGCCTTAAAGGAGAAAAAATTTTATAAAAATTATAAAGAAATCTAGAAAATTGAGGTAAAGCCTGAATTTTTGAAGCATTGAAAAAATTACTTACCCTGCTTAAACTAATTTTAACTTCTTTTAGCCTTTTTTGCTTTATTTGTTCAGAAGTAAGTTCCTTATTAATACTAAACATAGAAAGTATAAAATCAAATAAACCCAAATTCATCATCCCCCTAAAACCTTTTCAGCTCCCTTACTCTATTTCCTAATTAAACATGGAAGTCTACATTAACTATAAAAATTATACATAATTTATTGTAAAATAAAAGAAAAAACTTGAATAATTTTATGAGAATAAAAAATTTAACACTAACAGCAATTTTACTAATTAGCCTCAGCTGTTCAACAAACAAAAATATAATTATATTAACCGACAATAAAATAATACCTTTTTATATAAATCAATTTAACATCGAAAATAAACTTAATTTTATAATTAAATTTAGGAATAATATTGATCTACAAACAATAGAAAAAGAAAATGCCCAAATAATTATTTCTAAAAACATTGGAAATATAAATATTACCAACCATTTTAAATCTATAAAAATCGATTATAATCCAGATTATCCTATTTTAAAACATATTTTTAAACAATTTAATTACAAAATTATTCCATTAAGCTTTGATATTCCCATCTTAATCTATAAAAATACACACCACATTAAAAAATACATAAACATTAAATATTTAAAAGAAGAATACGAAAATTTCATTAAAGATGGAAAATTCTTTATATCACCTTATATTTCTGAAAATTTATTTTATGTGATCTCTGAAATAAATGATGTGAGATTTTCTTTTGAAAAGAATAAATTAAATTATAATGAAAATAAAATTTTAAAAATGCTAGAATATTTTTCATCATTTTTAAATGAAAAACAAATAAATTTGCAAAAAGATTTCTTCAACAAATATGGCTACCTCAAACTAAACAAAATATTGCTTAATAAAAAATCTCTTTTAATAGCGGGATTGAGCGATTTAACTTTCTATAATAGCTTAAGCGAACAAGAAAAAACACAAGTAGGATTTTCATATTTAATCAACAATAATAATGAAATTGTTATCTCAAACCCAAATTTTATTGGCATTTTAGAAACATCTATTTTAACTAAAAAATTTATCAAATGGATTTTAGATAAAAAAATCCAAAAAAACCTAATTGGATTTAATAATAAATCCCAATCAAATATATGTTTTGGACTTGCTAATGGTTTTACTCCCTATAAAGAATTGAATTTAAAAATAAAACACGAAATTGATGGAATATCTCCTTTTATTATTGATGAAACTCAAATTAGCAGCTACTCCTATGTATTAAGCAAAAAAACAATTGAAAAAGAAAACTTACTAATAAATGAATGGTTTTTCTCTAAAATTAAGAATTCAAAAAAAAATGAAAATTAAATACGCTTTTCCCTGTAATTTAAAATTATTATTTTGAAAATAAGAAAACCTAATAACGCAGAAAGGATAGCCAAAGATATGTGAACACTATTAAAAATATATATAAGAAGAGAGGTAAAAATAATTAAAAAATAATTTACAAAAAGACAAGTAATCCCCGAGAAAATAGATAGAATTAATGAGACTAAAAAAATCATGAACTTGGAATTGAAATTAAATTCTATTTTAGAAAATAAAGAGACAAAAAATGCTCCTATTAAAACTAGCAAAATAGGAGAAATTAGTAAAACTAAACTTAATGAAAAAATATTAATTAATTTCAAATTTAATATAGCAACCTTATGAAAAGCACTTGACAAATTTTGAACTTTTAAAAAAAATCCAACCTCATTAACATTTGAAAATAAAGCCAAATTTTCTACATTTTCATTAATCTTAACAACTTTTAAAACGCTTGTATCAAAACTATCCGTAGACACAAAGACTTTAGTAAGGGTAATTTCGCTCTGTTCATTATCTTTGTCTAAAACGTTTTGATATACAAAATCACCTCTCAAGGTGGCAAATGGAATTTTAATATGCAAAATAACACTTCCTGTGTTATCAAATCTAATAAGTTCAAAATTTTTTATTATTTTAGAATAATTATTTAAGGTGACAACTTTTTGCATATAAATATAATCATAAAAACCTCTATTAGAATCTGGTTGCAATAAAAATACATCATTTATTCCATAATATTCAAAATATTTTTCAATCTCGTCAAAAAAAAGATACCTCTTTCTAAGCTTTTCAAGCGATTTATTTTTATAATTCAAAATTTCATTATCACTAGGTAATAGTTTATGAAGTTTCGAGAAACCGTAATAAGCTAATTTAAATTTTTCAGTATTAAGATATAAAAAATTTTTTTGCTTTTCTTCGGAAATCAACTGCATTTTTTCTTTTTCAAAATTCCTGTTCTCATTAATAAACTTTAAAGTCAAATTTAAAAGCGCAACAAAATTATCGTCTTTTGTTGCAACATAAGCAATATAAGCAAAGTAATTGGCTGTATAATAATCGGCTTGAGAAATAAATTCATTGACAATATTAAAAAAATCTTGCTTTTTAAGGCTTTGCAAAGGATATCGTGAAAAAGTTTTTTTAACCTTTTCTAAATCAACATCATAACTTGGAATTTTACTGTATTCAGATTTCACTAAATAATAATTTGTTAAAAGCTCTTCATTATTTACATAAATAATTCGCATTTTATCATATATTCTAATCAAATTTTCAAGATATTTTCTCTTTTGTTTCATTGTATCTGATAAATCAGAAGATAAAAAAAATCTACTTGAAGATAAACTTATATCTATATTTTTAATTTTAAGAGATATTTCATTTGCTTCACTCTCAAGAAGATTATATCTATCGTAACTAAACTTATACTCATTTCTCTGGGAAATTATATAAGGCAATATTAAATTAAATATAAAAGTAAAAAAAAGCCCTATAATAAAAAACAATAGTAAAAATGAATAAAACCTAGAAAATAAATACCCGTTATACGATTTTAAATAAACCTTTATTTCTTGCCCAACAAAAAAAGCAAAGTAAATGCAAACAATAAAAATAAAAAATCCATAAAAATACTTATAAAAAAGCAAAATAGAATCAAAAAAAGCAGCTATCAATCTATGCTTTTCTAAAAAATTTTCTCCAAAAAAATAAGAATAACTAAAAATTAAACCTAGAAAAAAACATAGAAAAACAATAAAGTTGCTCAAAAATGCATATATTTCTCTTTTCATAAGCTTTAAGAATCAACTACCCTTATATAAATTATTATTCAAATCTTTGCTGATTTTAATATATTCTGAAACAAAGCCAAATAAATAGGTAGAAAAAAAAGTTAAAACACAAAAAATAAAAGGAATAAAATCAGAGATTATGCTCTTTCCTATTATTACATTATAAATCTTGGGAAACTCAATTGAATAAACATTATAAATTTTTAAAAAAAGTATAATAAAAATGGGATAAAGAAAAATTGCAAAACTATTTGAAAAAATAAGATTAAAAACATAAGAAAACGCAAATAACAATAAAGAAATTCCCAATATGTTAAAAATTAAATTTAAATAATTAAGGGAGAATAAAAAATTATTCAAAATTTTTAAATCCTTGAAAAAAAAATCAACAAAATTATTATAAATTTTTTGCTCTAAAAAATTATTCTCAATAAAATCAATTTTATTAGAATCAGAAAGATTTGATTGGTAAGAAAAACTTTTATCATTTTTACCATTCTCTGAAACAATTAAAACTCCATTAAAACCATAAAATTTAGGCTTATTGCTAGAAAATATTATTTTATCATTCAAAAAATGTACAACCTCATCTTTAAGAATAAAATTATTATTTCTATTGCTATTAATATAGTAAGAATGAAAACTATAACTAACTAAAAATCCTAAATAAGAAAACAATAATATAAGAATAAAAATAATACAATAAAAATAAAAAGTCTCTCTAGGTGACTTTAAAACCATTCCATAAAAAGGATAAGACATTCTCATAAAAGTAACAATAAGCGATAAAGGAAAAGAATAAAGATAAGCATTGTAATAAAGACTATAACTAAAAATAGAAAAATTAAAATACAAAAACTTATATTTTAAATAAAATGTACAGATAAACATTAAAGAAAAAAGGCAAAATATTAAAATAAACCTATAAATTATTAAAAAGATCAATCTTAAAGAATCAAACACAGCAAATCCTCACCCTCAAAAATTGAAAAAACTTTAAGCCTTTTTACCATCGAATAAAATATTTTTAATCTTCTTCTTAGCTTCTTCAAAGCTAATCTGCAAAGCTAAGCTAATCTCGTGCTCCAGTATTAACTCAAAATCATTTAAAATCCTTTTTTCGTAAAAAGGAAGTTCTTTTTGAGTAGATTTTTTATATAAAAATTTATATAACTTTGCTGTATCCAAAATATCGCTTTTTTTATAAAATTCATGACCACCATCTTTTATTTTTTTTGAATCTATTTGACCTTCAAACTTTTTAATAACATCAAAAACTTCTTCTACCTTTTCCCTGCTAACCAAAGCTCTAATCCCAAAATCGTCAACTTTAGCAACAGGAACCATAAAAATCATATCATTAAATGGAAAATGTATTTCATAATAATCAATAATCTCACCATTAAACTCTTTAGTTTTAATATCCTTAATCGTACCTACTCCATGCATTGGATAAACTACTGATTGATTTAGCAAAAATGCCATACTTACCTCATAAACTATATTAAAAGATCATAAAAAAACGCTTAAATTGGTCCTAATATTAAATTTATTTTCATAAAATAAATTTTCAATATATCTATCATTACAAAAGCTTATTATTACACTAGGAGTAAGTTTATTAATATTTGCAAAAAACATTTCTTTATTTCTCTTTACAGCTTTTAAATCATAATAACCAATAAAACTAATTTCTTTATGAGATTCTTTTAATCTTAAAAATTTTTTCTTTGAAATTACTTTATCCTTATCAATAATATAACATGTTTTATGGGCATTTTCTAGTATTCCCATTAAAATGAGAAGAACTGTATTTGAATCATAACAGTCAATATTAACTCTTTTAAAAATCCTACAAAAAAATCTTACAATCTTGGAATTTAAAAAAACAAGAGAAGAATTTTTAATGTGATTTCTAAACTTTTTAAAAATCAAAACCTTTAGAAAAGCCTTAAACCCAATAAAAATTACTATTGAATGATAAGGATGCCCTGAAAGATAAGCAAACCTACTTATAAGCTTACTGTGACTATCAAAAACATCTATAGGCACACCTAAAAAATAAAATCTGTCTGGTTTTGAATATATGTCTTTTAAATTAGCCATTACAATCCTCTAATAATACCTTAAAACAAGCAAGTGAATAAATAATAGCCGTATCCGCTCGTAAAACGGGAGTGTTAAATCTTACAAAATTAAAACCTTTCTCCTTAAAAAAGGCAATTTCTGAATTTGAAAAACATCCTTCAGGCCCTATTATAATTCCAATTTTGCTAAAATTATCAAAATTTTCATTCTTGCTTAAAGTCACTCCACTTTGATGAGCAACATAATATCTAGTGGTACAAAAAGAATAGGGTAAATAAAAAAAATTATTATAAAAATTAATTTTAGGAACAATTTTATTACCGCTTTGTTTTAAGGTCTCATCTATTATTTTTGAAAATCTTAAAGTTTTGGCAGATGTACTATTTATATCTATTTTAGACACAGAATGATCTGCATTAATAATATTAATTTCTGAAACTCCAATTTCAACAACCTGTCTTAAAACCGAATCTATTTTTTTACCCTTTAAACTAGAAATAAACATACTTATCTCAAAATTATTTTTTTCAATTTTATCTATTTTATTGGTAGCAAACTTAATAAAATTACTACCAATATTCACTATTTCTGACACCCTTAATTCCTTATCTTTTAAAAGAATGTTCAGCTTATCGCCCTTTTTAAGTCGTCTTACATTAACAAGATGATGATATATTCTCATATCTTTAACAATAATAAAATCACCTACTAAACAATTAGCATCTAAAACAATTTGCTTCACAATTTAATTGCCTAACTTTTAGATAAATACTCACAAGCCGCTTTTAAAGCCTTGTCATAATGTAGATTATAAATTGGTAGTTCTTTATTATTATCTTGATAGTAATTAAAAAACACATACTTGCCTAAAAATTCTTTATCAATTTTATATTTTGGATTTTCTTTAATAAGATTCTCAACAAAAAAATCAATTTCTTGTTCAGTAATAGATTTTTTACCCTTTAAAAAGCCTTCTATTAGCTTCTTATCAAAAATTTCTTTATATATTAATGCTTCCTCCTCAGAAAAGTCTGGGGATTTTATTTCCAAATCAGGCTCAATCCCAATCTTATGAATACTCTTTCCAGATGGAGTATAATACTTTGAACTTGTAATTTTAAATCCGCCAGTATAAAAAGGAACTACGTGCTGAATAAGCCCTTTGCCATAAGACTTCTCACCTATGATATAGGCTCTTTTATTATCTTTTAAGGCTCCTACAAAAACCTCTGAAGCTGATGCTGATGCTCTATCTATTAAAGCAACAATTTTTATATCTGAGGATAAAATTTGTTTTGAGCTTGCCTTATAATCAATAGGCTTAGTAGAATTTCTTGACCTTGTAGAAACAATAGTTCCTTTAGATAAAATATCATCCGCCATTTTTATAGCCGCTTGAAAATACCCTCCGGTATTAAGTCTTAAATCTAAAATTAAAGATTTAATGTTCCTATTCTTGAGATTGTCTAAAGCTTTACTAAAATCTGCAGAAGTGTGTGGATTAAAGCTCACTATTCTTATATAACCAATATCTGAATTAATAACATCATACTTGATTGTTTGTATTTCTATTTTCTCTCTTGTAAGTTCAAAATCCAATGTTAAATTTTTTCCCCTAAGAATAGACACTTTGACTTTTGTACCCTCTTTGCCCTTTAAAAGATCAACAACTTGATCTACCTCCATAGAAAAAACACTCTTGCCATCAACAGCAGTAATACAATCTCCAGATTTAATTCCAGCCTTATAAGCCGGACCTCCCTCAAAAGGTGTAACAATAGAAACACAAGCACTATTAGGATCAAGATCTTTTGTCTTGTCTTGCTTATCTTGAGAATGCATTTTTTTTATTATAGAAATTCCAATACCAACATAATCTCCTACCGTTGTTTTTGAAATTTCTTCTAAATCCTTTTTTGTCAAATATTGAGAATAAGGATCACCTAAGGCTTGAAATATTCCTTTTAAAGCGCCTTCAAAAATTACTTCATCACTTACAGGATCAACATAATTTTCTTTTACAAATTCAAAAGCTTGAATCATCATTTGCTCATAACTAGATCTTGACAACTTATTATTAGATTCATCAAAAGCAAAAATAGATTCAACAATTACTAGAGAGCTTATACCTAAAGTCAATAAAAAATACACGCATATTAAAAATTTATTTTTCATTTATTCATTCCTAATGCAAAAATTAAAACTTGATTTTATTTCCATAATATAATATTTTAAAACTATGTTAAACTCACATCCTAAAAAAAAACAAAGCCTTCAAAGAACAAAAGTAAGCCTTGTTATGCTGCAAATAATCGAAAGCCTTTTAATTTTAGTCTTACTATACCAAGCCATTAATAGATTGATTTTTATTAATAATTACTCCATAAAGTTTATGCTAACGTTTATCTTATACTCACCTGAATTTTTCATGGCCAATTTAACACTCTATTATTTTATTTATGAAAAATTTAAAATTCTTCACAGCATTATAGTAATAACTAAATTATTCCAAATAATATTAACATTATTATTATTTATCTTAGGATTTACTTTTAAAATATACGTCTATCAAACCTCTCTAGCTATACTTTTAGGAATTACAGTAGTTTATCTAGTATTTAATGTAATAATTTTAACACTAATTAAAACAAAAATAAAAACAATGGAGTAAAGCTTGATTATCATTCCTGTAGCCAGTGGTAAGGGGGGGGTTGGCAAATCCCTTTTCTCCGTAAACATAGCAATTTGCCTGGCAAATGAAGGGAAAAGTGTCTTGCTTGTTGATCTTGACCTTGGAGCATCTAATTTACACTCAATGTTAAACATTACACCAAAAAAAAGTATAGGCACCTTTTTAAAAACAAAAATTAATTTCTCAGATATTATTATTAAATCCGGAATTAAAAATCTAAACTTCATCGCAGGAGATTCAGATATTCCAGAACTTGCTAATATAGCTGTTTCTCAAAAAAACACTATAATAAGAAATTTAAAATCTTTAAAATACGATTACTTAGTGATTGATCTTGGGGCAGGAACAACCTTTAATATCATAGACTTTTTTTTAATGTCAAAAAGAGGGGTAATAGTAACAACACCAACAGTAACAGCGGCAATGAATGCATATTTATTTCTTAAAAATATAATATTTAGACTGTTATCAAGCGTGTTTAAAAAAGGAACAAAAGGAAATGAAATCCTCAAAACAATAAAACAAAATTCAATCGATCTTCAAAAAGTATATATACCTAATTTGCTGTTAAAACTAGAAAGCGAAGATCCTGAAAATTACTCCAAATTTAATAAATTGTTTAAAACAATTTGCCCTTTTATGATATTTAATATGCTCAAAGCTCCAAACGATATTGAAAAAACCGAAAAAATAATAAAATCAGCAAAAAACTATTTAAGCATAAATTTACAAAGTATTGGAGCAATCTATAAAGATGAAATAGTTGATCAAGCTTTAAATAGCAAAATCCCTATTACTATCTACAAACCTACAAGCCCAACTTCTAAAAGTATAAAAAAAATTGCAAAAAAATTGCTAGAAATTAAAGATTTAACAAATGATGCTGAGTTTTTAAACGAAGAAGATTTAAATGAAAGTTATGACTTCGTACTAAGAGAAGCTCAAGAAGAATATATTGAAAAAATTGAATATCTTGAATCGTTGATAAAAAATAAAACGATAGACAGTAGCGAAATTATTGATATAATAAAATCTCAAAAAAGAGAAATCGAAACATTAAAAAAACAAAATATGTTATTTAAAAAAAAGCTTTTTGAAAAGCTTGAAAAGACTAAGGAGGTCTAATGCCAAATTATATAAATTACCCAAGCTGGTTACACCCTGAAGTGATTCAAGGCATACCAATCACATGGTATAGCCTATCTTACATTTTTATTATATTAATTTCTTATAAATTTATTTGGTATCAAATACAATTAGATAGAATTGATATCAAAAAAGAAGATTACGAAACATTTATGTTCTCACTTGTACTTGGGGCAATTTTAGGAGGCAGATTAGCATCTACCTTGGTTTATGACCAATCAGGAATTTATTATTCTCATCCTTGGTTAATCCTTTTACCATTCGATCAACATTGGAACTTTACAGGCTTTAGGGGTATGGCCATTCATGGCGGTTTTTTAGGCGCAATTATTGCCCCTCTAATCATAATAAATACAAAACTTAAAAATACAAATGTTCAAAAATATTTTCTAAAACTAACAGACTATGGATCAATAGCTTTTTCCTCTGGATACATACTTGGAAGACTTGCTAATTTCGCAAATGCGGAACTTTATGGAAGAGTGATGAAAGGGGGAATAATATTTCCTAATGCAGAACCATTTGACACAAATATACCAGGTGTAAAAGAATTTGCATCATCCGTAGGGCTTGAAATTTTGCCTCATGATCTGCTAATCAACCTCCCAAGAATACCTTCTCAACTTATTGAAGGATTTTTCGAAGGGCCTGTAACTTTTATATTATTATGGTTTTTATTTAGAAGAATAAAAAAACATGATGGATTTGTTTTTGGTACATACATAATGCTTTACGCTTTTTTTAGATTTTTTATTGAATATTTAAGAGAGCCAGATAAAGAACTTGGATTTATAATAAACTACAAACCAATTGAAAGTCTGTCCGAATTTTCTTTTTTAAACATATCAATGGGCCAGATTCTCTCACTAACACTAATGCTCTTTGGTTTAATCTGGATAATAATAACTAAGAAAATCGCAAATAAAAAAAACAACATTAATACTAACTTGGCATACAAAAATTAAAATAAGAGCAAGCCAATAAAATGAAAGGGGTTAATAATTATCAAAATATAAATTCTGTTGTAATCTCTAAAAAAGAACTTGATGTTAGAGATCTTGTAAAACTTAAATCTATTTTCAACTTAATTCAAATCGTAAAGTCTGAAAAAGCTTTATACAGTGAATATGTAAAGCAAAATAATATTAAATTTGCCATTATTTATAATTATGAAAACCCAATAGATTTTTCAATAAACGTTGCAAATGAATTAAAAAATACAAACAAAATCCATTCCATTATAATTAGCAATGAAAAATTTGATGAGGAATATTTAAAACTTAATCACATTGAAATAATAAAAGATATTAGCGAATTAGAATATAAACAAAACTTAATACACCAAAAAAAACTATTTTGCGACAATAAAAATACAACTCTGGATTTCTTCTTAAATTTATCAGAACTCATCAAAGAAATAGTAATCATCACAAACACCGAAAATGAAATTATTTATATCAATGAAAAAGGCAGTAAAAATCTTAATCTTCCAATGAAAACCCCTGGAAATACAATCAAAGTAACTGACATAGATATTAGAGATTGGGAAAAGTTAAAAAAAATAGATTTAAGTTACCATACAAATTCTATTCCTGAATTTAAAAACATATTAATAACCGATTGTATTTTAACTTTAAAAAATAATAAAAAACTATATGTAGATGTATTTATTAGCACAATTGATCAAAACAATATTGACAAATTAATAACAATCAAAGAAATACCAAACTTTAATGAAATAGAAACCTATAAATACCTAGAAATTATTGGTTCACAAGATGAGATTCAAAATGCCAAAGAAATTGAAAAATTACTAGTAAACCATATGGATATTTATAAAAAAAAAAGAATATATTTGCTTAATTTAGACCTATCTCTAACAACAGAATATGAATATAAAGGTGATAGAGAAAAACTTAATATAAAAATACTAAAAATAATATATTTAAAAATAATGTCATTATACTCTGAATATATTTTCAAGCTAAAAAATAATAATTTAGTAGTAATTATATGTACAAATGGTGATGAAAAACAAATACTCTCAATTGCAAAAAAAATCAAAAAAACAATTTTGCTGGCATTAAAAAAAGAAGGTGTTATTATATTCCAATTCAATATCGGAATAATAGAAGTAAATCTAAGAGAAAACTTGGAATTCAAAATCCCTAAATTAATGATGGCTACAAAAATATCATCGGAATACAAAGACTCTAATCCTATTATATACAAAGAAGAACTACCAGAAGCGGTGATCTTAAAAAATCAAAATAAAATCTTTCAATATATACTCAAAGCAATAAAAAATGATTTTTTTACTCTTTATTATCAAAAAATAAATCCTCTTAAAAAGAACTTAAAGCCTAAAATAGAAATCTTGACAAGACTTTTTGACCACATGGGCAAACCAATTCCAAGCGATCAAATTTTCAGCTTAATAGACAAATATAATTTAACCGTTGAGGTTGATAAATTAGTGCTTAAAAAGGCTTTAAGAGAGTATAAAAGTTTTGTATCAAAAAATGGAATTCACGTTTTCTCAATTAATATATCTCCTTATTCACTAAAATCCCAAAACTTTCGAATCTTTTTAAGAGATACTTTGTTAAAAAGCCAAATTCCACTTCAAAATATATGCCTAGAAATAACAGAAACTGGAATTCTTGAAAATTTTGAGATAATAAATAAATATTTTCAAGAATTAAAAAGTTTTGGAATCAAATTAGCACTTGATGATTTTGGAAGCGGACATACATCACTCTCATATATTAAAACACTGCCAATAGACTTGCTTAAAATAGATGGGTCTTTCATAAAAGCAATAAACTCTAGTGAAATAGATTTTGTAATAATACAATCTATTAAAAAAATAGCGGATACAAAAAATATAAAAATTATTGCCGAATTTGTATATAATGAAGAAATATTAAAAAAAATAAATGAACTAGAAATAGACTATGGACAAGGATTTTTATGGCACAAACCAGAACCAATATAAATTCTAAAAGACAGCAAAATCTAAAAATTTGGTCATGAGTATATTTTATTAAATTTCAATAAAAATTATTTTACATTGAAAAAGGAATAAAATTAATGGAAAAAAAAATAGCATTAATTGCACACGATAAAAAAAAGGATGATTTGGTAAATTTTGTCAAACAAAATTATCTCTTCTTATCTAAATTCAAACTTATTGCAACAGGAACAACAGGATCCAGAATCCAACAAGCCACTGATCTTACGGTTGTTAAATATAAATCAGGCCCTATGGGGGGAGATCAGCAAATTGGAGCAGAAATAGCTGAAGGAAATGTCTTAGCTATATTCTTCTTCAGAGATCCCTTAACAAGCCAACCTCACGAACCAGATGTGTCAGCTCTTATTAGGCTTTGTGATGTACATAAAATACCACTTGCAACCAACGTAAAAACAGCAGAAATTTTAATAAAAGGACTTGAAGACTTGATTTCAAAATAGGCTTTAATTTTTATTTAAAGCCTAAAAAATCAAAAATATAAATTAATCCATTATTATAGGTGAAATTTTTTCAACACCATCGATAATATAATTAACAGATTCAAGAAAAGTCTTGGCATCTGAATTATCATCATCAACTGTAATTTCTAATTTTGAATTTTTAATATTAAGATCTTTAAAAGTGCCAATAAGATCACTTTTAGCACCATGCAAATTACTATTTATAATCTTTTTAAAATCAGAGGTAATGCCAACAAAAATAAACGCTTCTTTTCCATAGATACTAATTGGAGCTTCTCCTGCATAAATATTATCATAACGATAAACTATTAACTTTGCACCCTCTTTTGAAGGTATTGTTTCAAAGTAACCATCTTTTTCAGAAAAATAAAAGACCTTTATATTTTCTCCTAAACTTTTTCTATCATTTTTTGAATGAACTACCCCCATAGCATGAAAAACATGCCCAATAGTATGTTCATCTATTTTAGAAGCATCATCAAGTTTAGAAGAGTTATCCACTTCTTGTTCTTCAACATATTCATTTGAGCTATCTTTTGAAGTACACGCAATTATTAAAAAAAATAAAAATCCTATTAAATAGTTTTTTAAAACCCCATTTTTATACATAAAAATTCTCCCTTATATTTATTCATAAATATTATTAAAATTAAAGGTAAGTTTACAATAAATAATTTATTTTGTACACACTTTAAAAACAATTAAAATGTTAAAATGAAAGAGGAGGTCTTATTAATGAAAAAACAAAATCCATGGATATCTTTAAGCAAAGAAGAAAAAAATCAAATTTTTAATTTTTCTGAAAGTTACAAAAAATTTATAAGCAAATTTAAAACAGAAAGAGAAGTTATATCGTATGCCTTAGATAGAGCAAAAAAAGGCGGGTTTCTTAACGCTGAAGAGAAAAAAAATTTAATGCCGGGCGATAAAATTTTTTATACCTGTAGAGAAAAATCTGCTGCTTTTGTTATTATTGGCAAAAATCCTATTGAAAATGGAATGAATTTAATTGTTTCTCACACAGATTCGCCAAGACTTGATGCAAAACCCTCACCAATCTCTGAAGAAAACGAACTTGCATTTCTTAAAACCAACTATTATGGAGGAATAAAAAAGTACCAATGGTTATCTACACCTCTTTCAATAAGAGGTGTAATATTCTTAAAAAATGGAGAAAGGGTTGAAATCAACATTGGCGATAATGAAAACGATCCTATATTTGTAATTCCTGACATTTTGCCCCATCTTGATAGAAAAATACAAAGAAATAAAAAATCAGATGAAATTGTTGAAGGAGAAAATCTAAAAATTTTAATTGGAAGCCTTCCAATCGAAACAAAAGAAAAAGATAAAGTTAAACTAGCAACTCTGCAGCTAATAAAAGAAAAATATAAAATAGAAGAAGAAGATTTCGTATCATCAGAAATTGAAATAGTACCCGCAGGAACAGCAAAAGACGTTGGATTTGATAAGGCTTTAATTGGTGCTTACGGACAAGATGACAAAATATGCGCTTACACTTCACTAGAATCCATATTTGATCTTGAAGAAACTCCAAACAAAACAGCTATTTGTTTTCTTGTGGATAAAGAAGAAATTGGCTCAACAGGCTCAACTGGATTAGACTCAAGATATCTTGAATATTTTGTTTCTGATATGATCTTTAAAATTAAAAAATCAGAATACAATAATCTTCACGTTCAAAAAGCTTTATGGAATTCAAAAAGCATTTCTGCTGATGTTTGTGCAGCAATAAATCCATTATTTAGCTCAGTTCATGACGAACAAAATGCTCCTAAACTTGGCTATGGTATACCTATAATGAAATACACAGGACATGGTGGAAAAAGCATGGCCAGCGATGCTGATGCAGAGCTTGTTTCTTATATTAGGCAATTATTAAATAAAAACAATATAGCCTGGCAAGTAGCAACACTTGGAAAAGTAGAAGAAGGAGGAGGCGGAACTGTTGCTAAATTCTTAGCTGGATATGGAATAAGAACAATAGATATGGGACCTGCTGTTATAAGCATGCATTCTCCAATGGAAATAACTTCTAAATTTGATATATACAATGCTTACTTAGCATACAAAGCTTTCTACAAGGAATAAAATTACTATGGTAGATTCAGAAAAAACAAATAAAATCAAAGTAGCAGAGCATATTGTAGAATGCTTTGGAGGAATTAAAAATATTAAAAATATAAACAAAGACATAACTAGAATAAAAATTCTAGTAGATAGTAATTCTTTAGTCAAAAGAGACGATTTAACAAAAAATGACAACATAATAGGAACTATTAAATCTAATGAACTTACAGAAGTTGTAATGAATTTTGAAATAATCGAAGATGTTTATAATAAAATTTTATATATGATGAATGATCAAAAACAATAAAGCCTCTACAGAGGCTTTATTTTATTGTCTAATACCTTCCTCTCATATACTCAATAACAGATTCAGACCCCAGCTCTTTATTTAAAATTTTATATATAACACTTAACAAGCTATTAGGATTGAGATCACGATTTAATTCTTTTAAAAGAGAAAAAATTGATTTAGCAGCCAGAACTCCTTCTGGTAAATATCCAATTTTTTCAATATTATTTATCAAATCATCTATACTAAAAAAACTTCCTAAAATGTTTTTACTAACAATTTCATTACCAAATCGTCTATTTCTTCCAAACATGCTTCTACAAGTAACATCTAAATCGCCAGAACCAGACAAAAATAAAAATGTTTCAATATTTCTTCCCCCAAGCTCAATTGCAATATCCTTTATATCATTTAAAGATATTGAAAATAAAAATGATTCTGTATTACTCCCTATTAAATTAGGATAATTCAATTTATACGCATCTAAAATTCCAAATGCAATTGCAAATACATTTTTTAATGCCGCTGCTATTTGTACCCCAAAAATATCATTACTATAAAACAAAGAAATTGGGGTTTGAGCAAATAAATTAATAAACAAATATGCATTTTCTTTGTTATTGCTAGCCGCAACAAGTCCTGTTATCACACCAAGTCCAACTTCCTCAGCATGACTTGGACCAACAATATAAGTAATTTTATCTTTATATCCTTTCATAACTCTCTCAGCAGCTTCAACAAGCGTCTGAGTTTTCCCATTAAAAGTAACAAACCCTTTTGTAAGTATTGCTAATTTTGGCTTTACCTCTAAAGAATTAAAAAATTCATCCAATTTTTTCAAAATATCAACAGTAAAAAGAGACGGCGTTACAATGAAAATATAATCAGACATCGATACAACTTCAAACAAATCTGAACTTGCAACTAAATTTTTTGGCAATTTAATTCCTTTTAAATATTTATCATTAATATTATCATTATTAATACTATTCTTAACATCTTCTTCAAAAGACCATAAAAAAATATTAAAATCAAATTTATCTGCCAAAGACTTCGCAATAGCTGTTCCCCAAGCACCCGCTCCTATTACTGATATTTTCATAAATACTCCCTATAACCTTATAAAAACTCATATTTTATTGTTTCATCTAAATAGATTTTTATTTTACCAGAATTTTCAATTTTCTTAAAAAGAATTTCGTCTATTAAAAGCTTCCCCACTTCTTTGAATATAAATTTTTTAACACTTTTCAATCCGTAACCCTTTCCATAAATCTTTTCCCGAATATAATCAACAACACTTTTTTCAAAAAAAATATCAAACTTTCTATCTCTCAATATTCTAGCAAAACGATTAAGCTCATTAAAAATGATTTTTTCAAAATCTAACTCATCAATAGATTTAAATACAAACATACAATCTATTAACTCTAAAAATTCATTAGAAAATCTCTTCTCTAATATAAGATTAAAATCATTTCCATCTGTCGATTTATTTTTAAAGCCGATACTATTAAGCTCATTACTCTCAACATTGACACTTATTACTATTAAACTTTCCGATAAGCTTACCTTTTTCCCAAGACCATCAAAAAGTTTGCCAGTTTTAAACCCTTCTAAAAAAAATTCTAAAACCCTTTTATTACATTTATCAAAATCTGACAGGAAAATAATAGAATTAGAAGATTTATTCAAAAATTTGAAAAATCTAGTAGATTCATAATACCCATCATTACTTAAAACAGGACCAATTAATCTATCAAAAGAATTAAAATCACTATACTCACTCATATTAATATTAAATTTCGGAATTTTAAGCTCTTCTGATAAGATATCAGTCAATTTGCATTTTCCCACTCCAGAAGCACCAATAAAGGCAAATATACCAATAGTGCTTCTATTGGTAAGTAAATTAAATTTTAATAATTTTAAATTTAATATCAAATCAAATACCAAACTATCATCTATAATAAGTTCTTTTTTTATTCTATTTTCTAAATTAATTAGCAATTCGCTATTATACTCTTCAAAATTAAAAATATTAGAGCCAACAATAGACTTAATTAGATCACAAACATCGTCTTTTGTTATGACCCTTTTTATGTTTTCAAGCTTAAACTTAGAACCCAGTTCATCTAAAATATCAAAAGCTTTGTCTGGAAGAAATCTATCTTTAATATATTTTTGAGACATAATAATACAAGCTTGTATTGCTTCATCTGTATATTCCACATTGTGATGTCTCTCATAATCTTTTTTAATTTCCTGTAAAATATTATAGGTGTCCTCAAAATTAGGCTCTTTAAGCTCTATGCTCTGAAACCTTCTCATTAAAGCCTTATCTTTTAAAAAAAATTTTCTATATTCATATTCTGTAGTAGCTCCAATAAATTTAATTTTCCCCAAAGTAAGAATGGGCTTTAATAAATTAGAAATATCCATACTGCCAAATGAAGTGGCTCCTGCCCCTACTATCATATGGATCTCATCAATAAAAAGTATGACTTTTTTTCTTGAGTTTAAAAAATCTAAAACCCTGTTCATTCTACTCTCAAGATCTCCCCTATATTTAGTCCCCGAAATAAGCCTACCAATATCAAGAGAATAGATTTCATATCCTATTAAATCTTTTGGAACATTCTCCGTTTTTATTTTATATGCAAGACCTTGGATTAATACTGTTTTTCCAACACCAGGTTCTCCAAATAAAATAGGGTTACTTTTATGCTTCCTAAGTATTACCTGAATCAACCGAGACAACTCTTGATTTCTACCAATTAAAGGATTGTAATTTAAATCTAAAGAATCAATAACGTTTGTTAAAAAATTACCAACAGAATCTTTATTTTCTAAGAAAATGTTATTTCGATCCAACTTATCACGATTATCATCAAAAATATGAAAGCCTCCTTTACTTTTTGGCGCATTATTATGAATATATTCTGCAATTAATTCACTATCATAACCTGAATTGGATTTAGTATTTAAAGCTAAATAATCATGAACTTCAATAAGTTTGTCAAAAATAGTCAAATTAAAACCAGAGTTAAGTAACGTATCTAAAATGCTATTTTTTCTTTTTCTGACAAGCACCCATAATAAATCTTTTTCTTGTATTTTATAAGGTTTTTTATAAAAAAAAAGAGCACTGATTATGTCCTCATACAAATAATCCATACTAGAAATATAATCTGGGATATATTTGTCTCTTAAGGGAAGTTTGCTAAAAAATTCTTCTAACTGTTTATTAAGTTTATAAAAGTCAATTGTACATAAATCAAGCAGTTCTTTGATTTTATGACTTTTAATCAACCCATAAAAAATGTGCTCTTCTGTAAAAACAAGATGCTTAGACTCCATAAAAAACAAAAATGTGTTAAAAAACAAACAATTTAAAGCTCTTCGGTCATACATTCAAAATCAACTATAAAACAATTCGTAAAATTTTTTTTTTGCCCACTCTTAATTCAATTTCATTGTTATTAAAATCTTCTCTAGTAAGACAATGGCTTGGATTTTCTACCCTTTTACCATTGATATAAACCCCTCCAGAATTAATTAATCTTCTGCCTTCTGACTTGCTAGGCACAATCTTTGAATCTAGCATTAAATCAATCAATAATACCACCTCTTCTAAGCTAGAAAAGCTAAATTTAAAAAATGGAATATTACTTCTATCTCCTTTCCCTCTAAATGCAGCAAAAGATGCCTCTTGAACTTTCAAAGCTTCTGCTTCTCCATGAACAATTTTAGTTATCTCAAAAGCTAAAATCTCTTTGGCTTTATTTAAAGAATTCCCGTTAAAATTTGAAATTAATTCAATCTTATCTTCTTCTAAAAAAGTAAAAAGATATAAAAAAGTTTTCACATCAGAATCTGAAGTATTTCTAAAATACTGATAAAAATCATAAATACTGTAAAGACTAGAATCAAGATAAACAGCACCTTTTTCTGATTTACCCATCTTTTTCCCATCACTTCTTGTAATTAATGGAAATGTAAGTCCAAAAGCCTCCACTCCAGCTTTTCTTTTAATCAAGTCAATACCTGAGACAATATTGCCCCATTGATCATCGCCACCAATTTGAAGTCGACAATTTTTAATTTTATTAAGCATATAATAATCATAAGACTGCAAAAGCTGATAATTAAACTCAATAAATGAAAGTCCAAAATCTAACCTTCTTTTATAAGTTTCAAAACTTAACATACGATTAATAGAAAAATGAATGCCAATATCTCTTAAAAATTCAATATAATTGAGATTATCTAACCAATTTGAATTATGAATAAAACATGTTGAACTAAACTTCGTTATTCTTTGAAGTTGATTTTTTATCGAAAAAGCATTATTACTAATCTCTTCTGAAGATAAAATCTTTCTCATCTCACTTTTTCCAGAAGGATCACCTATTTTTGTTGTAGAATCCCCAATTAAAACAATTGGTATATGACCATGTTGCCTGAGATGCATCATCGCTAAAAAAGGAATCAAATGACCAATATGAAGAGAATTAGATGTTGCATCAACTCCTGCATAAAAAACTACTTTTTCTCTATCCATTAGATCACTTAAAACTCTCAAAGACGTACATTGCTTTAAAAATCCACGCTTATGTAAAAGATTTAACGCAGGATTCATTTATTAAAATCCTCTTTGTAATTTAAAATCTCCGTTTTAATGTAAGCATATAAATCATTAATAAAAATTCTCTTCTGGGTCATATTATTTCTTTCTCTAACAGTAACTGTTTCATCCTCAATAGTATTGTAGTCTACCGTTACACAATAAGGAGTTCCTATTTCATCTTGGCGTCTATACCTTTTACCTATTGTTCCACTATCATCGTAAAAAATATGAAAATCATCACAAAGCTCCACATAAATTCTTCTAGCAACCTCAACAAGCTCAACTTTTTTAACAAGAGGAAATATAGCAATCTTATAAGGAGCCAACTTAGGATGTAATCGCAAGACAATACGCCTATCTCCATCTGAGAGCTCCTCCTCAGAATAGGCATCACAGAGGGTCATCAAAACAGATCTAGTAAGCCCCGCAGAAGTTTCAATAACATAAGGCACATATCTCTCTTTTGTTAACAAATCATGATATTCAAATATTTTAGGATTGTTAGAAAATTTAGAGTGTTGAGTTAAATCATAATTACCTCTATTGTGAATACCTTCTACTTCCTGAAATCCAAACGGAAATTCATACTCAATATCAAATGCAGATTTTGCATAATGAGCAAGTTGTGTTGAATCGTGAGCTTTAAATCTTAATTTATTAGGCCTAATTTTAAGAGTTTCTATAAAAAAGTTCATTCTATTTTGCTGCCAATAACAAAACCATTCATCTATTTGCTTAGGATGTACAAAAAACTGCATTTCCATTTGCTCAAACTCACAAGTTCTAAATATAAAATTTTTAGTAACTATCTCATTTCTAAAAGCTTTACCTACCTGGGCAATTCCAAAAGGAATCTTAAGCCTTGAAGAATCCAAAACATTTTTAAAATTAACAAAAATTCCTTGTGCTGTCTCGGGTCTTAAATAAATCTCACTAGAACTGCCCTCTACTACTCCAATATGCGTCTTAAACATTAAATTAAAACTTCTCGGAGACGTAAAATTATTCCCAGCTTTACAATTTGGACAATTTTTTGCTAAATCAACAAAATCAGCTCTAAATCTACTCTTACAATTTTTGCAATCAACCATAGAGTCTGAAAAACCATCAATATGCCCGGATGCTTTCCAAATTTCAGGTCGCATAAAAATAGCGCTGTCTAAACCTACAATATTTTCATGCAAGTAAACCACACTTTTCCACCACTCTCTTTTTATATTTTCTTTAAGCTCAACTCCCAAAGGACCGTAATCCCAAGCTCCTGAAAGACCTCCATAAACTTCTGAAGACTGAAATACAAATCCTTTTCTTTTTGCAAGAGAAATAATATCTTCCATTCTAACCATAAAAACATCCTTAATAACTATTTATTCTTAAAAATTCTTGTGCCAATTTTATTCTTTCAAAAACTTTAAACTTACCTATTAATTTCAAAGAATCAAAAAGTGGTGGAGAAACTTTACTGCCAAGCACTGCAATTCTAATAGGAAGAAGAATTTCTCCCAATTTAAAACCATTATTCTCAGCAAAATCATAAAAAATTTTATCATTCTCCTTTGACGATCTTTTTTCAAATCCTTCTAAAACAGGCTTTATTAATTCTAAAATAGAACAAATCTCCTTGGCTGTTTTTTTTCTACTTAAAAACTCATTTAAATCCCAAGATTTAATGTCCTCATAAAAAAATTTAGTCATATTTAAAGCATCACTTAGTTTTTTAATTCTACTCTTTATAAGAGGCACTAATGATTTTAATTGCTGGCCCTCCTCTAAAGTAATAGGATTAGAAACATACCCCTTTTTTTGGAAAAAAGGAAGTAAAAGATTACATAAATCTTCATCTTTTTTTTCTCTAATATAGTAGCTATTGAAAAAATCTAACTTATGATAATCAAAAATTGCAGGGGATTTATTAATCTTCTCAATTGAAAAAAATTGCTCAAGGTCATCTTTTGAAAAAAATTCTCTCTTATCATCATAAGACCAACCAAGTAAAGTAATATAATTAATAATAGCTTCTGGAAGATACCCATCTTCAATAAACTGCCTTAAAGCTGTTGATCCATGTCTTTTGCTTAATTTTTGGCCATCATTTCCCATAACCATTGGAAGATGGCAATAAATAGGCGGCTTCCATTTAAAAGCCTTATAAAGAAGTGCGTGTAATGGGCCTGAAGAAACCCATTCTTGAGCCCTTAATACATGCGTAATTTTCATTAAATAATCATCAACAACATTTGCAAGATGATAAGTCGGCAGTCCATCTGACTTAAGGATTATAGGATCAGGACTAATGTCCTTATTCGACCATGTAATCTTTCCAAGCAAAATATCCTCAAAGCTAGTGTCCCCTTCTAAAGGAATTTTAAATCTGACAACAGGCTTAATTTTTTTAATTATCGCACTCTCAACTTCCTCATCGCTCAAATTTCTACAATGCCTATCATATCCGGGTGGCATCTTATTAATATTTTGAATTTTCTTAATCCTTTCCAACCTTTCAGGGGTACAATAACAATAATAAGCATGCCCAGATTCAATTAAATATTTAACATATTGCTTATATATTTCACTTCTTTGAGACTGAACATAAGGCGCATAATCACCTCCTACAACAGGCCCTTCATCAAAAGAAATACCAAGCCATTTAAGACTTGAATAAAGGTCATTCTCAGCTTCTGGAAAATATCTGCTCTGATCTGTATCCTCAATTCTAAGTAAAAATTTACCCCCACAAGACTTTGCAAAAAAATAATTAAACAAAGCTGTTCTAATCCCACCAATATGTTGCAAACCCGTTGGAGAAGGCGCATAACGAACTCTTATACTCAAAACACAACTCCTTTAATAAAAAACATCTTTTTTAGAAAAATCATAAATATAATAAAAAACAACAAAAAATAAATTCGAACTAAGTAGCCTTGTATGCTTAGAATCTATCTTATTTTTAAATTTATAATATCGATTCCTAATCTCAATTTTTCTATTTTCAAGCAAATCAAAAGATGTTTTTGATTTTAGTAATAAATAATAGAAATAAAGAGTAAAAATATCATTTTTTAAAAAAAACTTATCTAAAAAATTTACTAACTCTTTTAGCTTTAAATGCTCTTCAAATGACAACATGCTAAGAGCCTCACAATATTTCACCCACTTGTCTCTGCTGCACTTATATTTTAAAATTAAACTGGAAGCCTTTTCTTTTTCTCTAAAACTAATCAAAACAGAATAAAGTTCTATTATTGTTTTATGCCTTAATCTATTGTCTTTTAAATAAAAATAAAGTTCATCAAGACTTTTTTTATCTTGTTTTATTAAAATAAACCTAAGAAGAATAGATATTTCAAAAACACTTTTAAGCTTTTTACGAACCATTTTAAGCTTTAAAAAAGTAAATGTATCTTCCATCCCATTTAAAATAAAATACAATCTTGAAGAAAAATATTGGGAATAAATAATATTAAAAACAACTACTAATAAAAAATAAATTACAATAAATTGGTAATTAAACAAAATAAAGCTTAATTTCATTTGAAATCTTAAAATTGCAAGAAAATAAATAAATAATCCAAGAAATACAATATTAAAGCCTAAGCGTATTTTTTCTACCATAAAAATCTCTTTAAAAAGCTTAATTCAAAAATTGAGATATATATATAATAAATACATTATACTAATAGATAGACAATTAATAAATAATATGATATACATGGTTAATAGAGCTTAATTCCAAGGAAATAAATGCAAAATTTTGAAAGCATTATTAAAAATATAAAAAATTCATCATATTTAATAGACAAGGAATTCTTGGTTTGGCCTGAAAATGCATTTATTGGAGAGAAAAATTTTGAGCTTATTGAAAAATGGAACTTAAAATCATACATTAAAGAGAGAACAAATTTTTTCAGCGATGATTCTGTTAAAAGAGAATATGAAGAAATACATAAAAAATTCAACGAAGAGGCTATTTCTAGTTATCATGTAATAATAAGCAATTTAGAAGAAATTTATGAAAATTGCAAAAGAAATAAAAAAATATATTACCAAGATATTATGCCTACTGTAAAAAAAGTAATGGAATTCTACAAAAAACAGAAAAAAATTTTCATCAAATATTTTAGAATTCCCAAGCTTTCTGCAAACTATCACATTATTCATTCAGTAAACACAGCTCTCTTGACAGTAGCCCTTGGTAATGAAATGGGACTAAATAACTACAAAACAGTAGAACTTTGTAGTATTGCACTTTTACATAAAATAGGATTTCTATTTATCCCATCAAAAATTAGCGAAAAAAAAGAAGCATTAACTGATGAAGAACTAGAAATAATAAAAAAATATCCCATAATAAGCTATAAAGTAGCTTCAACAAGCAATTTGTCAAGATCAATATGTTTAACACTTTTAACACATAAAGAAAATCTAGACGGCACAGGCTATCCTAAAGGATTAACCAGTGACAACATTAGCATAGAATCAAACATAATAGGCGCTGCTAGCGCCTATTCCGCTATCATTTTAGATAAGACATATAAAAAATCTTTTAATTCTGGGGCATCTATTATTGAATTGATTAAAGATGCTGACAAAAAATTTGACAAAAGGGTTTTAAAGTTAATAATCAATGCAATATCTTCTTGCCCTTTAGACTTTATTGTAGAACTTAATGACAATTCTATAGCCAAAATAGTAGACATAGATGATTCTAACCCAAATCTACCATATGTAAGTTATATAATAAAAAATAGAAAAGTTGTAGACAAAAATGAGCCTAGCGTTCAGGCTATACCAAACACAAACACAGGAATAAAAAAAATACTCAATCAAGATGAAATAGAACTAATTAAAAATAAATATTCTTTAACAGATAGTATATAAGACACTTAAAGGAGAAAAAGAATGATTTTGATAATATCAGCTATGCAAGAAGAAGCAGAAGAAATAAATAAAATGATTGATGAAAAAAAAGAAGTTGTATTAAACGACTACTTAGAAAATAAAAAAATTTATAAAGGAAAAATTTTGGGAAAAGATGTAATATCTTTAACTACAGGAATTGGAAAAGTTAACGCAGCTACTTGGAGTAATCAAATCATATCTAAATATAAAATCACTCATATAATAAACTCTGGAAGTTCTGGCGGAATAAAAGAAAACTCTAACCTTAAAATATTAGATATCGTAGTATCCTCACAAGCAGCATACTATGATTTTAACTTAACCAAGTTTGGACACAAACTAGGACAAGTCCCTAATTTACCACAAAAGTTTAACGCAGATGAAGAGTTATTGAAAAAAGCAGTCAACATTATTGACAACAAACTTTTAAACATTGATATACATATCGGCTTAATACTAACAGGAGATCAATTTATTGACAATGAAAAAACTCTTGAAATAATTAAAAATAATTTCAAAGATGCTTTAGCTGTAGATATGGAAGGAGCTGCAATAGCTCAAGTAGCATACATATTTAAAATACCATTCATAATAATTCGTTCAATTTCTGATTTACCAAACAATAAAGACAACCATATAGACTTTAATAAATTTTTAAAAACATCATCAATAAATTCAAGCAAAATGACAAAGGAACTTATTAGGCTAATATGAATAAAATAATAGCAGCTAACCAAACTTTAACTTCTGAGGCTGTATCTGAAGGGCATCCAGATAAAATTGCAGATCAAATCTCTGATGCAATACTTGATGAAATGCTAAAAATAGACAAAAATGCAAAAGTGGCTTGCGAAGTCATAATTGCGCAAAATTTAGTAGTGGTAGCAGGAGAAATAAATAGTCCTGTAAAAAAAGCTATAGATATAAAAGAAATTGCTAAAAACATTATTAAAGACATAGGCTATACAAATATTGATTATGGGCTTGATTACAAAACAATAACAGTAATAGACGCCGTTGGTAATCAATCGCGTGACATCATAAACGCAATTGAAAAAAAAGGGTCTAATGCCCTTGGAGCAGGTGATCAGGGAATAATATTTGGATATGCTTGCGATGAAACAAAAAATTTTTTACCTGCTCCTTATGAACTTGCTAATTCAATTCTAAAACAAGCTAGCAATCTTAGAAAATCGGGAGCAATAAAATGGTTGCGACCCGACTCAAAATCTCAAGTTACTATGGAATACGATAAAAACAGAAGACCTATAAAAATAAAAAATATTGTGGTCTCTCACCAACACCACCCAAATATCTCCAAAAAACTAATGCGACAAACAATAATTGAAGAAATTATCAAGCCTGCCATTCAAGACAAATCAATACTTGATGAAAATACTACTTATTGTATCAATCCTTCTGGAAATTTTGTAATTGGAGGGCCTACCGGAGACACAGGTCTTACAGGGAGAAAAATTATTGCTGATAGTTATGGAGGATTTGCAAGACATGGAGGAGGAGCATACAGCGGTAAAGATGCCACAAAAGTTGACAGATCAGCTGCCTACATGGCAAGATATATCGCAAAAAATATGGTAGCAGCCGGCATTTCTAAAGAATTTGAACTACAACTTGCATATGCAATTGGAATTGAAAACCCAATATCTATTCAAATAACTGCAGGAATAAATGATCCTAAATATGAAAACGAAATATTAAATTTCATTATCAATAACTTCGATTTAACTCCCAACGGTATAATTGAAAAATTAAAACTAAAACAACCCATATATCTTAAAACTTGTACCTATGGTCATTTTGGAAAAAATGAATTTGAATGGGAAAAATTAGATTTTGTAAAAAAAATACAAACGGTGCTAAAAAAATGAAAAAAATAACAAGCTTCACAATAGATCATACAAAATTAAATCCTGGTATATATGTCTCAAGAAAAGATACTTTTGAAAATGTAATATTTACTACAATAGACATTAGAATCAAAGCTCCTAACATCGAACCAATAATTGAAAACGCAGCAATACATACAATAGAGCATATAGGAGCTACTTTACTTAGAAATAATGAGGTTTGGGCCGAAAAAATAGTATATTTCGGTCCCATGGGATGCAGAACTGGGTTTTACTTAATAATTTTTGGAAACTATGAAAGTAAAGATCTTATTGACTTAATATCTTGGCTTTTTTCCGAAATTGTAAATTTTTCAGAGCCTATCCCAGGCGCAAGCCATAAAGAATGCGGGAATTACAAAGAACATAATCTTGATATGGCTAAATATGAATCTTCTAAATATTTACAAATATTAAACAATATCAAAGAAGAAAATTTAAAATATCCTTAGTTAATAAAATTTACAAAATAGAAAGTATCTCGCTGTCATTTCTTGTTGCTACATCAAGCTGAAAAATAAAGCCTAAAGTTATTTTATGCATTTGATTTAAAAATAAAAGTTTGTTATAAAAAATTGGAGAAACTGAATATTCCAAAAAAATAAAATCTATATTAATTCTAGCACCAATGTCTACTCCTAAAACAACATTGCTAAGCAATACCCAATCTCTTGAATCTCTAAAATAGATTTTTGCATCAATATATGAAAATTTTAAACCTGTAAAAAAGATTAAACTAAACATTGGGGTACAAGGTAAAAAGAAATAATTGCCATAAATTCTCATTGATACTGAAATATCTTTTACTATGAAATAATTTAGAGAATGTCTCAAATATGACCGATCATCCAACACAAACATAATCTCTTTGGTGTAAGGGGTATAACTTGGTAAAAATTTAATATCTAAATTAAATTCTCCACCAAATGCAAAATTTTGAGAAACATTAACACCAAGTCCACTGAAAAATTGATATTTAAGCCTTTCATAGAAGAATAAATCTTGAGTAAAGTTATCAACACCAACCCCTACTCCATTGTAAACATTAAGATATCCAGGAATTCCTGAATAAATTCTTAATATATTAAACATAAAAACAAAAAAGAAAAAAAAGCTTCTTCTCATAAAGAATCCCTTTTAGGCAAAATAAAATTAAATATTCATACTTATTTGCGTAGATAACTCTTTAAATTTATCAACTTCAAGACTAAGTTTATTGTCTCTCTTAAAACCAAAACCATCATCTTTAAATCTTGGAATTACATGAAAATGGGTATGAAAAATCTCTTGCCCCGCGCCAGCCCCCAAAGAAGAATGAATATTTATTCCAACACAAATGTTTGAATTTATTTTCTTTAAAGCATTCGAAATTTTTTTACATACTCTTAAAACTCTTTCATTAAATTTATCATCCATATTTGACAAATTCTCACTATGTTCTTTAGGAATAACAAGAGTATGCCCAATAGTTAAAGGATTAATATCTAAAAATGCTAAAACTAAATCATCCTCATAAACCTTATAACTAGGAAGCTCTTTGTTTACTATTTTACAAAAAATGCAATTATACATTTAAAATGTCCTATTATAAAAAAATAACAATTAACATGTTTAAACAAAATTTAAACAACATAACTAACCAAAACCCATTTCGCTATATTAAAATAAGCTATCAAAGTAATAGCATCTGCAATTGTGGTAATTAAAGGACCTGCCATAAGTGCTGGATCTAACTTGAAAATTTTAGCAACAATAGGCAAAAGACCTCCTAATATCTTTGCTACGGTCAAGCTTACCATTAAACAAGATGAAACTACAAACGCTATTTTTAGCTTATCAGAATGCTGTGGGGCTACAAAAAACACAATTCTTAAAAAATTAACACTAGCAAGAATTCCCCCCACCAAAATACTAACACATATTTCCTTTAAAAAAACTTTAAAAAAGTCTTTTACCTTAACAGTACCAAGAGCAAGCTCACGAATTATTAAAGCAGATGCCTGAGAACCAGCATTTCCCGAAGTATCCATTAAAAGGGGAATAAAACTAGCTAAAACCACTAAAGACAACATTAAATTTTGATAATTTGAAATGATTGTCGCTGTAAAAGTAGAAGATACCATAAGAACTAAAAGCCAAATTATCCTATTTTTTGTCATAACCAAAATAGAAGTATCAAGATAAGATGTGTCTAAGGGTTTAACAGCCGCAATCATTTGAAAATCTTCAGTATTTACAGATTGAATAACTTCTAAAATATCATCAATAATAATAACCCCTATCATTCTTCCTTCATTATCAACAACAGGAACACTGGTAATATCATGTTTTTGGAAAAGAAGCGCAACATCCTCTTTCCCATCATTGACCCCCACAATATAAAACCCACTACTTCTCATTATTGATGCCAAAATAACATCATCTTTAGCTAATATTAAATCCTCAATTTTTATAACTCCTTTTAAATGCTTTTCATAATCTGTAATATAATAAGTGTAAATATCTTCTTTGGTTTTAGCCACCCTTCTAATATAGTCAAGAGCTTGACCAACGGTAAAATCTTCTTTAAGTTCAACATATTCAATTGTTACGATCGAACCTGCAGAATCATCATTGTAAGACAAAAATTTATTAATAATTTCTCTATTCTCTTCTGTAGAGCTTGCTAAAAATCTCTGAACAACATTTGCAGGAACTTCTTCTAAAAGATCAATAACGTCATCAAGATTAAGCTCATCAATCATTTCGCTTATTTCTTTATTTGTAAAAGAATTTGCTAATTTGTTTTTTGTAGATTGATCAAAATTGGAAAAAGTTTCAACTGCTATTTTTTTGGGCAAAAATCTGTAAAGTAAAATCAATTCAGATCCATTAAGTCTTTTAAGAGCCTCAGCAATGTCAAAGGAATCATGCTTTAAAAATTTTTCTTTGATTTTAGAATAACTCTTCTCTTTAAGAAAAATTCTCAATTCATCAATATCTATCATTAAAAGGCCTCCAAAAAATTTAAATTTTACAAGACATTTAATGAATCCAATTCATCAAAGCTTATCTAATAACATAGAACATCTTCCCGAAGGGATAGGAAGGGTTTTTTCTTTTTTATTTAATATATTTATTGTAAAATAATAAAGCTTTTCAGATTCCATTTTTATTTCCCAACCTCTTTTACCTTTATTACAAATTATTGTAGTTTGATTCTTTTTAAGAGACAAGCTTTCTATCCCCATAATCTCAAGAGTAGGTATGTTCCAATATACGGTTTTATCAGGCAAACTAATTGTAAGTCCTATAATATTTTCTATCATCAAACTAATACTAAAAAGCGAAAGATAACAAATAAGATCTTTCTCAGTATAAGTTTTTTTATTAGAATCAAAATATGCAGGCCCTTCTTGCATAGGCTTATAAGCTTCCCAAATGTGTCCTTTGATTTTATTAAACGGCATTAAAGTATCTAATATATAATATAAATGTCTTATAGTAAATTCCCTTGCAATATTTGCACGACCACAATATTCAAGGCCTTTGATCACAAAAAAATTCATATAAGTATAAACTGAACCATAATATCCATTACCATCTTCACTAAACCCCGGCTCACTAACAGAAAGCGTTGGGAAAGGATTTGGAGTCCCAAAATGTTTAGTACTTTTTAAATAAAAAATCATTCTTTCTATTCTGTCCTCACTAGGAATCTCTGAAAGCATTGGGAAAAACCCTACTAATGTCTTAATCTCAAGAATATTTTCATTCTCATCAAGATCATAATAAAATCCATCTTTTTCGCTCCACATTAAAGAATTAATTTTAACCTTAAGAGAAAAAAATCGTTTTTTATACTCAAGTGATAAATTTTTATCATTTAAAATGTCTGCTAATTTAGAAATACAATACGCACTATGAACCTGTAATGAATTAAAATCTATAGGATAATGTGCATCTACTCTTGGAGAGTTTTTATAAAAAATTTTATTTACATTAATTGAATAAAGACCATTTTTCTTTAAAAATTTGCTCTCTATCCACTTATAATACTTATCAAGAATTGGCAAAACTTCAGAAATTCTCTTTTTATTTCCCGTTTTATGATATAAATTATATTCAGCCCATGCAAAAATAGGAAATCCAATATTTTCTTCATTCTCATCAAGATCAATAATAGCATTATTATTATCATATCTAGCCCTTATTGCGCCAGATTCTTCCTGTAGTTGATAAAATTTATCAATTGTAGATGTAGATGAATATTCCCCATTACTATAGACAAGGAAAAAGCTTGACATACAAGCTTGCATCTGATCTATATAATTAAAATTCTCTGAATAATAATTTTTATCTTTTTTACCCTTATCAGCAACTTTTTGTAAAATAACCTTGTCTTGAATCCAGGATAAACTTTTATTATAAATATCAATAAAGTCTTGATCATAATAGTAAATTTTGGGAAACATTTTTTTATTCAATGCTAAATCCTCTAAAACAATAGAAATTGTACTTCTATTTATTATAACACAACAAATATAACATAATTAAAAAATCAAAAAACTAGAAAATTAAAATCTTTTTATTTTGAAAAATCTATAACTTTAATATTTGTTTTATAAAAATTTCATATCCTTCCTGATTGTAAGGAACAATAATCTCTTTATTGATTATTTTCCTTTCAAGGACTTTTATGTATTCAAATTCATTTGCATTAGATAAACCAACAACACCATCTCTTAACCCCATTTTAACAATTTTTCCACCTTCCCAAACATTATCATTTTTAAGATATTCACTAGTAATTAAATACAAAGCACCACCAACGTTTTTTATAACAGAAGTAATAAAATTTTTAGGAGCAAGATGCGATTGATCTTGATCAGCTCCAATAACATAATAACCATCACCAAGTTCTTTTGCCGCCTCAATAACACCAACTCCTGCCAAACCAGCTGCAAAATGAATTATATCTATTCCTTTAGAATACATTTTATTAGCCATGACTCTACCAATATTAACATCAGAAAAAGAATTAGAGTATTCACTTACGATCTCTATACCTTTATTAGCATACTTAGCACCAGCTTCATAACCATAACGAAATGCATCTACTATATCACCTTTTACGCCCCCTATAAAACCTATTTTATTAGAAGAACTTTTTTTAGCTGCAATATAGCCAGCTAAAAAAGCGCCTTGCTCTATTTTAAAAACAACACCAATCAAATTTTTAGGAATCTGAACATCACCACCATAAATAGGATCTATTATTCCATACCTAATTTCCGGATTTTCTAATGAAACCGATAAAGAAACGTCCGTAAGCATATACCCCACAAGCCAAATCAACCCCGAGCCATTCATTTTCAAATTATCAAGATCTGAAACATAGCTAGAATAAACTCCAGAAACAGCAGCAGAAAAAACTTCTTCAATACTTTCTGGAAAATCTTTTTTCAAACGCAATAAAGCATTATTGGCACTAGAATTAAAAGACTTATCATCAAGAACACCATCTACTAACATAGATATCTTAATCTTACTTGAACCAGATTCAATTCCATTCTTGCTAAAGCAAGAAGTTAACAAAATTCCAAATATAAAAATTGCAATCCTCATATAGAACGCTTCTCCATTTAAAAAAAACCAATGTGTTTTTATACTTAAAAATAAAATATATAAATTGATTTTTTATTTTATTTAAAGAAATTCTTTAAGAAATTTTTCATAACTTTCTTTATTATATGGAACAATAACTTCTTTATTGATTATTTTACCAGAAAGGCTATCAATTTCTTTTTCAACTTCAAAAGGGATCATCTTGGGATTTCTTACAAACCCTACAACTCCTTCTTTAAGACCATAATTTATTAATTTTCCACCTTCAAAATTATTAGTTTTTAAATAATTAGATGTAAAAAGATTTAAAGATCTACCAACATCTTTAGTTGAAGATGTAATAACATTATTGGGAGCAAGATATGATTGATCCTCATCAACTCCAATAATGTAATGCCCAGAACCAAGTTCTTTTGCGACCTCAATAGCCCCAATTCCTCCAAGACCTGCAGCATGATGAATAATGTCTATCCCATCAGAATACATTTTAGTTGCAACACTTCTACCAGCTTCAATGTCAGCAAAACTACCAATATACTGAGAAAATATCTTTATATCTTTATTAGCATACTTAGCACCAGCCTCATACCCATACCTGAAAGCATCTACTATATCACCTTCTATTCCCCCTAAAAATCCAATTTTACCTGTTTTAGAAACTTTTGAAGCAATATAACCTGTTAAAAATGCTCCTTCTTGAGCTCTAAAAGTCATCCCTACTAAATTTGCAGGAATAGGCTCACTAGAATAAACAGGATCAATAATTGCATATTTCATCTCGGAATTTTGCAAAGAAACAGCCTTGGCAACATCGCTAAATTTATATCCAATAAGCCAAATTAAATTCGAACCCGCATCTTTAAGCCCTTCAAGATCAGATACATAAGAATTTGTTGAAGATTCTTTTAAAACAAGATCAATTTCAAATTCTTCCTTAAGTTTTTTTACACCATTTAAAGCACTCTCATTAAAAGATTTATCATCAAAAGTTCCATCAATTATTAAAGAAACCTTGGGAATTTTATTCTCAAAACCACCCTTATCACTACAAGATAAAAAAATAATACCTTCAAACAAAATAAACAATAATAATTTATTCATAAACTATTCCCCCTTTTTTAAACAAAGCTATATCTAAGTAGTTTATAACTTTGATTTAAATAAATCAAATGCATATTTACTATTAAGAATAATAATTTCTCCATTTAATATTTCATTTTCTAGATTAATAACTTCATCAATTAATCCATTATTTTAAAACATCAAGGTCCTTAACAATTTCTATTACTCCCTCTTTTAACTTTCGATTAATAAAAACTCCACCTTTACCCCCCCCCATTTTTAATATAATCTAATTAAACTAAAACCGAGAAAGAAACATTGGCAAGCATATCCTATAAGCCAAATACAGACAAACCCTTTATTTTAAATTATTAAAATCTGCAACATAGCCAAAATAAACTATAGAGAAAGTAGTAGAAAAAACTTCTTCAATATTTTTTAGAAAACTTTTTTTTAAACAAAATAAAGCCTTATTATCCTAGAATTAAGAGATTTGTCATTAAAAATACTATCTAACATAGATATTTTAATCTTACTTAAACCAATTTCTATTTCACTCCTGCTAAAGCAAGAAATCGAAAAAATGCCAAATATAAAAATCAACCCTTATCCAGATACTTTTCCATTTCCATCACTTAAACAAAACCAATGGGTTTTTATACTTAAAAATAAAACATATAAATTGAATCTTTATTCAAACAAATTCTTTAAGAAATTTTTCATAATTTTCTTTATTATATGGAACAATAACTTCTTTATTAATTATTTTACTAGAAAGACTGTCAATTTCTTTTTCAAGTTCAAAAGAAATCATCTTGGGATTTCTTACAAACCCTACAACTCCTTCCTTAAGGCCATAATTTATTAATTTTCCACCTTCAAAAATATTAGTTTTTAAATAATTAGATATAAAAATATTTAAAGATCTACCAACATCTTTTGTTGCAGATGTGATTACATTGTTGGGAGCAAGATATGATTGATCCTCATCAACTCCAATAATGTAATGTCCAGAACCAAGTTCTTTTGCAACCTCAATAGCCCCAATCCCTGCAAGACTTGCAGCATGATGAATAATATCTATCTCATCAGAATACATTTTAGTTGCAATACTTCTAGCAGCTTCAATGTCAGAAAAACTACCAACAAACTGAGAAAATATCTTTATATCTTTATTAGCATACTTAGCACCAGCCTCATACCCATACCTGAAAGCATTTACTATATCACTCTCTATTCCCCCTAAAAATCCAATTTTACCTGTTTTAGAAACTTTTGCAGCAATATAACCCGTTAAAAACGCTCCTTCTTGAGCTTTAAAAGTCATCCCTACTAAATTTGCAGGAATAGAATCATTAGAATAAACAGGATCAATAATTACATATTTCACCTCAGAATTTTGCAAAGAAACAGCCTTGGCAACATCGCTAAATCTATATCCAACAAGACAAATTAAATTTGAACCCGCATCTTTAAGCCCTTCAAGATCAGATAAATAAGAATTTGTTGAAGATTCTTTTAAAAGAAGCTCAATTTTAAATTCCTCTTTAATTTTTTTTACGCCATTTGAAGCACTTTCATTAAAAGATTTATCATCAAAAGCTCCATCAACTATTAAAGATACCTTAGGAATGCTATTCTCAAGACTACCCTTACCACTACAAGATAAAAAAATAACACCCTCAAACAAAATAAACAATAATAATTTATTCATAAATTACCCCCCTTTTTAAACAAAGCTATATCTAAGTAGCTTATAACTTTGATTTAAATAAATCAAATGCATATTCACTATCAGGAACCACAATTTCTCCATTTATTATTTTATTTTCTAGATTAATAACTTCATAAACTAACCTATTATTTAAAACATCTGGATCTTTAACAATTTCTATTACTCCTTCTTTTAACCCCCGATCAATAACAACTCCACCTTTAAAAACTCCATTTTTAATATAATCTGATGAAACAGAATAAATAACTTTACCGACGTCTTTAAGTATTGAAGTAATAACATTTTGAGGCGCAATATATGATTGATCTTGATTTAAACCAATAACATAATATTTAGGTCCAAGTTCCTTAGCAGCGTCATAAACTCCAAGACTAGTTATACCAGCTATTGGAAAAATAACACCTACTTTATCCTCTTTATACATGAACCGAGCCATTTCTTTGCCTTTCTCTTTATCAAAAAGAGAAGGTGCTTTTTTTGCAACCAATCTTAATTTGGGATTAGCATAAAAAATTCCAGCCTTAAAACCAAACTTAAAATCATTCAAATATTCGCTTGTGGGGCCTGTTAAAAATCCAATCTTTTCCTTTCTACTCATCTTAGCAGCAATATACCCTGCTAAAAATGCAGCCTCTTCATTTCTAAACTTAATAGCCAAGGAATTTTTAGGAACTTGAATATCACCATAATCAAAGGCATCTATAATCCCATAACAAATATCTGGTCGTTCATACGAAAGCTTAACTGATAAACTGGAAAATTGATACCCAATCAACCAAAAAAGATTTAAAGGATTTTTTTGAACCTCATAAGCATCCTCGGTCATTGCTTCATTAACGGTAAGAAGTCTTTTGCCCTCAATAGGGTAAGGCCTTAAAGATTTAGTTATAAGTTTTACTCCAAAATCATCTCTAAGTTTTACAACACCATCATAAACGCTTTGATTATAGCCTTTATCGTAAAAACTACCATTAGCTAAAACACCTATAATAACTTTGTCAGATTTAGAAGACTTTCCATTAGACTTAAAACAAGACAACACTAATAAAAGTAAAGCAATAAAAATAAACCTTTTAAACAAAATCAACCCTCTCCTTACAAAATTTATTTAAAAAATTTAGAATTTTTCAAAAATTAAAACATTAACTTTATTTTACTAACAAGTAATATTCTTAATTTATAAAACAAAAAGCTCAATAAAACTAAAAAACATTGCTTTTAGCATTAATAAAACATGGTGATAAGAAAAATTTTTTCCTACATCACCATAATATCTAAATTTAAACCCTTTTTCAAGATTAATCTTTAAAACTTGAAATAATTAAAAGACTACCTAAAATCTTTTTAAAAAAGTTAAAGTCATATTTTACAAATCAACTCCACATAAATCAAGTTAATTTGCTATTTGCAAAACAAAGTTATCATAAGATGCCTTGTCATAAGGAACTCTTATTATACCGTTCATTATACTTTGCCCAATTTTTAATGATTTATCATAAATTTCAGAATAATCTAACTTTAAGTTTTCATTTAAAACTAACCCAAGTCCATCTTCTTTAAGTCCGAACAACATGGTCTTGCCCCCATCCCAAACTCCGGTTTCTAAATACTTTTTTGTTAAACTATACATTAATGAATCAACCTTCTTTACAGCAGAAATAAGAACATTATTGGGGGCAAGATATGATTGATCCTGATCGACTCCAATAATATAATGATCGGGCCCCAATTCTTTTGCGGCCTCAATTACTCCTATACCAGAAAGTCCTGCAGCTGCAAATATAATATCAACCCCATCCCGATACATATTAGATGCTGTTGATCGACCAAGTCCAAAGTCTCCAAATGTACCAACATATTGAGAAACCACTTTAATATTGGAATTTGCATACTTAGCACCAGCTTCGTATCCATACATAAAAGATTCTAAAACCTCCCCCTTCACTCCTCCAATAAATCCGATCTTACCCGTTTTAGAAGACTTTGAAGCAAAATATCCTGCTAAAAAAGCCACCTCTTCGGATTTAAAATTAATATTAAGAAGATTTTTGGGCATTTGAATTTCATCATTATAAACCCCCTCCATGATTGCATAATTGATAGAAACATTCTCACTAGCTCTTTGTAAAAGAATATCTGACAATCTAAATCCAACTCCCCAAATCAAACTTGAATTACCATCCTCTAAGTTTGCAATATCTCCTAAATAAGAATTACCCGTAGATGATTTTTCAATTATATTTATATTAAAATCTGCCTTTAATTTTTTCATCGCATTAGAAGAACTCTCATTAAACCCTTTATCATCAAAAGCACCATCAACTATAAGCGAAACTGTTTTGGACTCTGACTTACCATCATTAGAACCAGAACAAGCAATAAAAAATAAAAAAATTAAAAAACAATAAACTTTTTTTAACACAAAAATACCCCCTTACTTTTAATAAAATAAATATAAAAAATAGCCCTAATAATACACAGCATATAAACAAAAAAAGACACCTTAAAAAAAGGTGTCTTTTTACCATCTATAATGAGTAAAAGCTTTATTTGCTTCAGCCATTCTATGAGTATCTTCTTTTTTCTTAAAAGCAACTCCAGTAGAATTGTATGCATTTAAAAGTTCGTTTGACAACTTTTCCTTCATAGACCTACCACTAGCCTTTCTAGCAGCAAAAATAATCCACTTCATAGCTAAAGCCTCTCTTCTCTCTTCTCTAACTTCAACAGGAACTTGATATGTAGCACCACCCACTCGTCTACTTCTTACTTCTACTAATGGCTTAATATTATCTAAAGCCTTGCAAAAAACAGCCATCTTATCACTATCTTCAAGCTTGTCAGCAAGCAAATCAATAGAACTATAAAGTATACTCTCGCTTATTGATTTTTTTCCATTATACATCATTCTGTTTGCAAACTTTGCAACAATTCTAGAATTGTACCTAGTATCAACAAAAACTTTCTTTTTGATTTTTTTATTTTTTCTTGACATATTTAATATTAACCCACCTTTCAATTAAGCTTTAGGTTTTTTTGTTCCATACTTAGATCTCCCCTTTTTCCTATTATTAACACCAAGAGTATCCTTAGCTCCTCGAACTATGTGATACCTTACTCCAGGCAAATCTTTAACTCGACCACCTCTAATTAGAACTACAGAATGTTCTTGTAAATTATGACCAATTCCTGGAATATATGCAGTTACTTCAAATCCATTTGAAAGTCTAACACGTGCTACTTTTCTTAAAGCCGAATTAGGCTTTTTGGGAGTTACAGTCATTACACGTGTACAAATTCCTCTTCTTTGGGGACAATTTTGAAGCGCAGGAGACGCGGTCTTCTCCGTTTGACTTTTTCTAGGCTTTCTAATTAACTGATTAATTGTAGGCATTTATCAACGCTCTCCTTTTCTTGAAATTATTAATAAAATGGTAGCAAATATATCACTTATTTTCAAGCTAAACTTCAGAATTGATATTTTCACTAACTTTAATTTTTTTATAAAGTCCCATGCCAGTTCCCGTAGGAATTAAATGCCCAATGACAACATTTTCTTTCAATCCTCTAAGATCATCTATTTTTCCAGCAATAGAAGCATCTGTTAATACTTTTGTTGTTTCTTGAAAAGAAGCTGCAGAAATAAAAGAATCTATATTAAGAGAAGTCTTAGTTACTCCTATAAGAATGGGACTTGCTATTGCTGGCTCACCACCTTGTTCGATCACTTTTCTATTTTGCTCATAAAAAGTGTGCTTATCTACCTTTTGCCCATAAACAAAATTAGTATCACCAACTGCTACAATTTTAACTTTTTTCATCATTTGTTTAATTATCACACCAATATGCTTGTCATTAATGCTAACACCCTGTTTTCGATAAACATCTTGAATTTCTTCTAACAAAAACTCTTGCAAACTAATCCCACCTAAAATTTCAAGCACATCATGCGGATTAATTCTGCCATCACAAAGCATATCTCCTGCCTTAACAACATCTCCATCTCTAACTAAAAGATGTTTGCCAGCTGGAATATAATGCTTATGCTCAACCCCATACTCATCTAAAATATTAATAAGTCTTTTGCCTTTTTGAATTGATTTAAATTGAACAATTCCACTTACTTTGGCCATTTCAGTCAAATTCTTAGGAATTCTTGTTTCAAAAAGATCATTAACACGTGGCAATCCCCCTGTAATATCTTGAGTTTTTTCAGACCCTTTAGAAAGTTTCGCAATAACATCTCCTATATTAATATTCTGACCATCTTCAACTTGAAGATAAGCATCGCCTGGTAATACATAAGATGCAACCTCCATACCACTGCTATTAATAATAAAAATTCTAGGATCAAGAGATTCAAAAACATTATCTGTAATTCTTTTCTCAACATTACCTGTTTCGGTATTTATCTCCTCTTTAAGGGTAGTACCCAAGATAATATCCTTAAATTTAATTTTACCCTTAACCTCTGCAATAATAGGCTCTGCAAATGGATCAAATGTACCGATAACTTTACCCGATTCAACATAGTCGCCAACCTCTATTTCAAGCTTTGTACCAGCTTTCAAGACAACTTCTTGCTCTTCTGATACTATGAAAAATTTATCGTCTCTTAACTTCACATAACCAATATAAGAAGAGAGAATCTCTACTCCCTTTTTATTAACAAACAAAGGGATTCCTTTAATTACTCTTTGAGAATCTAAAACTTTAATTTCTTTTATATTCTTAATTTTTTCCTCGTAAAAAACATTGATTATTTTTAAAGTTCCTTTTCTTGTAAAAAGAACTCCATTGTCAACCTTAACATTAAAGCCTTCTATGCCATTAAGTATAAAAGCATTCTTTAAAGATATTTTATCATATTCACTACCAGCCTGAGCAACTCCACCAATATGAAAAGTTCTCATGGTTAATTGGGTGCCTGGTTGACCTATAGACTGAGCGGCAATTATTCCTACAGCCTCGCCAATGTTAACGGGCTTATTCTTTGAGAAATCTCTACCATAACATTTTTGACAAACGCCATGTTCAGCTTCGCATGTTAAAACAGATCTAATAACAAGCTTTTCAATACCAATTTTCTCTAATAATTCTATTTTGGCTTCTGAAATTTCTTCATTTGCATCTAAAACAATCTCACCGGTAATTGGATTTTTTATTCTTTCAATAGAATAGCTCCCAACAGCTTTTTCTTTCAAAGATTCTAATATTTCTTCACCATTTTTTACAGTTTCAACTTTTATTCCGTTTATAGTCCCACAATCTTCTATTCTAACAACAACATCTTGAGCAATATCTACTAGTCTTCGAGTTAAATATCCAGCATCAGCGGTCTTAAGAGCAGTATCAGCTAACCCCTTTCTCGCTCCATTTGTAGAAATAAAAAACTCTATAACAGAAAGGCCTTCTTTAAAGTTAGAAATAATTGGAAGCTCAATAATATCCCCAGAAGTTTTTGCCATCAATCCTCTCATACCAGCAAGTTGCCTTATTTGATTTCTACTACCCCTAGCGCCCGAATCTGCCATCATATATATAACATTAAACCCGTCTCTATCTTTCTTTAAAATTTCCATCATCTTATTAGTAAGTTCCTCGTTAGTCTTTAACCAAACAGAAACTACATTATTATAACGCTCTTCACCAGTAATAACACCTTTAGCATAATCATTTTGAATTTTAGCAATTTCTTTATTGGCCCTGTCTATATAAGTTTTCTTTTCATCAGGAACAATAATATCACTCATGCTAATTGTGCATCCAAACTTAGTGGCATACTTAAAGCCCAACTCCTTGATAATGTCAAGCATTTCAATTACAGTAGAAGAACCATGAACTACATAAACTTTTGATATTAAAATTTGTAGTTCCAAATCACTAAGAGTTTTATTTATAAATTCAATCCCATTGGGCAAAGCCTCATTAAATATAACCCTACCAGCTGTAGTTTTTTCATATTCGCCATTAATTTTTACATAAATAGAAGCATTATAATCTAGACTCCTATTATTTATGGCAAGAATAACATTGTTAAAGTTTAAAAACTTTTTACCTTGTCCAACAGTATTCTTTTTTTCCATTGTTAAATAATATAGGCCTAAAACAATATCTTGAGATGGAAAAACAATAGGATGCCCATTGGCAGGATTTAAAAGATTGTTTGTTGAAAGCATTAACGCCCAACTTTCAGCTTGTGCTGATGGAGTAAGAGGCACATGTACTGCCATTTGATCCCCATCAAAATCAGCATTATATGCATGACAAACAAGGGGATGTAATTTTATTGCCTTACCCTCAACTAACACAGGCTCAAAAGCTTGAATTCCAAGTCTATGAAGAGTAGGCGCTCTATTTAAAAGAATAGGGTGCTCTTTAATAACAAGATCTAAAATTTGCCATACCTCATCAACTTCTTGCTCGATTAAATTCTTTGCTCTTTTAATATTAAAAACAGCTTCACTCTCAATCAACCTTCTTATTACAAAAGGCTTAAACAACTCAAGAGCCATTTTTGCAGGCAATCCACATTGATGCAGTTTTAACTCAGGTCCAACAACAATAACAGAACGACCAGAATAATCTACTCTTTTACCAAGAAGATTTTGCCTAAATCTTCCCTGCTTGCCTTTTAAAGCATCCGAAAGCGACTTAAGAGGCCTACTTGACGATCCTTTAACAACTTTTCTTTTATGAGAATTGTCAAAAAGAGAGTCTACTGATTCTTGAAGCATTCTTTTTTCGTTTCTAACAATAATCTCTGGCGCATTAAGAAGAAGCAATTTTCTTAAACGATTATTCCTATTTATAACTCTTCTATAAAGATCATTAAGATCAGACGTTGCAAAGCGTCCTCCATCAAGCTGAACCATTGGCCTAATCTCTGGGGGAATAACAGGAAGAACCTCCATAATCATCCATTCTGGCTTATTCCCAGAAATTTTAAAATTTTCAATAATTTCAAGACGTCTTAAGAGCTTCTTATCAGTTTTATCATCTTTATCTATCATTTGAATCCTAAGTTTAGATGAAAGCTCATCAAGATCAAGATTTTCAAGAAGAGTTTTAATAGCTTCAGCTCCCATCGAAGCATTAAAAGACATCCCGTATCGCTCTCTAGCCTCTATATACTCATCTTCATTTAAAAGCTGCATTTTTTTAAGATCAGTATCACCCGGCTCAATTACTACATATTTTTCATAATAAAGAATAGAATTTAAACTAGATGCCGTAATGTCAAGCAAAAGACCAATCCTAGAAGGTATATATTTGTAATACCAAATATGAGCAACTGGAGCTGCTAACTCAATATGCCCCATTCTCTCCCGCCTCACCTTAAAATGGGTAACCTCTACATTGCAACGATCACAAATAATACCCTTATATCTAACTGATTTGAATTTACCACAATAACATTCCCATTCCTTTGTAGTACCAAAAATTCTTTCACAAAAAAGCCCATCCTTCTCGGGTCTCAAAGTCCTATAATTAATAGTCTCAGACTTTTTAACCTCTCCATAAGACCAATTTCTAATTTGATCAGGAGATGCTATTTTAATTTTTATTTTTTCAAAATCTTTTATCTCTTTCATAAAAACTCCAAAACCCTAGCTTTTATTAATCAATTCTTCTTCTTTCTCTGTTAAAGGAACTTGATTCCCATTATCATCGTAAATTGACAAGTCAAGTCCAAGCCCTCTAAGCTCTTGCATTAGCACATTAAAAGACTCGGGAATCCCTGATACATTAGTAGGAATACCTTTTACTATATTTTCATATATCTTAACTCTGCCCGACATATCATCAGATTTAACTGTTAAAAGTTCTTGAAGGGTGTGAGCTGCACCATAAGCTTCAAGAGCCCATACCTCCATTTCCCCAAGTCTTTGCCCACCAAATTGAGCTTTTCCTCCAAGAGGTTGTTGAGAAACAAGAGAATATGGCCCTGTTGATCTTGCATGCATTTTATCATCAACAAGGTGATGTAGCTTAAGCATGTAAATCACCCCAACCATTACTTCATTTTCGAAAGGCTCCCCTGTATAACCATCATATAAAATTTCTTTAGAAGTTGGATTAAATCCAGCTTTTTTTAATTTTTCTTGAATTTGCTCATTTGTAGCAGATTCAAAAACAGGAACATTATAAAATTCACTAAGATATTTACCAGCAAGACCTAATTGTGATTCCATTAACTGCCCAATATTCATTCTAGAGGGAACTCCTAAGGGATTTAAGCATATGTCAAGAGGAGTTCCGTCTGCAAGATAAGGCATATCTTCAACAGGAAGAATTTTTGCAACAACACCCTTATTACCATGTCGTCCAGCCATTTTATCACCTTCTTTAAGCTTCCTTTTTTTAGCAACATAAACTTTAAGTATCTCCTCAACCCCAGGAGAAAGATTGCCAACATCCTCTTTGGTAATCCTTTGAACATCAATAACTGTACCTTCGGTGCCATGAGGAACTTTTAACGAATTATTTTTAACATCTTTTGCTTTTTCTCCAAAAATGGAAGTTAAAAGTCTAAATTCGGGAGTAATATCTCCTTCTGATTTTGGAGTAACTTTACCAACCAGAATATCTCCGGGCTTTACATAAGTTCCTATCCGTATAATCCCATTTTCATCCAATTTATTTAGTATCTTTTCGCTAACATTAGGTATATCTCCTGTAACTTTCTCAGGACCAAGTTTAGTTTCTCTTACCTCTATACTGAATTCTTTAATATGAATAGATGTATAAAGATCTTCCTTTACAATTCTATCAGAAATCAATATAGCATCCTCATAATTAAATCCATTCCAAGGAATAACTCCTAGTAATAAATTATTACCAAGAGCAAGCTCTCCATATCTAGTAGCAGGACCGTCAGCTATTATTTCACCTCTTTCAACCTTTTGACCCTCTTTAACTAAAACGGATTGATTAAAACAAGTATCTTGATTTGTCCTTTCATACTTAACAATATGATATTCATCTAAATCTTTAACATTCTCTGATTCAAAAGGTTTAACAACTATTTTATTACTTGTTGCAAGAATAACTTCTCCACTTCTTTTAGCCTTAACTACTACTCCTGAATCCTTTGCAACAACACTTTCCATGCCTGTACCAACAATCGGGGGTTTAGGAAAAAGTAGAGGTACTGCCTGTCTTTGCATATTAGAACCCATAAGCGCTCTATTTGCATCATTGTGCTCAAGAAAAGGAATTAATGCTGAAGATACTGAGATTAATTGTCTAGGAGAAACGTCCATATAGTCTATATTTTTGGGGTTTGTTGTGGTATAATCACCAGAAATTCTAACAGAAACTAAATCTTCAAGATACTTCCCATTAGAATTAAAAGCAGCATTGGCTTGAGCAATACACTTTTTCTCTTCGTCAATAGCAGATAAATATTCTAATTCGTCAGTCACTTCTCCATTAATAACTTTCCTATAGGGGGTTTCCAAAAACCCATAGTCATTAACTCTGGAATAAGTAGCCAAAGAAACAATAAGTCCAATATTTGGCCCTTCAGGAGTTTCAATAGGACACATTCTGCCATAATGAGTATAATGAACATCTCTTACTTCAAATCCTGCTCTATCTCTTGAAAGCCCCCCCGGACCAAGAGCATTAAGACGCCTTTTGTGAGTAAGTTCGGCCAAAGGATTAACTTGATCCATAAACTGCGAAAGTTGGCTAGTTGCAAAAAATTCTTTAACAGCAGATACAATAGGTTTAACACTTATTAATTCTTGAGGCTTTAGATTAAAAACTTCTTTGTTAGACATTCTATCTTTAGCAATTTTTTCAACTCTTGACATTGCGCCCTTATATATATTGGTAAGAAGCTCACCAACAGAACGCACTCTTCTATTTCCCAAATGATCAATATCATCAAAAATATCATGACCTTCATATATTCTCAAAAGATGAGATATGGTATTAACAATATCACTCATAGTTAAAACTGATGTAGTTAAATCATCAAATCCAAATTTTTTAGAAAGTTTATAGCGCCCTACACGTCCAAGATCATATCTTCTTTCAGAAAAGAATATGGTTTTTAAATCGTTTTCAGCATTATCAATCGATATTGGCTCACCAGGGAAAAGAGCACCATAAACAGCGAGCATAACTGATTCTTTTGGAAGCTCTTTAGAACCATCCTTTAAGGCAAAAAAAGCATCCTCTTTCTCAAGACAATTTAAAATAACATTCGAACTTACAAAGTACTTTCCAGAAATATCATTATAACCATCAAAATCAACAAGCTCTATTTCATTTACTCCATTTTGTAAAAAATCTTCAACATCTTGTAAAGTAATCTTATCTCCTGCTCGATAATACATATTCTCTTTTATGTTAATACTCTTGGCTAAATATTGACCTGGAAGATCTCTTTTTGTAATCTCTTCAACTTTAATTTTTTTAATGTTATAAAAAGTTTCTATTATTTTTTCTCTAGTATCAAACCCTAAAGCCCTTAAAAAAAGAGTTATGAGTATTCTTTTTTTTCTATCTATCTTTACATAAAGATAATCTTTTTTAGAATCAATCTCAAATTCTAGCCAAGAACCACGATAAGGAATTATTCTAGCAGAATACAAATCTTTTTCTTTATAAAAAACCACTCCTGGGGATCTATGAATCTGAGAAACAATAACCCTCTCAGCCCCATTAATAATAAAAGTACCCCTTTCTGTCATTAAAGGAATAGTTCCCATGTACACGTCTTTTTGCCTTATTTCCCCAGTAGTCAAAAATTGCAAATTTAGTCTTACTTTTAAAACAGCTTCATAACTTTGACCTTTTCTTTTACATTCTTTTTCTGTAAAATTGAGGGCATCGTTTTCTATATAGTATCTTTCGTACTCAAGAGCAACATCACCATTTCCACTTTTGATGGGAAATATATTTCTAAAAACAGACTCAAGTCCTTCATTAAGTAAAGGTTTTTTATTTTTTAATTTATCAAGTTGTAAAAATTTTTCATAAGAATTTAATTGTATTTCTATCAGGTTAGGTAAGTCTAAAATCTCATCAGCTCTTCCTTGTCCCAGATGAACTCTTTTTATCATTAAAAGACTCCTTTTTTAAGACATAACAAGCCGCATATCATAAAGACATGCGGAATAACAACTTTGATATATTTTTAATTTTTTATTTAACTTCAACTTTTGCGCCAACTGCCTCAAGTTTCTTTTTCAATTCCTCAGCATCTGACTTAGAAAGACCTTCTTTAACAGCTTTAGGGGCAGATTCAACTAAAGCCTTAGCTTCTCCAAGACCAAGCCCTGTAATAGACCTAACCTCTTTTATAACATTTATCTTACTATCACCAAAAGACATAAGAATTACATCAAATTCGGTTTGTTCTTCAGAATCAGTTGAACCTACTGAAACAGCTCCTCCTCCACCAGCAGCAACAACAGCAGTTACCCCAAACTTTTCCTCAATAGCTGTTACAAGGTCAACAACTTCCATAGTTTTTGCACCCTCAAGCCAGGTTAAAATATCTTCTTTATTTAGTGCCATATTAACTCCTTATCATTTTAATTTTACAGTGATAGCATGCACTCAAAAATTAAGACTAACACTGCTATGTTAACTTTTAACATCAGCCAAAGCTTTCAATGTTCTTACAAGCTTAGAAACTGGCGCTTTTAACACACTAGCAAATAAAGAAATAGACTCTTTTTTGGTAGGAAGCTTGCTATAAGCTTGAACTTTAGCCTCATCATAAAACTCCCCTAAAATAAAGCCGCCCTTTACTTTTAAAGTAGTAGTTTTTACAAAATCATAAAAAATTTTTGCTATTACATTAGCCTCTTCTAATGCAGCAATAACAACTGTTGGGCCAACCAAACAAGAATCAATAACATTAATATTCTTTTCTTTTAAAACCATCTTCATTATATTGTTTTTAACAACTTTTAAGGCTCCATGCTCTTCTTCTATTTTATTGCGAAGATCTGTCAACTGAGACACACTCAAACCTCTATAATCCAAGAAAAAAAAATTTTGCTTGCTATCTACAAATTTTTTCAATAAATCAAACATTTCTAACTTTTTAGAATTTATCTTTGTACTCATAATGTCACCTCCAAACAAAATTAACTTTTATAGAAGGCCCCATAGTAGATGAAATATAAACACTATCTATAAAAGCTCCTTTTAAATCACTCGGTCTTTTTTTGACAACTTCCTTGATAAATTCCTCATAATTTTCTTTTATCTTTTCATTGTCCATAGAGGATTTACCAAAAGAAAAGCTTATTACACCGTTTTTATTTGCTCTAAATTCTGTTCGGCCTTTTTTAAGGCTATTGATTGCATCCTTAAGATTATTTGTGACTGTTTGAGTCTTTGGATTAGGCATCAAGCCTTTTTTCCCCAAAATAGGACCAAGTTTTCCAACATCCTTCATCATATCAGGAGTTGCAACAACAATGTCAAATTCATCCCAACCACTTTTAATCTTATTTATCAGATCATCATCTCCAACATAAGTTGCACCAAACGCTCTAGCTTCATCTGCTCGATCACCTTTTGCAAAAACAAGTATTCTTTTTGGCTTCATAAACTGATTTGGCAAAACTATAGTGTCTCTAACGGTATGATTCTTTTTTAAATTAAGGTTAACAGATATATCTATAGTTTCATCAAATTTAACAAACTTAATTTTTTTCAATAATGAAATTGCTTCTTCAATGTTATAAAATTTGCTCTTATCTACTTTAGAAAAAGCTGCAATGTATTTTTTACCCTTTTTTGACATTATTTCTCCACCTCAACACCCATTGAACGTGCACTTCCTGAAATAATTTTAAAAGCTGCTGATTCTGATTTTGCATTTAAATCAGGCATTTTAATTCTTACTATTTCCATTAACTTTTCTTTTGATATAGTCCCAACTTTATCTGTATTAGATTTTTTAGATCCTGACTCTATCCCAATAGCTTTTTTAATTAAAATTGAAGCTGGAGGGGTCTTTACAATAAAAGAAAAACTTTTATCGCTATAAACAGTAATGATAACAGGAACCACAATGCCAGGCTCCATTTTTGCGGTTCTCTCATTAAATTCCTTTACAAACTGAGGACCACTAACTCCATGTGGTCCAAGCGCTTGTCCTATTTTAGCTCCAGGAGCTGCTTGAGCAGCTGGAACCTGTAATTTAATCCAAGAAATTGCTTTTTTTTTTGCCATATCATCTCCTTATGGTAATAACGCCTTGAAAGCTCCCATCAGTATTAAATTTTAAATCTTTTCTATATGTTGAAAATCAACCTCAACAGGCGTTGATCTTCCAAAGATTTGAACTGAAACCTTTAATTTCTTTCTTTCGTAATCAATAGAACTAATAAGCCCTTCAAAAGAATCAAAAGGACCACCTTTAATTCTGACTCTTTCTCCTTCCTCAAAGTCATAAAGCATAAAAATAGATTTATTTGCTTTAATCTCACCAGTAAGCATAAAAACACTTTTTACTTCTTCATCATTAATAGGAATAGGCCTTTGGCCTTTGCTAACACCTACAAAATTAATAACACCTTGAACTTTAATAATATTAGCGACAATATCCTTCCAACCTACCTCTGGAAGATCTAGCTCAACAAGAATATAACCTGGCCAAATTTTTCTCTCCCTTATTCTTTTCTTGCCATTTCTTATTTCTTCTATTTTTTCAATAGGAGCCTTAACATCTAGCACTACACCGCTAAAAACACCTTCACTTATTAAAAGTTTTATGTCTTGCTCTATCTTTTTCTCATATTGAGAATAAGTTTGAACTACATACCAAGCTCTAGACATAATTTACCCTTCTTATAATAAAACTAAAATACATAAGTTACAACAAGAAACATGAGATAATCGACTATGCCTAAGAAAATTGAAACAAATAATACCAACCAAAAAACTTGCTTTCCATTTTCAACCACTTCATTATACTTAGGCCACGTTACCTTCTTAAGCTCCAAGATACTATCTTTGATAAACCTAAACACTTAAAGCCTCACTTTAATTCTAACAACAGGTCAGGAGGGATTCGAACCCCCAGCATACAGTTTTGGAGACTGTCGTTCTACCGTTGGAACTACTGACCTATTATTTTATTATTTATTATTTTATTTTTCCTTCCTTATGAAGAGTATGCTTCCGTAATTTTGGACAATATTTCATCAATTCTAACTTCTCTTGCTTATTACGTCTATTCTTAGTAGTGGTATAATTCCGAATTCCAGTCTCCTCACAAATCAAAGATACAAGCTCAACAGCTCCTTTTCCTTTCTTTTTACCCATATAGTAAAACTCCTAACTACCAATAAAAGCCCTCAATCGGACTTGAACCGACGACCCCCACCTTACCATGGTGGTGCTCTACCAACTGAGCTATAAGGGCACTAATTCCTTATAAAACTCTTTATTATCTTAGTTGATTGTTTAGAAAAAAACAAGTACCCCAGTTTAATTTTCTCACTTTATTACAACAAGTCTTCCATCTTGCAAAAGTTTAATATTATTACTATTTGAAAACAACTTGTTAATAGAATACTCATCAAGTATAATATCTGTGTTATTTTTACCATAAATACTTTTGGCAACCAATTTTAAAGGACGATATCCGACCCTATTTTTATTATTATAAAGAACATCGTTACTATATTCAAGCATTCCCCATTTTTTCAAAGCCTCTGAAGAAACCATTCTCTTGTCAAAATATGGCCTAATGTTTTCATCATAAATTTTGATAAAAAAAGAGTCTTCTAATTTTTTAGAACCAAAAGTATTATTGTAGACATCACCCACATAAATCACAACTCCTGTATAGTCAGTTTTATCAACATCAGAATTTACTAATGGATAAAAAGCTTTATAAGGTTTTTCATGAGAAAAAAATAAATTTATAAAATCAGGAAAAAGACTAAGCTCGTACCTAACAGTTAGACTTCTTAAGTCTTCTGAATATTTTATATAAGATCTTTTCAAGATACTATTGGGACCTGAAAAATTAAGTATTAAGCTGGGATTTAGATCAAAATAATTCTTAAAAGTATTTTCAGAGTCCATAATTATCTTAAAAAGAGATTCTCTTATTAACGTATCTTTAAAATCATTAATGGTTGCTATTAATTTAGACGCTGTATTTAAACCTACTGGCCTAAATTCATTTTCATTAATTTCCTTAACAATATCAAAACAAATAACCTTCCTATCCCAATCAATTATTCTATGTACGCTTGTCTCGGCAACCTCATCTTTTATTATAGAAACATTAGAATAAAGTAGAAATAAATAACTAAAAAGAACCTTAAGAAAATGCATTATTTCCTTCCTATTATTTTTTACCTAAATACACACCTATCCAAGTCCAACCATTATTAATTTCTGGATCTTTAGGATAAACAATTCTTTTAAAAACAAAATACCATTCCCGAATATGATCCCACCCACTTGATTCAAGGTAAGATATATCATCGCTAGAATCCGCCTCAAGATGCTTTGCAAATTGTATTCCATTTTTTCTTCTCCCTCCAAGCCTAATCATCGTGGTTAAAAAGCTGTTAGTATTAATAGAATTGCTTTTGCCGCCCTTTTGATCCCAGCTTTGAATAAAAAAATTATTCTTATCTCTTATGTTGAGTAATTTAGAAGTATCCCCAGAGAGAATAAAATTTTTAACATCTTGGATTAAATCTCCTAAATTTCTATAAACAACAAACTCTGGATTATTAAAGTAATTAATTTTTGTAACGACATTAAAATAGTCTCTAGAATCTATTTTTAAATGTGCTCTTGGAATCGAAAGAAATTTTTTATAGTAAAAATAAGATTCATCATAATCTTGAACATCTTCCAAACTTAATGCAAGATTATAAAAATAATTACCTTTTTCTTCATTATTTAAATTATCAATCCCTGTATTTAATATAAATTTGTAATAATTAATCTTATCAGCTGAATCAATATTTAAATTAATAATCTTTTTAGCTACTATTGTTTTCACTGAACAGTTTTCATAAAAATAATCATCAAAATTGTCAACAACATGTTTGTAAATACTAAAAGCTATAAAATCTTCTCCCATAGAATTATAAATATTGCCCATTAAATAAAGATACAAAGGATAATATTCTCTAGATACATCATCAATAATTCCATTATTTACAATCTCTAAAGCGCTTTCATAATTCTTATTTGCAATATATATATTAACAACCCTATCAATAATAAGAAATTTATCCAATCTATTTTTATTGGAAGATTTTAAAAGATGAGTAAGGTTTTGAACCTCACTTTGTTTTTGTTTACAAGAAGTAAATAAAAACAAAACCAAAATAAACTTAGCAATTTCAATCAATAGGCTCATAAGAGTATTTTATACTGCATACTATACATAATAAAATGTATACCTCAATTTAAAAAATTATTTAAATTTTTATAAAAAAACTTAATATGATTATATATTATATTAAACTAATACAAAAAACATCAAAGTTGACGCCTAAATTTAATATAAAATTATCTAATGTTTAAAAAATAGGTAAATTAACTGATAATTAACAATTGTGACAACAAAAATATTGAAAACCAATCTAATAATAACCTATAATAAATATTAATTTAATACTATGCTTATTAAAAAAGCAATCATTTAAAATTAAATACTCTGTTAAAGGAATACAAGACTCACAAAACATGAAAAAAGAATTCATCATACTTTCACTGTTATTACAAATAATAATGAATTTAAATTCAACAACCACCGATACAAATGCTTTAATAGTAAAAGAATTGCAAAAAAATTTGTATGCTTTCAGTAGCACAGAATATCAAAACAATAAAGACACCTTAAATAAATTTATAAATTCAATAAATATCAACGACAAAAAAACCTTACAAACTTTAGAAAAAATTAAAAACGATCTTTTTATAATATCTGTTTTTTTCAACAATACAAAAGGAGTTTTAATTGCGCTAAATCTTGGAGCAGAAATAAACTTTAAACATAAAATGTCTCCAATTTCAATTTCAATAATAAACAACGAATTTGAAATCATAAAAATATTAGTAGATTATGGCATAAGCCTCAATCAAATAGATGATACCGGGCATTCTCCAATATTTTGGGCAATATATACTAATAACGAAAAAGTATTTGAATTTTTAAAAGAAAGCGGAGCTGATTTAAGCTCCACGCTTAAAAATAAAAAAACTCCCATGCAAGCTGCAATAGAAACAGAAAATATAAAATTAATTAAATCTCTGGAAAAGAAAAAACCTTACGTTGATAATAATTATAAAAAATTATAAAAATTAACTTAACTCTCTGAAAAATAAAAAAATAGCTAGAATTTTAATAAAACAGCAAATAAGTTTAATACCCATCAGATACTTGAATATTTTTATCTTTATCAAGAAGCTCCTTGTATATAAAAGATTTTTTAGCAAGTGTCTCTTTTAAATTTTTAGAAAAGGGTAAATTTCTCCACATTATGCCACGTACCAATTTTTCAAGCTTTTGAATTCCTTTACTTTCTTTGTCTATCCAAAGAAAATAATCTTCTAGAAAAAAATTTTTAACATTTCCTTTTTTAATAAATTTAACATAATAATCATAATATTGGCCTGTAATTCCTGTTTCCATCCATCTAAAAGATGCTTGTTCTTTTGCAAGTTCCCAAACAAAATCGCCAATCCCCAAAATAACCGCTTTTCTTAAATTTTTAGCATACATTGGTATTAATATTTTACCCCTTCCATTTGCTCTGTTTTTAACATCAATTGCCTCCCAACAGATTCCTTTATCGCCATAAGAAGGTATTAATATAAAATAAGGAACCACTCTAATCAAATCTCCTCTATAAGCTTTTTGAAAAAGCCTAGGTTGGATATTTTCAATTTCCCAAACAAGCTGGATAATTCTTTCTCTGCTTCCAAAAAATTGAGGGTTAGCAATTACATTATTCCTCAAAAGAATAGGAAAATGATTGCCTCTTGGACCTATTGCAAGTTTATTAGCACTTCTGATAGCCTCAACTTCATCATGTGCAATAGTTGATTCGACAGACATTCCAATATTATTCATTTTATTTTGAATTTCAAAAAGCTCTCTGTTAGCATCTTCAATTTTATTGATAAAAATATTGACATCTCTATTTGATTTAATAAGATCATCAACATAATCACTAGCAAAATTTAAAGGCTTTAAAATCGAATTGGCATAAGGACTTCGGACTCCGTATTCAGGCATATAAGCTAAATCGTCTTGGCTATTATTTGAAAATAAAAATCCAAACATACTTCTTAACCTATAAAGAGCTTCTTCTCTAACCTTATCAGTTCTCTTAAGGCTACTCTTTGCAAAATCAATACTTGCCAAAAGTTTTTCTTTCTTATTAATTAAAATTTTTTCCAAATCTTCTTCTTTAAAATTATCCATCGGCAAATCAGTTGCTAATCTACTAAGCTTAAAACTATTAACCCCATAAAGCCATTCATCAAAATAAATAAAAGACTCGTTATAATGATTGTCCCAAATAGTTTTTGAAATTAATAGCTGAATTTCAGATCCAAGTGCATTTGGAATAAGAGCAGCAAATCTAAATAAAATTTTCTGCTCCATAGTCAATTTTGAAATGTTTTTTGCAATTGATTTGAGAAAAGACCAATAAATGTTAATCACTTGATTATATTTTAAAACCCTATCAACCTCTTCTGGCTGCGGATTTAAATAATCTACTAAAACTTTATGAAGCTTAAGACCAATTTCTTTGCTACTTGAAATAAGATTTTTATAAAAATCTTTAGTAAAAAATTGTTTATCATGTTCTTCTAAAGTTGAAATATTTGGCAACCTTGAATTTAAATCTGTATCTACAGAATCAGGATACTTATACAAACAACCCCCAAAACACCCTTCCTAGCAAGCAGCATAATAATATAAGTACAATTGTAACTCCAAAGTTTATATTTACAAAAAAATTTAGTACTATTTTATAATACACAGTGTACCTTAAATCTCTGAAAGGAAAAGTCATATGAATGTAAAAATCAATTTTTTTTTCACTCTGCCTATTGGTATCTTTTTAGGATTATTTTTCCCTCTTGGAATTTATAGTTCTTTATCTCATGCTTTTATAAGATTATCATACTTATCTCTTATTCCTTTCTTAATATTTTCAATTCCATTGGGAATTGAAAATATTATTGAAAATAAAAACTTTAAAAAACTCTTTGGCAAAACAATTTATTATGGAATTTTAACTAACCTGTCTGGAGTTGTTGTAGCAATAATAGCTGCAATAATATATCTTCCACAAAGAATTCCAATATTAGAAAAAACAATACAAAATACATATTTTTTCGAAAAAGAAGTTTTACTAGAAACATTTTTTCCAAAAAATATTTTCAAAATATTTACATCTGGTAATCCGAATCTACTCAGTATCTATATGATTTCAATAATACTAGGAACTAGCTTTTATTATGCAAAACAAAAGGGCAGAATAGCTAGAGAACTAATGCTAAGCGCATCTAATCTTTTTTACCATGCAAATGGATTTATTGCAAAGATATTAAATATAGGAATCATTTTTATAGCAGCAGATTACACCGTAAGCCTAAAAAACTTTAAGGATTATCAAAATTATATAAATAGCATAACATTCTTTCTAACATGGACAATTATAATTTTATTCGTAATATTACCAATAATTAGCTATAGATTGACAAAAAATTTTAGAATGATATATAAAGGAATCTTTGTATCATTCCAAAATATAATATTTTCAGGACTATCAAGAGATTCTTATTCCCCTTATGTGATATTAATAGAAGATATCAAAAGTGAAAGAATAAATATAAAAAAATCCATAATTATAAACATACCCCTAATAAATTTTATTTCTAAATTTGGGACTATTTTTGTTTCAGTAATATCATTTTTTATAATTTTAAAATCATATTCTAGTCTGCCTATTTCTATCTATGAAATAAGCTATATGGGTGTTTTATCATTTCTTTTTATCTTTGCATTTCCCCATATACCAAATAGCTTAATTTACATAATTACAATGCTTTGCTCTACATATACAAAAGGAATAGAGTTAAACGTTTCTAACATAACACCAATGATGCCAATATTAATCTCTTTGGCTTTACTGATTGATTTTGCTTTTAACATTGCAATAATTCATATAATAAATTTTAAAGAATTAAAAGATCAAGAAAAAATTAACTAAAGTTAACCCAATTAGTAAGATTTGGCAAATAAAACAAAATATTTAGCCTTAGAAGAACAATAAATACAAGTCATGTCTGTTAAATCCCTGGATTTAAAATCATCAGGAATGCATCTTATTGTAGCTTTAGTTTCATTTTTAATAATATTTTCACAATTCACACCACCACACCAACAAGAAAGGACAAATCCAGAATAATCATTCATATAAGCTTTGAATAGCTCATAACTATCCTTCCCACTACTAAAAATCTCCTTGGTATTTAGGGTCCTAAAATTCAATGCTTTTTCAAATAAATTCTTCTGCATAGAATCAAGTTCTGCCTTAACCTTACTAACAAGAGAATCAAGCGATATCTGATACTTAAATTTCTTATCTTTATCTCTTCTTACAATAGTAACAGAATTTAAAAGAATATCATTTATTCCTATTTCAAGACGTATTGGAATTCCTTTAAATTCGGCAGATGAAAATCTAAATCCTGGAGAACTTCTAATATCCTTATCAATTTCAACCCTAAATTCTGCTTTTTTTAAAGCTTGCACAACACAATCAGAATAGTCCAAAATTTTTTTATTAATCTTATCTTCTTTTTTAAAAATGGGAATAACTATAATTTCTATAGGAGCAATCCGAGGCGGCAAAATTAAACCTCTCTCGTCAGAATGAACCATAATCAAAGCACCAATCAATCTAGTAGAAACACCCCAACTACTAGCAAATACATACCTCATCTTGCCATCTTTGTCTTGAAACTTTACATCAAATGCCTTTGCAAAATTCAATCCTAAATAATGGGATGTAGCAGCTTGAAGTGCTTTTTTATCTTGCATTAATGCCTCAACAGAATAAGTAGAAACAGCCCCTGCAAATTTTTCCTTTTCAGATTTTTTACCACAAAAAACTGGAATAGCTAAATAGTCTTCTATAAATCTTTTATATACATCTAAAATCAGCAAAGTTTCTTCTAATGCTTCCCCTTCAGTAGCATGAGCAGTATGCCCTTCTTGCCATAAAAATTCGGTGGTGCGCAAAAAAGGTCTTGTTCTCTTTTCCCAGCGAATAACATTTGCCCATTGATTAATTTTAAGAGGAAGATCTCTGTAAGACTTAATCCACTTACTATACATATTCCAAATAATTGTCTCAGAAGTAGGCCTTAAAACTAAAGGCTCAGCTAAACTCTCTCCACCAGCATCCTTAATAATTGCAAACTCCGGTGAAAATCCATCAATATGATCCTTTTCTTTTTCTAAAAAACCATAAGGAATAAGCATAGGAAAATATGCATTCTCATGCCCTGTCTCTTTAAATTTTTTATCAAGTATGCTATGAATTTTGCTCCAAATAGAATACCCATAAGGCATAATCACCATGCACCCTTTTACAGGGCTATAATCAGCAAGTTTTGCTTTCTGCACTATATCTAAATACCACTTAGAATAATCATCTTCTTTTGATGCTATAAAATCACTCATACATTATCCTTAATAAAGCATTAAACTTCTTTAAAACGCTAAATAATTATATTCAATATTTTTTAACTTCAACCATAAACCGCTTATACTTATTCCCATAAGAATTTAACATTATTTTTTCCAAAACAAAAACAATTCCATCTTCATTTGGAAACAAAACAATCTCTCTTATTTTGTAATCAACAACATTTTTTCTATAGAAATTCCCTCTCCCAACAGTCAAATGTTTTTCTAGAGTTGAATTACAATATCTGACAGATAGAAAAATTTTAAAAGAAGAAGAACCTTCTTGGGAATTAATATCCTTATTTATAAAAACTTGATATTCGTTTCCTGTTTTAAAATCAATAAAATTTAAAAAATCTGTTTCTGGAATCTCACTCTTAACATAAAAATAAATTTCTCGCCCTCTTCTTAAATGATTAATTTTAAATTCTCTAACTTTAAAATTAATCATCTTTAAAAGTTCGTAAAGGCTTTTATCATAGCTGTCTAAATACTCAATGTGCTCCTTAAAAACCCTAGAATGCACCCCAGAATTTGCAAAATTATTTTTAATAACATCAACAAAATAAACAGCAGAATAATAATATCCATTTTCAAACCCATATTCGCCAAACATAAAATATTGACCATCATTAGAGAATCCTAAATTTTTAAAAAAAATATTTTCTGGAAACCCTAATAAAAAAGAAAAAAAATAAAAAAAAACAATATACAGTTTAATCATAAGCTTTGTATAAAGTTTAATAACAATAAATTACATATTAAACTTATTTATAATTAATTTAGTCTTACTTAAAATAATATCAAACAGTATTTCAAATTCAAAACTTTGCTGTACTATTTGTTTATAGATTAAAAACTTAATATTCAAATTTTTGGGATAAATTTTTGAACAAAAGGATTAATAACCTTATATTAGTTTTAAAAGATTTAAGGCAAATAAAATTTTATTGCAAACGCTTTAAAATAAAACACTGCAATAAAATTTATTTATTACAAATTCATCAATTCATACTTTTTTTAAAGGCCAAAAAATCAAAGAAAAAATATATTCCTAAAAATCTTATCCTAACAAATAATATTAACATCAATATACAGTCAAGTAGTATAATAATACCTGTATTTGTGATTAAAATTTTTTTGATAAACAAGATTTTTATAAATAAAATTATAAAAAATTTAACAATAAAGTTTTGTTATCAAAATAAGCAAATAAATATCAATATTTTTAATTTTTTACGTTTTATTAAAAATATTGTAAAAATAATATCTAGAATTGAATATAAAAAAGGAGAATTTCAATGAGAATGCTATTAGCAACAATAATACTTATATTAACAACAGGTTTATTAACTGCCCAATCAAAAAACAAAGCTATGGTTGGAGATGATTTTGACTTTGAAAAACTTCTTGAAAAAGAAGAGTCTGTGCGTCGCTTATTTGGCATAGGCTTTGGAGTTGGATATCCACTTACAAACATTACCATATCTGTTCCTTATGTAGATATAGACCTCGGCTATGGGGGATTTGTTGGGCTTAAACCCAATAATTTCGTGCCCTATGTTGTAATGGGAATAGATCTTTTATTTAAAGACGAAATACATAAAAACACTATGATTTCCGGAGGAATTGGAATAGGTGCAGATTGGTCAAAAGGTAGTCCTGAAAAATCGAATGAAAAACTTGAAGAAGAAGAAAATGAAGTTCAACAAACAGCTTCTCTTGAGAATAGAATAGGGGTTGTAATAAGGCTACCTTTAGTAATAGAATACAGCTTTCTTAAAAATATTGTGATTGGGTTTAAAGCTGTTGCTACTATTGGAACAACCATGCTATTTGGCAGCCCAATGTCATTCGAAGGAGCTAGATTTAATTTCTTGGGCACGGGTTTTATAAAAATATATATATAATGGAGAATAAATGATAAAAAATTTTAAAAAAATACATATCTTAATATTAGCATTAGGTGTAATACACCTTTCTTTTGCATCTGACAATTACATGGTCAGATGCAGCAAAGAGGAAGATTCAACCACCTGTATCGCAAAACTTAAAGGCATAAAAGAAAAAAAAAGCTATGACTTATTTTCAATGGGTATTGGAATAGGCAATCCTATTGCAAACATCATAGTTACAATTCCTTATGTAAATATTGATTTTGGATATGGAGGTTTTATTGGCCTTAAGTCAAACAACTTTGAAAATTATCTAAACGGTGGAATAGATGTTATTTTTAAAAAACAAATTGGGCAATATATGAGAATCGGCGGCGGCATTGGAATAGGTGCAGATTGGTCAAAAACATCCCTTATACCTCCCGATGAAGAGGAAGAGACTGATTATGAGAGAATAGGTGCTGTTATAAGAATTCCTTTTGTAATGGAATATAACTTTGCAAAAAATTTATACATGGGATTCAAAATTTACCCCGCATTAGGACCAACGATATTGCTGACAAAGCCAAACATTTTATTTGAAGGAATTAAATTTAATTTTTTTGGATTTGGATTCATTAAATTTGCATTTAATTAAACAAATAACTAAATTGGAAATTAAAATTAAGCTCACACAAGTAAGCTTAATTTTAATCAAAACCAGCAATAAAAGCTTGACCATCCCCATTAATAAACAAGTTTTCAGCTTTTCTGCCTATAAAAATGCTCTCACCTTTATTAAGATCTAAAGATTTATTTATATTCACACATCCATCTAAAACTAACAAGACCATTGCACTATTTCTATTGATACAAATGCTCTCATTTATTTTTTTTTGAATTAATTTCAAATTAGTATTAGGAAGTCTAAATACACTAAAACCATTTTGAAAATCGGGATTTAAAAATGATACCTTTTCTTCCTCAAATTTACCAACTCTTAACATCTCCTCTTTATCAATATACTTAGTAGTAAGACCAGCTCTAATAACATTGTCAGAATTGGTCATAAGCTCAATGCAGTCTCCCTTAAGATATGCATGCACCTCTTGACTATTTGTATAAACAACTTCCCCTGGTTTTAGTTTTAAAATATTCATGCCTAAAAATACTAAAAGACCCACATCTACACCATAAATATTGTAAATTTCATTAAACCAATAACCCCTAAAATTATCAATAAGATTTAAATTTTTTAAAATTTTCTCAATAATCTTCTCAAGTTCATACGCTTGCAAATCAAAAACGGTTTTTACAAAATCTTTATGTGATTGAAAGTCGAAATTTAATTTTAGAATTTCACAAATTCTTTTAATCTCGCCCAAAGGCAAAAAGCCTTTAAGGGCATAAAAATCACTCAATGCATAAATAAGCTCAATTTTGGGATTTTTGTCTTTATATATCCTTTTAGGATCATCAATATCTATCCCTTTATTATTCTCTGATTCATGCCCTTTCAAGGCAATATCTTTAGAAGGATGAATTTGAATAGATAAAGGTTTATTTGCAGACAACACCTTAAATAAAAAGGGAAATTCGTCATTACAACCTAAAAGCTCTTTACGGTCTTCTAAAAAATCGCTTAAAAGCACATACTCATTTCTATATAAAATCTTACTAGAAAATGTTTTGTGCGCTCCAAGCCACATTTCAGCTTTAGGCTTTCCATCAATCTTATCACCTAAAAGATTGGGAATAAAACTAACCCCTCCCCAATCATATTCTTTAATACTATTTTTCATTAAAAAAATATTATCTTCATTCATTCAGATTCCTTTAATTTTAAAGATTTCAAAAAAATTACCAACGCTGTTGCAACTGCAACTCCAACAGCAATTGCAATAATAAACTCAAATTTATTATCAATAACAGGAAGCACTATTGGCCCTCCGTGTGGAGCATGATTGGCAACACCTAAAAAAGCCGCGATAATGCTTGATACAGCTCCTCCCACCACTATCGAAGGAATTACCCTTCCAGGATCACTAGCAGCAAAAGGAATAGCCCCCTCACTAATACCAATAAATGAAATTAAAAAGGCTATTTTTCCAGATTCTTTCTCTTCATTTTCAAATAATTTAGGCGCTAAAAAAGTTGCAAGCCCCATAGCCATAGGGGGAACAGGAATTGCTGCTGCCACCATTCCCATTATTTCTGGCACTTGGGGAATTAGTCCTACACCAAAAAGAAACGCCACTTTATTAAAAGGTCCACCCATATCAACAGTAATCATTGACCCCAACACTAAACCTAAGAAAATTTTACCTAATACACCAAAAGTTTCTGAATTGCTCTGTAAAGATTTAAGCCCGCCCTCAAGAACCCCCATAAATTCTCCAATATAAACACCAACATATAACATAAAAAAGCCAACAATAATGGTGCTTATTAACGGAATTACAAATATGGGCATTACAGGCCTTAGCCATTCAGGAACAGATCTCTTTGCTAAAAACTTAGCAATATAGCCTGCTAGAAATCCTGCAAATATTGCACCCAAAAAACCTGCTTTTACATTTCCAGATATTACTCCACCAACAAGACCAGGCGCAAGACCGGGCTTATCAGCAATTGCCATTGAAATAAAACCAGCAAGAACGGGCAGCATCATTCCAAAAGCAACAGAGCCAATATCTGCAATTTGCTTATAAAATGGATGCTCAGAAAAATTTGGCCCATCGGGTCCAATCCCAACAAAAGCAATGCTAAGAGCAATTAAAATTCCTCCGGTTGCAACAACAGGAATCATTGGAGATACCCCACTCATTAAATATTTATAAAAACTCCCTTTACCTGTTATAATCGGGCCTTTAGAACTACCATTAACCCCAGCGTCTTTGTAAAAAAATATTGGAGCATTAAACGCTTCTTTAATAATATTTTCCGTATTATTTATCGCTTTTACAGTTGAAACTTTATAAACTCTCTTACCTTCAAATCTCTTTTCATCAACATCCTTATCAACAGCAAGTATTACAATATCTGCATTCTTAATTTCTTCTTCTGTTAAGGCATTTTCAATACCAATAGATCCTTGGGTTTCGACCCTAATATCGTACCCCTGCTTTTTAGCTTCATTTTCAATTTTCTTTGCTGCAATATATGTATGAGCAACTCCAACAGGACAAGCAGTTACAGCCACTATTTTCTCTGATTTTGTAGCTCTAAAATCCTCTTCTTTAACTTTTCTCTGAACATTTTCTATATAATAATAAATGTCATCAGCAGTAACCATCCCGTTTAAAGCATTTTGAAAAGCATCATCTTCAAACAGCTTAGCTATAAAGGCAATCGCCTTAAGATGCTCATTGCCTTGTTGCTTTTTTGACATGCAAATCAAAAATATTAAATTAACGGGAGGATTTTCTTCAGACCACTTAACCCCAGCACCTTTAATGTAAAGCAATGAAATAAAACTGGTTTTAACAACATCTCCTATAAAATGAGGAATTGCAACCCCATTTTCCCAAGAAGTATCACCTATTTTCTCTCTATCAAGAATTCCTTGAAGAAACTCTTTTTTACTATCTATATATCCTTTATCATTGATTTTTTCAACTAAAAAATCAATTACACCCTCTTTTGAATTTACTTCTGGCAAAACAAATACAAGATCTTTTTTTAAAAAATTAAAAAACATAAATGTAGTCTCCTAGCAATTAAACATATTGTATAATATACAATAAAATAGCATATTACAGCCACCTAATATAAAAAATATTTTTACACTAAACAGGAAAATTCTCCCTAAATAAATGTTATATATTGAAAAGCTAAAGCAATTTTTATATTATTTAAAATAATCTGTTTATGAAAAAAAATCCAAACATTTATATTTTCTTAACATTGCTCATCATCTCCACTTTAAATGCATTTGCAAATGAGGATAATACTAATGAGAATAATCAATCCAAACAAAGTTACAATTTTTTTAGCCCAGAAAGAGGATTCAAATATTCAACAGGAATTGGAGTTGGAATTGGATTTTTCCTGAATTCAAACATCAAACATCTTATTTTTAGACCTTACTACACATTTTCTAATAATAATTTTGATTTTTTAATCGTCGTTATGATATTGACAACAAAAAGTCTTAATATCCCTAGCAAAATGCAATACTTTAAGTCTTATATTGGGGGAGGAATAAACTGGCACATTGCAAACTTAATTAAAAAAACAAAATATTTTTCCTCTACTATTGGCGTAGGTGGTCGCTTTTACTTATCCACAAACTTTATAGGAGATATTAAATTTTACGAAAAATTGCCTTATGTACTAGAGCCTTATATGTTTATTGAAATTTCTACAAAAAAGGCAATACCTTTAATGGGATTAGACTTTAAAATTGATTTTTTATTTTTAGATACATTTAACATTTCTTTTAATTTTACTATTAGATATAATTTTGAGGATGAAAAAGAGATAGAAATATGAAAAAAAGATCAAAATTTTTTCTTTACTGCTATATTTTATGTCTAGCGGGATTTTTATTTTTTTCCTTAAATCCAAAAATCCTAAAACAAATTAAACATAGAATTTATGACTATTTAGAGATAATAGAAAATAAATATATTACCATTACAAAAACTATTCCAATAAAAGAATCACAATTAATACCAAAAGGATATCTTACTACTCAAATAATAAGCAAAAAACACTATACTTTGGGATATGCTGAAAGCGCAAGACAATCTGAATGGGCTGCTTATCCGCTTAAAAGAGAAATGGTAGAACTAGCATTAACTTTGTTAAAATCCAAAAAGATTAAAAGAAGCACTAAATTCTTTGAAGACGCCAACATCAAAGGCATTTTTCCAAAACTTGAAGATTACTTTAAAAGCGGTTATGACAGGGGGCACATAGTAAGTTCTGCAGATATGTCTTTTTCTGAAAATGCAATGAAAGATACATATTTTTTATCAAATATGTCCCCTCAAAAAAGCGAATTTAATTCTGGAATTTGGCTAAAACTTGAAAAATTGGTAAGAGAATGGGCAATCTCAAAAGGATATATATATATAATTAGTGCTGGAATTTTAACGGAAAATAAAGGATTTATTGGTAAAAACAGAATTTTGATACCTAAAAATTTTTATAAAATAGTACTAGCAATTAACAATAACAATTCTTTTGACATAATCTCTTTTATCATCCCAAATGAGAAAGCAAAAGACTTGGATTTGAAAAATTATGTTGTTACCGTCGATTTAATTGAAAAAAAAACAAAGATACATTTTTTTGAAAAACTTGATTCAAAAATTAAAAAAAATATCAAAAAAATAAAAAATACACATTCTTGGAAGTTTAAATGAAACTAATATTTACAAAGTTAAACGCTTCTATTAATCTCTTTCTCTTTATAATTTTTATTTTAGCAACACTAGTTATACTGATTTTCTCTTATAACATAAAATATAATGAAAATTATCAAAATTATGTTCTAGAAATTTACAATAATAATTTTATAATATTGGTTAATAAATTTGCAATCTTTATTGCTGGAATTATAGGCTCACTTTGGTCATATATTAATTACAAAAGAACCAATAATATACAATTTATACTTTTCTATTGCTTTATTAGTTCATATACATTAGAACCTATTCTGATCTCTGAAGATTTTTTTTTAAAAAACAACTTAAATTCAAGTTATTACTTATTTACAAAATTTATCCTTTTTGTAAATGCTTTTTCATTATTAAATTTATTTTTTCTAAGTTTATATATATGCGATTTCAAAATAAAATCAATACATTATACAATTTACATTATCTTGACCTTTGCCTGCATATATAGCTATATAATACCTATTAATTCGTACGAAAATAGCCAAGATTACAGCATCCTTAAAATAGAAAGTACAAAATTTTACATAGATGCATTCTTGTTGCTCATTTTAATAAACTTTATAGTAGCCTTTTTAAGAAAAAAAAGCTTTGACTATTTTTTCCTTTTTGTTTCAATGTTTTTAATATTAAGTGGAATTTACTTGAATTTGCTAAAAATACCTTATGCCTTTCTCCCCATCTTAATTGGCGTACCAATTTACCTAAAAAAATCAGGAAAAATTTTCTTTTACTGGCTATAAAAAAAGAAAGTTAAAAAATAGGACGAAGTTGAAACAATAAGTGGTAAAAATAAATTATCATAATTTGCAGTATCAAAAAGCTCTACCAATACTGCTAAAATTCCAAGAATTAAAGCTAATGTTAAACAAGGAAAAAAATAATAATATGAAAAAAAAGTAGCACAAAATACAACAAGGCTACCAGAAATGGTTTTATCGTTTACAAGCTTAAAAGAGGGAATTAACTTTCCAGCAAGACTTGCAAATCCATCACCAAGACATACTGAGAATATTCCAATATAATTAAAGGGACCCACAACCAAGCAATACGATATCAATATACCTAAAAACAAAAAAATGGGAGGAAAAGATACTTTATTGGGTAATATTTTTCTTGATTTTAATATTATGTCTGAAATATTTTTAAAAAAAAGTAGTTTTTTTTTAGTAATTCTAAAAACTTCAGAACTTAAGTATAAAATCATAAAAAGTATATTAGAAATAAGTCCTATCCAAAAATTTATTCTATAAAAAACCAAAATTATCAAGCTAAAAATATGAAAAAATTTTCTAAAAATTTCATACTTAACATCTTCTCTAAAGATTTCTTTCTTAAGTCTATTAAACATCATTCAATATCATTCAATCTTTAAAAAACCATTAAATCAGTATTTGCAAATATTTTTTCCAACACCCATTAAATTCCTCATTTATTAGTATAAATAAATTAAAATAAACAAAACCCTTTTTATAAACCTAAGTCTTATAATAAAATTATTTATATTAACTTTACAATTTTTTTTAAAAAAAAAATATTCTTATCTAGAGATTTATTGTAAATAGGCAATACTTATTTATAAAGAGAATAATTAAGCGGGTTCCAAAAAATGCTAGAAATTGAAGATCGGCTATTTTTAAAATTTTGCGACTTTATATATAACAACAGCGGAATGCGTTTTGACGAAAAAAATAAATTTGTTCTTCAAAGCAGAATTAATGATGCGATACGAGAACTTACTCTTGAAAACCCATCACAACTTTATAATTTAATAATTGGTGAAAAATTAAAAAAAGAATATTTCTTGGATTTAGTCACAACCAATTTAACAAGATTTTTTAGAAATTCACTACATTTTCAAACTTTTGAAAAATTTGTAATTCCTAATTTAATTAAAATTAAAAAAATAGAAGAAAAAAATAGGATTATTATCTGGTCTGCGGGATGCTCAACAGGAGAAGAACCTTATTCATTGGCATTTGTACTCAAATCAAAGCTTCCAAAAGAAATAGATTTTATTATTATTGCTTCTGATTTAAGTTTAAAATCTTTGATGATAGCAAAAGAGGGATATTACTCATCAAGTAAATGTGAAAATATTCCTAAAGAATATCGACACTATATATATTCTCATTCAAACGGATATAAAATTAAAAATGAAATTAAAAATCACATAAGATTTGATTATCATAACTTAAACTTTGAAAGTAATTTTTCACAAATTGATGTTATTTTCTGTAGAAATGTATTAATATATTTTGATGAAAAATCAAAAATTAAAGTACTTAAAAAATTTTACAATAACATGTCTAAAAATAGCTATTTATTTATAGGACACTCAGAATCACTTTTTGGACTTAACCTTCCTTTTAAATTTTTAAAAACACCTTGGGCAATAATATATGAAAAAAAAGATACTGGTTGTAAAAAAGAAAAATTTAAATTAAAAAATAAATATAAGTTATAATTTAACAAGAATTAAATAGGGAAAAATTAGCAATGGAAACAAAAATTTCTGTACTTATCATAGAATACTTTGCTGTAAAGAGAAAGCTTATATCAGACCTTATTAATTCGTCTCCTAAGCTTCAAGTCATTGCAACTGCTTCGAATGGCAACTTCGCAACAAATAAGCTTAAAAAGCATAACCCCGAAGTAATATTAATGAATTTAGAAGAAAACAACATTAAAGATATTCTCTTTTTAGAAAAAAAAAACAATATAAACAAAACAATACCAATTGTCGTCACATCTTCAAATCAAAACCTAATAAATATTGCTGCTTTAAAAGGAGCTGATGATCTTATATTAGTATCTAAAAATAAAAAATCACATGAAAACAAAAAAGAACAAATTATCAATTCTCTTTTAGCTTATGGATCGATATCTATAAAAAACAAAATTGTCTTCGATAAGGATATGAAAACAAAAAACAATAAAAAAGCTAATTTCTTTTTAAATCATAAAAATGACATTTTTTCATTAACTCAACTTAAAGAACATGAAAAAGAAAAAATATTAAATGAAAAAGAAATAAAAAAACTTAGATTGAGAAAATTTGACATAATAGCCATTGGAGTATCAGCAGGGGGTCCTGTGGCCTTAAAATCAATATTGCCAGAAATACCTGAAAGCTTTCCACCAATAATAATTGTTCAACATATGCCTAAAGGATTTACAGAAGAATTTGCAAAAAATCTTAACAATCTTTGTAAAATAAACGTAAAAGAAACCACCAATAACGAAATATTAAAACAAGGACACGCATACATAAGCTCGGGTGGATATCATACAAAAATAAAAAAACTCGATGGTAACTATCAAATACAAACTTTCGATGGTAAACATATAAATGGCCACAAACCATCTATTGGGATATTATTTCAATCTATCGCAGATATTGCAAAAGATAAAGCAATTGCTCTAATAATGACTGGAATGGGAAACGATGGATCAAGAGAAATTGGCGATATAAAAAAAGCCGGGGGACTAACTATTGCACAAGATAAAGAAAGTTCCATGGTTTTTGGAATGCCAAAAATAGCAATAAAAGAAAACAACATAGACTATATAGTTCCACTAAACCATATGATAAAATTATTAAAAGCTATTCTAATTAATAGCTAATTTTTTTAAAACAAGGAATATTTTTTGGACAATAAAACAGAAAACACCAAAACAGAAAACTGTTTTTCTCATGTAAGTAAATTTACTATACATAATAAAACAATATATATACTTGGAACTGCTCACGTGTCAAAAAAAAGCTCAGAAGACACTGCAAATTTAATAGAAATCTTAAAACCAGACTATATTGCTGTTGAACTTGATGAAGCTCGCTATCATTCAATCTTAAACACCGATGAAAATGAAAAATGGAGAAACTTAGATATAGATAAAGCACTAAGACAAGGAAAAGCCTTCTTTTTAATAATAAACATAATTCTTAGTAATTTTCAAAAAAAATTAGCAAAAGAACAAGGAATAAACCCCGGAGAGGAAATGAAAACAGCTATTTTAAAAGCTAAAAAGCATAATATTCCGCTAATCCTTGCTGACAGAAAAATTGAAACAACTTTAAAAAGAGCTTGGATATCTATTCCAATATTTGAAAAAATAAAAATAATCTCAAGCCTTTTTTCTCTAACAGATACAAAAATTACAAAAGATGAAATTGAAAAGCTCAAAGAACAGGACGCTCTTTCAAAAGTAATGGAAGAACTTTCAAAAGAAATACCCAAAGTAAAAAAAGCTTTAATTGACGAAAGAGATGAATTTATTACAAACAAAATACTTGAAGGAACAGGTATTATTCTTGCCATTGTGGGCGCAGGCCACGTAAACGGAATAATGAGAACTTTAAAAGAAATAAGCCAAAATAAAAAAATAATAAACGCTGAAGAACTCGACAAAATACCTAAAACCCCTTTTTCATTTAGCAAAATGCTATCTTACTTCATTGCAATTTCAATTATTTTACTAATAGTAAGCTCTTTTTACGTTAAAGGATTTGATTTTGCTTATAAAAATTTAAAGCTTTGGATAATATCTAACTCTCTTTTTTCAGGCGTTGCATCCATCTTATTAAAATCTCACCCTTTAACAATTTTAACAGCTATTACAGGTTCTCCAATATTCTCTCTAATACCATTCATAGGAACGGGCATGGTGGCAGGACTTGTTGAAGCTTATATAAACAAACCAAAAGTCAAAGATTTTGAAAATTTACAAGAAGAATTATCAACAACAAAAGGATATTTCAAAAACAAAGTTACAAGAATTCTATTAATAGTGCTTTTTGTTAACCTTGGATCCACAATTGGAACAATTGTGGGACTTAAATTTTTATTAAATGTTTTCAAATAAACCCTTAAAATAATAAATATCTATACAGGAGTTACAATCTATGGGACTTGTATTTTTAGGTCCTCCAGGTTCTGGAAAGGGGACTATTTCAAAAATTATTTCTAACGAATTTCAATATTATCACATTTCAACAGGAGATTTATTTAGAGAAAATATTTTAAATTCTACAACTCTTGGAAAAGAAATAAAAAAAATCGTTGAAAAGGGAGAACTAGTCCCTGACTTAATTACAATAAAAATGGTAGAAAATAAAATTAAAGCTATTAAAAATAATGACAATTTTATTTTAGATGGATTTCCGCGTAATATTTGTCAAGCCAAAGCTCTTGATAAATTTTTACCAAATGTAAAAATAATAAACTTTTTAATTGATGAAGAATTATTAATAAAAAGACTCTCGGGAAGAAGAATTTGTAAATCTTGCAATAATATTTTCAATATACATACCCTAGCCACAAAAAACAATAGCATTTGCGAAGTTTGTGGAGGAGATCTTTACCAACGAGAAGATGATAAAGAAGAATGCTTAAAAACAAGGTTTAAAGAATATAAATTACAAACAAAACCGCTAATAGAATTTTATTCAAAATGCTCTAGAATTAACAATGTTGATGCGTCTGTTAAAATTGATGAAATGAGAAAAAAAATAATTAAAATAATGTTTAAAAAAAATTAAATGGAAAAGAAAAGGTATTTAAAATAAAAATGCTAATAAAAAAAATTTTCTTTTGCTTGTTATTTTTGCAAGCAAAGGTGATTCTTGCCCAAGATCAACAAGACTTGGAATTCAATAATAAATACTTTTACTTTAATTTTCAATCTGCTTATTACCCTCCCCACGAAATGGGAACAAATGGAAAAAGCTTTTCACGAAGCTTTAAACATCCCAACTTCCAAAATATTAAACCAAGTTTAAAAATTCCAACCAATTATTGGGGAGGAATAAAATTAATATCATACTTGGGGTACTATAAAAATTTCAAAGTTTTACACAATCCCAATTCTATGTTTTTTAAAAACAATGGTATAGACGTAGATTTAAATCTCGGGCTGTCTCCTGTAAGCATCTCATTTAAAAGCATACTAAGCTTTACTCCTATTGCTTTCTTAAATTTATATGTATCAAATGAAATTGGCATGGGTTGGGAAGCTTTTGGATTCAAGGGAATTGGTGTGCACATTGAAAATGGGAAATATTCAAATACTCTTGAATTTTATTCAGAAATAACAATAGGGGGACGATTTCAATTCGACTTAAACGCTATTTTTCAAGGAGACTGGACACACATTATTACGGTTATTGGAAATACTTTTACATGCTTAATTAATCCTCATGCAAGCAAAAACCAACTTTGGAAATATAAAGCAGATGATGGCAAAAATATAAATGGCATACTAATAAAACCTTACGCTCTTTTAGCTTACAAAATGCCAATACCTCTTAACACTATAGGCCTACTTTATGAAGGAAAAACACAAATTGGCAAAGAAAGAAACATAAGCTCCTGGAAAAACAAAGGCTGGGGAAGTGACATTTTTTATCACAATATTTCTATTGTTGCTAATTGTGAAGTTGTCAAGCCTTTAACAATTGGCCTTAAATTAAAATTATCTACGAATCCCACATACACAAATAATACAGCTGGACTGGCCGATATTTCAAAAAGAATAGCAACTGGTAATTCTTATTTTTATTACGATTCTATTGGAATCTCTGTAACTTATAAATACTAAAGCCTACTAAATAAATATAAATTTAATATCTAAACTGATTCCTTCCAGAAACTTTAGCCTCATAAAGTTTGCTATCAGCAAGCTTTATGATATTGGTAAAATTGTTATCAATAGGAATTTCTTGAGCAAGACCAATTGAAACAGTTACAATACTAGAAATACTGCTATGCTCATGAACTATCCTTAAACACTTTATATCATCAATCATTGTTTTAATAATATTAATCATTTCACTTAAGTTCTTATTAACAGAAAAAAAAATAAATTCCTCTCCTCCATATCGAGCAACATCTATTTTATATTTTAAAGCAACCTTATACAAAGCTTTAGCAATCAACTTAAGACACTCATCGCCATTGGTATGGCCATAATTATCATTGTAATTTTTAAAATTATCAATATCTAGCATCCCAACAATTACTATTTCTTTGCTTTCTAAAGCTTTCATCCATGACTTAGAAAATTTATCCATAAAAAATCTTCTGTTTGGAATCTGAGTAAGTCCATCAATTCTAGATAAGCTTTTAAAATAATCTCTTAACCGCTTTAATTCAAGATGTGTCTTAACTCTAGCATCAATTATTCGACTATTAAAAGGCTTTAAAATATAATCCACTCCACCAACATTAAATCCCTCAAGCTGAGCATCTGTAGAACTTTTTGAACTAATAAAAATTACGGGGATCTCTTTAGTATCAGGATCACTTTTTAACCTTCTACATACCTCATAACCATTAATATCTGGAAGACCTACATCAAGAAGCACAAGATCAGGACTATCTTTTTCAACTTGCTTTAAAGCATCAAGCCCATTTGTTGCAACTTCAACTTCATAGGCATCTTGCAATATATTTACCAATAAATCTAAATTGGGGGGAGAATCATCTACAATTAAAAGCTTTTGATTCTCCACTTCAAAAGCTTTATCTTTAATTATCATTTCCACTACCAATATCTCTTATTGCTAAGTATTTCAATAATCTCTTTAAGAATCTTAGAGCTCTCATCGAATCTATATAATCTTAAATTCCTACGAAAATCACTAAATAATTCTTGAATCTTATCATCTAAAACATACTTATCAATGCTCTTAAGAATTTCTTTGTATTCCCTTGGCTTTCTAGTTTTAATGCCAATTAAAAGTCTATTGAGAAGATTTAAAAATTGATCATTATTCTTAAAGTAAAGCTTATTCTCACTAACAATCTCAGACTCAAATAAAACATTCTCCTTTATGTCGCTTATCAGTCGCAATAAATCATCCTTTACAAAAGAATACATTTTTTTCAACTCATAAATTGAATCTTTACTTGTTTCAATTTTTTTAAAATCTTTATACAATGCACTACGCATATTAGAAAGAGCTCCAGATATTGAATGGGATATATCCCTAATTAAATACAAATTCTCCTCATCAAAAGCTTTTTCTAAATCAATAATATTGATAGAAATAAAATCAACAAGTCCTCTACATAATTCAGAATATGATAAATATGAAAGATTTAATTCTTTTAAAGCTCTGTTAATATCTAAATTAGGAAACTTAACAAGTTGATTCAAATCTTCACTCTTTCCTATATTATCAACTTCAAACTGTAAATATTTTTTTAATATGCCTTTAATTGAACTTATATGTATTGGTTTTGATATATAATCATTCATACCACTTTCAAAACACTTATTTTTATACTCTTGCAAAGCATGCGCTGTTACAGCTATCAAAACACACGGCTTTAAATTCTTTACCTTTTCAAATTTTCTAATCTCTTTAGCCACTGAAAATCCATCATATCTTGGCATTCGTATATCAATAAAAGAGATAGCATATTTTTTCTCTTTTAAAGATTTTAAAGCCTTTACTCCATCATCTACAACATCAATAAAATTTTCATTAATACCTATTACAATAAGAATGTCTTTTAACACTTTTTGATTTACTTGATTATCTTCAGCTATTAACACACTAATGGGTTCTTTTATTTTAAAAGCACTATCTATTAAACCCAAATTTTCAACAAAATCCATTTTTGATTTAAACTCTTTTTTAAAAAGAATAGAGGATATACCAAGCCCTGTTAAAGGCTTTTTAACATACATATATTTTAAATTTTTCAAAGCTTTGTTATCCAAACAATAAAATAAAAAAATAATTTGTACATCAGGGCTTAGTTTTTCAATATTATTAGCAAATCGAATACTCTCCTCAATATTATCGTTATTTACATTTACACAAACAAAATTATAAAAAGAATATTTCTTAAAAAATTTATAAGCATCCTCAAAAGATGCTACATAATGTACATTAGAAGAGTATCCCAGCAAAGTCGAACAATGCTTATAAATTTTAATAGATTTTTGACTTAAGAGCACATTTAATACTTTACTATTAATGTTTATTGATTTTAATCTATTGATTGACAAATTTTTACTTTTATTAAGCTCGCTGCCCAAGAAAAAAGGCAACATAAATGAAAAAGTTGTACCCTCCTCCACCTTACTGTCAACAGCAATACCAAGACCACCCATTAGTCTTATAAGCTCTCTAGATATTGACAATCCCAATCCCGCTCCCTCATAAACCCTTGAAGAAGAATCATCCTCTTGCTTGAATATTTCAAATATCTTAGAAAGATTCTCTCTTTTAATGCCTTTACCTGTATCTATTACCTTAAATTCAACTGTAACCAATCTATCACCATCAACTATTGTTCTGTATACTTCTTCATAGTTTAAAACAATAACACCCTCATCTGTAAACTTAAAAGCATTTCCTATTAAATTAATTAAAACTTGTTTAATTTTTACAATGTCACCTTTTATATAATTATTAAAAATAGATTTGGAATAAGAGAATAAATCAATATTTTTCTTTGCACATTGAGATTGAAAAGTTTTTAAAACCATTTCCATTTCACTTTCTAGATCAATCTGTTGACTCTCAACATGTAATTCATTGACATCTATTTGGGACAAATACAATATATCATCAATTAAAGAAAGTAAAGAATCAGATGAATAATTTATCATACTAACATAGTCTTTTTGAACATTCGTAAGAATAGTTGTATCCAAAAGTTCAGTAGCCGCCATTATTCCATTAATGGGAGTACGAATATCATGGCTAACGTTTGCTATAAACATAGTTTTAGCAGCATTGGCAGCTTCTGCAATCTTTTTTTCATTCATTACAAAAGAATATCTTCTTTTCTGCTCAAATGATAATTTAAACAGAAAAATTATTACAAACACGAAAAAAGTAAAATAAAATATAATGACTGTTACAACTGAAAATTTGAAATTTTTAAACCTACTACCTTTGGATTTATAATAAACATCAAACTTCCAATCATTCAAATATCTCTGACTATCAACATTTGAACGCATAACAACTTTTTGAATAATTTCTTTTAAGATATAATCCTGATCATAAATAGCAAGACTCAAATCAAAAGCCAAATCTCTAAAAATAGGAAGTTTTTCAACATCAAAAACATTTAATTCTTCAAAAACAGCTGCAGCTGTATGCTCATCACTAATAATCCCATCTATATTCCCCTTATAAAGAAGAAGTAAGGCTTCTTTAAAGCTACTTACCAAAACAAGCTTTGATTTAACATTAGAAACTAAATTTTTACTATATAAAAAATCAAGTACGGCAAGCCTCTCTAAAGATCTTGATGGAAGCACCCTTTTTTTATTTGAAAAAATATAAAGTGGAATTCGAGAATTTAACTTTATATTGAAAACATTATCTAAATTTGAATCGATCGCATTAGTATTTAGCATATCGATTTTTCCAGATTTGATTAATTTTTTTAGATCCAAACTACTAGACGTTTTAATTATGTTAAATTCTAAACCTGCAAACATTTTAATCTTATCAAGCAAAAATTGATTTATTCCTTTATAATTATTTGCTTCAACATAATCTATTGGGTACCAATTTTTAACAGCAAGATTTAATTTATTATTTTCTAGTAACCAAATTTTTTCTTCTATATTAAATTTAACCTTATTCATAATTTTATAACTATTTATTCGAGAACTATTAATCTCTTCTTTGTCTAACCAATTTTTATCTATTTGAAGTAAAGATTCAAATGAAATATCATCAAATATAGCATTAAGAATATATTTGATAACCTTATAAATCCTATTATCAATAGCTAATACCAAAAACCTATTTTTATTAAAAATCAAATCGTAAGATTTTAACCTACCGTTATATCCATTTAATTTTAATAAATATTTTGTTGTTATTGAATTTTCTATAAACCCATATGAATTATTGACAATATCTATAAAGTTATTAACAATATCTTGATTCTTATTTAATTGAATATTATTAAAATTAAAATCAATAAACTGAGAATTTATTGGACCAATATTCTTGTTTAAACCTTTAGAATAAAATTTAAAATTAAGAGGATATATTGGCTTACTTACTACATAATTAACATTTTCAAATACGCTATCATTGCTAATAATTCCTCCAAAAATTCCCACTGACTTTCCCTCTAATGATTTTTTAATATCCTCTTTAGAAAATCCTTTAAAAATAGGTTTAAAGATATGCTGCCTTGAGAGAAGATTCCACAAATCCACTAAAATGCCAGACAAATTTCCTTTTGAATTAATAAAGCTTAAAGGGGGATAATCGTTATACAAACCAACATCAATAAAATTTCCCTTAGAAGTTCTATCTAAAAAAGAAAAAACATATTCATCAGGTAGTTTCATCAAATATGAAAACAAATCTAAATTCAAATTCTTTATTATCTCAGGAGCATTTCTACTAATAGCCACCCTATTTTTGATACTATAAAAAACATCTCCGTTAAAAATAGCAAGATCTTCACCTAAAAAACGCTTTGCAACATAATGTAACGTCTTACAATCACCATATACATAATCAACTTTATCATTTTTTAAAGCCAATAATAGATCTTGGACATTATCAGCTAAAAAAATGGCGTTAGCACCTCTTAGCCTTAAGATATCCTCATATATTGTACTTTTAACAACCCCTATATTAAAGTTGGATAAAAATGTTGAATGGGTATTTTTATATTTTTTATTAGAGCTTTTAGAAAATAAAATTGAAATGCTCCTAGCAAGCTCACTTTTAAAATAAAACAAATCATTTAATTTTGAATTATAAGTCAATCCTAAATATATTGCTTCATCTTCAATTTTACTTTCATTTAAAGTGCCAATAGGCTCAACTTTAATCTCAACATTATTGTCTTTTGACCATTTATCTAAAATAGAAAAAATAAGCCCTACATATTCTCCTTTATCATTCTTATAGTAAAAAGGAAAATATTGATCTACAAGTTTAAACTTGAAAATATCCTTAGAAAATAAATTGGCATTGACAAAACAAACCAAAAGCAAAATTAAAAAATTAGTATTTAAGAAGTTTGCTTTTTTCATGTTATTTTAAAATTTCCTTATTAAACTACAATAGTCTTACTAATGTGTAAAAATAAGTATACACAATAAATTCAAGGTTTAAAGTATAAATAAAAACCCTGGCAATAACTTACTCTCCCGCGAACTCGCAGTACCATCAGCGAATAAGAGCTTAACTTCTGTGTTCGGAATGATAACAGGTGTT
>NZ_JACHFA010000001.1:300000-461417 GCF_014201705.1 Borreliella spielmanii | reverse complement strand
GCAGGTTCATTATGCAAAAGGCACGCCATCACCGCAATAAATCGCGGCTTTGACTGCTTGTAAGTCTACGGTTTCAGTTCTATTTCACTCCCCTCCCGGGGTTCTTTTCACCTTTCCCTCACGGTACTCTTCTCTATCGGTAGCTTTTTAGTATTTAGCCTTGGAGAGTGGTCTCCCCAGCTTCAAACAAGGTTTCTCGTGCCTCGTCCTACTCAGGAACATTTTAAAAAGATATTTACATTTAAATTACAGGACTATCACCTTCTTTGGTTAAACTTTCCAGATTATTCTTCTATATAAATATTTTGTAACTTTTTTGCTTATCACAGACTAAGCCTAAACGTCCTACAACCCTCTAAATGCAACGCTCTGCAACTTGACACATTTAAAGTTTGGGCTATTCCCCTTTCGCTCGCCACTACTAAGGGAATCTCTTTGATTTCTTTTCCTCAGGGTACTTAGATGGTTCACTTCCCCTGGTATCACCTCTATTATTTAGATAATAGATAGCTAGCATCTTGCTAGCTGGATTACTCCATTCGGTAATCTTGGGATCAATAAATGTTTGCTTCTCCCCCAAGCTTTTCGCAGCTTACCACGACCTTCTTCGCCTTAAAGCTCCTAGGCATTCACCATAGACTCTTATTACTTTGACCATATTTTTATCTTCCATCTCTAATTTGCCAATTTGTTTATGCAACATAGAATAATATATATCTTTGTTTAATCCATGTCAATAGTTACACCAATATTTTAATAAATAAATTAATCTTTTAAATAGAAGATTTTGCTAAAAATAAACCAAATGCATTAAACATTAACTACAAATTATCCATAATTAATATTAAGATCAAAAAAATCAATTAAAAATTTAGCAACACCATCCTCATTATTACTAAATCTTGTTATTTCATTATTCACTAAATTAATTTTAAGAAATTCATTAGCATTCTTCATTAAAACCCCTTTACCAAGATTTTTAAGCATCTCATAATCATTATTATTATCCCCAAAGGCTAAAACATTGCGCAACGAAATGCTCTCAAGAAAAGCAATATTTTTAATAGCATTATATTTATTAGCATTAATATCTGTAACCTCTAATAAATCCCTAGAAGAAAAAAACACCCTTATATCCTGAAAATCTTTGCTTCTAATCTTATTATCAAGTTTATTAAGAATTATTAAATCATCAGAATAATAAACAATCTTAGAAACAGAATCAACGCCTAATTCATTTAAATCTCCAATAATAACATTTAAACCCAAATCCCTAATAAAATGTTTCATAATAGGACTTTTAACATCTGAATTAGAATACCAAGTATCATAAGTATAAATATTAACATCAACATTATCTGCATGTATTTTGAGGATCTCTTTTACTAAACCATAACTCATTGCGTGTCTAAAAATTAAATTTTCTTGCAAAAACACTTCAGCTCCATTCGCAGTTACAAGATAATTATTGTCAATATTAATTTCTTTTAATTGATTCCTTACATTTTCAATTTCACTCAACCTTCTACCGGTTGCAATAATTATTTTAAAATCTTTACCTAAAGTCAAAAGAACCTCGAGGGTTAGAAAACTAATTTCATGGTTATTATTTAACAAAGTGCCATCAAGGTCAAAAACCAGTATTTTATATCTTTCATAATTAGAATTCATATATAAATCTCTCTTGTAAGATATAATATCACAAATAATTTATTCTTAATAAATTACTCTTAAAGAGCGTAAAATAATAAAATTTAATAAAAATATCTTTTTTGAAATTTTTTAAAAAAGATATTTAAATGAAAATCAACGCCTTGAAACAAATTTATTATCTTTAATATAAAATCTCCAAAACTTATTTATATCATCCTTTTGTGCATAATTAATATTTATTCTTTTTGAACAAACTATATTAAAATCTAGATTAAAACTTTTTTGTAAAAAAAGCTCATTATTCCCAATAAGATCAACTTTATTAAAAGTTAAATCAATGTTTAAAAATTTTGTAAGTTTGCCAGGACCATTAGTAAGAATGCCTTTACCCTCCAAAAATGGAGAAATGGGCTCTACACTTCTAATTAAAACAGCTTGTGGATTATTTTTGTCCGCAGTCACAATGTTAAACATATAGTGCACACCATATATCATATACACATAAGAATATCCTCCTATGCTATACATAGCATTTGTGCGATTTGTTCTCTTGCCACCATAAGAATGACAAGCGCTATCTGTTATTCCCATATAAGCTTCCGTTTCAACAATTCTGACAACTATTTCCTTTTTATTGATCTTTCTGATCAATAAATTACCAAGCAATAACTTTGCAACAGTAGTAGCATCTTCTAAAAAAAAATATCGATCCATAAACTCAATTTTAAAAAAAGATAATAAAAAAAACTATTGTCAAAACACATAAAAATATAAGAACATATTACTCAAAATAAGAATAAAAACTAAATGACTTAATTGTCCAATAAATAAATATTTCAATATCAAAAAAATTGTAGTCAATTATAACAATCTTTCAAATAGATAAAAATAAAATTAACAAATCTTATAAAACACTTATATAAAGTAACAGGCATTAAAAAATATATGAATAATTACAAATAATATGCAATAGCTCTTGTATCTTTTTAAGATACAAGAGCTATTGACAAAGCTAGAAGATTTAAATAAAATTTGTAGAGAGTTGGTATAATTAAGGGATCATAGCTCAGGTGGTTAGAGCGCAGGTCTGATAAACCTGAGGTCGGATGTTCAACTCATCCTGGTCCCAATGTGTTTTATTTTTCCAAGTACTGCGATCTGCTTTAAGCTATAATGAATAATGACAATAAAATATTTGGTTGATTTTAATTTTTAAAATTGGCAACTGCCGTTCTATTAGATTTAAAATCATGTTTACTATTAACAGAATTTAATTTAATATGGAACTGTACAATACCAACTTGCTAAAGATTTATTTTTTCTAAAAAGAATATAATTCAAATATACTTTCCAGTCGGCTAGTTTATTACAACTTCACTACTCTCACTAACATACCTTAAGCACCTTTATTTCTTACTGGTTAAAACAATAGATTTAAGTATCCATTCAACTGAAATTATGCGACATGTGGTGTATACAAAACTCTAAAACGTATTCGCTATATCATTTTAATATATACTTGTTGATAATTTAAAATTCATGAAGTCAAGCTTCAAATTTCAATCCGGACTGAGACCCGATTTGTGAGTTTTACTTATATCCACTATTTCGATTCGATTTTGTACAGGCCGTTGTAGCATGCATGTAACCCAAAACATAAGAGCCCCGATAATTTGATACTATCCCTACACTCATCCAATTTGCCACCAGTAATCTTACCTGAGTTCCCATTATTACATATGGGCAGTATATAAAAAGGATTGCAACGGTTGAAAGATTTAATACAAAACAAATTAAAGACATTCATACAATACCTGTATACAGATCCAAACAAAAAATAATTATCTCTAACTATATCCTAGATATATCAGCTTCTGACAAGGTTCCTCGCGTATCATCGAATTAAACCACATGCTCCACCGCTTATACTAAGGCCTCCGTCAATTCCTTTGAGTTTCACTCTTACAAGCATACCTCCCAGACGACACACTTAACACGTTAGCTTCAGTATTAACTTTTAGTTAACACCAAGTATGCATCGTTTACAGCGGAGACTACTAGGGTACCTAATCATGCTTGCTCCCTACACTTTCGTGACTTAGCATCAGTATTAACCAAGAAGTTAGCACTCACCTCCGATATTCTTTCTGATATCAACGAATCCCACCCTTACACCAGGAATTTTAACTTCCTCTATAAAACTCTAGACATATAGTTTCCAACATAGTTCCACAGTTCAACTGTGGCATTTTATGCATAGACTTATATATCCGCCTACTCACCCGTTACACCAAATAATCCCAAACAACGCTCGCCCCCTGAGCATTACCACAGCTGCTAGCACGTAATTAGCCAGGGCTTATTCATAAATTAACGTCACCACCTTGTCATTTCCTAAAAAGCTTATTCCTTATTTATAAAAGGATTTTACAACCTTTAGAATTTCTCATCCTTATAGTATTACCCTATAAGTCTCTTGACCATTATAAAAGATTTTCAACCATAGTCTACTATAAAAACCCTAAACCACATCTCGGTTTTAATGTTACCACTCATAAAGTAGACCATTCACACATTACCTACCCTTCGCCATAATATATTACTACATACGTTTGACTTGTATACTTAAGATGCACTGCTAACGTTAACCCTAAGCCAAAATCAAACTCTTAATTATTTTTTTTGACTTCTAGCCCTGCTTAATTCTTAGCTTATCTCATCTTCTAATAATTATTTTAACCTTTAATAAACTTGTCTAACATAATACTTAATACCAAGCTAGGATATACACTTAATGGAGGTTAAGGGACTCGAACCCTTGACCCTCGGCTTGCAAAGCCGATGCTCTAGCCAACTGAGCTAAACCCCCAATCAATTTAAATTCTTTAATACTAAAAATAAAAAATCAAACACAAAAGCTTCTCTTATAAAGTTAAGAGAAATACCGGCTTTAAAAGCTCTTTTATCAAAAGATAAAAGTAGAGAAGAGTTAATAGAATTAGCCTTAATTTATCTTTCTCTTAGAAAGGAGGTGATCCAGCCGCACTTTCCAGTACGGCTACCTTGTTACGACTTCACCCCCCTCACTAAACATACCTTAAATACCTTCCTCCCTTACGGGTTAGAATAATAGCTTCGGGTATCCTCAACTCGGGTGGTGTGACGGGCGGTGTGTACAAGGCCCGAGAACGTATTCACCGTATCATTCTGATATACGATTACTAGCGATTCCAACTTCATGAAGTCGAGTTTCAGACTTCAATCCGGACTGAGACCTGCTTTGTGCGTTTTGCTTCACATCACTGTTTCGCTTCGCTTTGTACAGGCCATTGTAGCACGTGTGTAGCCCAGGACATAAGGGCCATGATGATTTGACGTCATCCTCACCTTCCTCCGACTTATCACCGGCAGTCTTATCTGAGTCCCCATCATTACATGCTGGTAACAGATAACAAGGGTTGCGCTCGTTGCGGGACTTAACCCAACACCTCACAGCACGAGCTGACGACAACCATGCAGCACCTGTATATAGGCCCCAAACGGGGAATAATTATCTCTAACTATATCCTATATATGTCAAGCCCTGGTAAGGTTCCTCGCGTATCATCGAATTAAACCACATGCTCCACCGCTTGTGCGGGCCCCCGTCAATTCCTTTGAGTTTCACTCTTGCGAGCATACTCCCCAGGCGGCACACTTAACACGTTAGCTTCGGTACTAACTTTTAGTTAACACCAAGTGTGCATCGTTTACAGCGTAGACTACCAGGGTATCTAATCCTGTTTGCTCCCTACGCTTTCGTGACTCAGCGTCAGTCTTGACCCAGAAGTTCGCCTTCGCCTCCGGTATTCTTCCTGATATCAACAGATTCCACCCTTACACCAGGAATTCTAACTTCCTCTATCAGACTCTAGACATATAGTTTCCAACATAGTTCCACAGTTGAGCTGTGGTATTTTATGCATAGACTTATATATCCGCCTACTCACCCTTTACGCCCAATAATCCCGAACAACGCTCGCCCCTTACGTATTACCGCGGCTGCTGGCACGTAATTAGCCGGGGCTTATTCATAAATTAACGTCATCACCTTGTCATTTCCTACAAAGCTTATTCCTCATTTATAAAAGAATTTTACAATCTTTCGACCTTCTTCATTCACGCAGTGTCGCTCCGTCAGGCTTTCGCCCATTGCGGAAGATTCTTAGCTGCTGCCTCCCGTAGGAGTCTGGACCGTATCTCAGTTCCAGTGTGACCGTTCACCCTCTCAGGCCGGTTACTTATCATCGCCTTGGTAGGCATTTACCCCACCAACTAACTAATAAGACGCAGACTCATCTACAAGCGAAGCTTTAAAGGCTTCCTTTCATCAATTAACAAATTAATTGACCTTATTCGGTATTAGCTACTATTTCTAGTAGTTATCCCCATCTCATAGGTAGATCATCCACGCGTTACTCACCCGTTCGCCACTAGATGCATTGCTACATCCCGTTTGACTTGCATGCTTAAGACGCACTGCCAGCGTTAGTTCTAAGCCAGGATCAAACTCTTCGTTATTCTTATTTTTTATTTAAAAATTAACAAGTTCCGTTTATTCTTTTGCTTGGCTTTCAACCTTACTTAACTCTTCCCTTCTCTCATCTTCCAATAGTCATTTCAACATTTAATACTTTAACAAAATAAGAATCATATTGTCAATACCTTTGCATTATTTTATTAACACAAAACATAAAAAAATAAATTTTATTCATTAAACATGATAAAAGCATTAACAACCACATTTTTCATTAACAGGTAAAGTTGTAAGAACTTTTTTCAATTTATTTCCTAATTTAGCTTTTAAATAATCAAAGAAAGTTCTAAAATTTTCATTATCTCCTTTAAACTTAATCCATAATTCTTTAAAAGTCAAAATTCCTTCTCTAAGATCCTTGTAATTAGTAAAAGACGCATTACAATCACTATACATTAAATTATAAAAATCAGAATCTTGTTTATCCTTAAAAAAATCTATACTTGGTATCTTTTTAGCAAAGGCAAATCCCCTTTCATAAGCAGTACCCGCATCAACATAATTAACCAAAGCTAAAATAATATCGCTACTAACCAACTCTTTTAAATCTATTTCTCTTATTTTTTCTCTTATATCTCTATTTACAAACTTATAATCAACCTTTTCAAGCAATCCCATTTTTTTGACAGCATGATGCTCTGGAGAAAATACATCTAAATTAAACTCTTCAAGAAATTTCAAAACCTCATCCCTCAGCTTAATTTGCTCTTCGCTGAAAAATGGAGAAGCCAAATAAATTTTCATAAAAACCCCTGTTAAAGTTCAAGTATAACACAATAAATCAATCAGATAAAACCTATAACAAATAAAGTTTTGATATCCAAATAGAAAACATTTATTTTAAACGATTTCTGCTGACTAAAATAGTAAATTCTCCTTTAATCTTCTCTTTACTCGATTCGAAATAATTTTTTAACTCCAAAGGCTTCCCAATTTGATATTCTTCATAAATTTTTGTCATCTCACGACCAACAAGAATCTTCGCATCCAAACTAACAGAAGAAATTTCAACAAGCAATTTCAAAAGTCTATGACCAGATTCAAGCAAAACAAAGGCCTCACCCCTTTTATATAGCTCAGCAATTCTTTTAAATCTTTTAAGACCCTTGTTAGGTAAAAATCCCTCAAAAAGCACTGATTTTTCTCTAAAAGGATTAACACTTACAATTGTATTAAAAGAACTTACTCCAGGAATTGGGCAAACTTTGTATCCCCCTTTAAAAGCAGCATCAACTAACAGGCTACCTGGATCACTAAGGCCTGGAGTACCAGCATCACTAACAAAAGCAACAGAATTTCCTTTTGACAAAAAATTTAATAGCATGCTTATCCTCTTATTTTCTGTTGCAGCATTACAAGAAATCATTTTTTTATTAATTTTATATCGCGACAAAAGCTTACTAGTGACTCTAGTGTCTTCTGCAAAGATAACATTTACCGATTTTAAAACATCAACCGCTCTATAAGTAATATCTTCTAAATTACCTATTGGCGTGCCGATAATATATAACATAACTTCTTTTAATTCCTCCAAAAACTAAAAACAAATATATTAAATACATATTCTTTAATGATAAAAATCTAAAATCTTTTATTTACCAAATGCAAGAATAAGCTATACGCTATTTTATATGTCTATCAAAATACTTGCTTTTGTATTACATTTAGTTATATCATTAAGTGTTAATGATTAAAAAGCTAAAAGAAAGGGAAAATTTATGTTTGCATTAATTAGAAAAATATTTATAATCTATTTTCTATGCATTACTCTTGCAGGTTTTGCCATGATTTTTATTGACAGCAAATTTACTGAACAACCTGATACCAAAGAAAATCAAAACAAAATTAATCAACATACAATCGAACCTAATTTAATTATGTTTACATCTTCTATAGGAGGATTTTTGGGTGTTTATGCTGGAATTTGGATATTTAATTATGATAAAAACAATTTTTACTTAAATTGGGGAAATTTAATTATATTAATATATAACATAGCCCTAATTATCACCGTATACTCAAAGTCGCGCAGTTAGCTAAAACACAGCTTAATTATTTTCATAATTTATAAACTATTAACTATAATACCTCTTTTAATCATATATTTATACACTTCTTCGGGATTTTCCAAGCTTTCAATCAAGCTTTCTGCCCTGTCATTTATTTTTTCCACCAATTTTTTATAAGCTACTTTTATTCCTCTACTTTCTAAAAAATCCTTTGCGGGTTGAGAAACAACCCCAGCTTGAACATTTTGAAGTCCTATATTATAAATAATAATAGCCGCTGCCTTGCCTACAACTTTATCATAAATCTCAAGTCCTTCTTTATTTTGAATATACTTATTAATAAAATTATCTACTTCTAAAAGGGGCTTTAATCCCCTTTCCATATTAGAATAAAGTATTTTATGATCTTTAAATAACCTTAATGTTGGATTCAAGCCTGATATCATTTAAAACCCCTTTTTTAACCATACTTTATAATAATTAATAATAAAAACAAACACTATTAATAATATACATAAACAATAAATACTGCAATATCTAAAAAGATAGTATACTTATGCTATATGATATTCGTGCCAAAAAACAATAGTAATACTAAAATTGAAATAAAAAAATCTATCTTTGTTTCATATATTTTTAATATTGAAAAAAAAGAAGATATAAATAAAACTATTAAAAAATATAAAATAAAATTTAAAAATGCTACCCATATAGTTTATGGATTTAGGATTGGAAACAAGAATTCATTCTTAAATGGAATGAGCGATGACAGAGAGCCTAATTTAACAGCTGGAAAACCCACATTAGATGCCATAATACATAATAATTTAACTGATACTTTAATCATTACATTGCGATATTTTGGAGGCACTTTGCTTGGTAGAGGGGGATTAATCAAAGCATATTACAAGTCTGCCAAAGAAGTTATTAAAAACACATCTATAATAGAAAAAGAGGAATTGGAAATTTTAAGCTTAAATTTAAATTATAACCAATACAATTCACTATTAAAAATGAAAAATAAACTTGAAATAGAAATAACAGATTCAGACTTTTCAAACAAAATAAACACTTCAATTAAATTTAAAACAAAAAATACACAAAAAATATTGGAATTTTTTATAGAAAACGGTTTAACTCAAGAAATTTTCAAGTTTAAAAAAGAATAATATACATCTCAAATAATCAAATATTTAAAATTACTTTGAAATATTATTATTTTTATCATTTATGTTTTAAAATATAAAAACAAAACCAAATAAAAAGAGAAAATTTATATGAAAATAATATCTGTAATCAATCAAAAAGGGGGCGTAGGAAAAACTACAAGTGCCATTAATATTTCCTATTCAATGACTCTGCTCAATAAAAAAATTCTTCTAATAGACATTGATTCACAAGGAAACTCTACCAGCGGCACAAACACCTCAGAGCACATAGCTGAAAACTCAAGTTATGAACTCATTAATAAAAAAACAAAGATCAAACCTTTAAATCATTTTAAACTAGACATAATTCCATCTAGTATTAAATTAGCTTTACTCGAAAAAGAATTAATAAATGAACTTTCAAGAGAAAATTTTTTAAAAAATGCATTAACACTGTATGAAAAAGATAAATATGATTTTATTATTATTGACTGCCCTCCCACACTTTCAATATTAACTATAAATGCCCTTATTGCAAGTAATTACCTGTTAATACCAATTGAAACAGAATTTTTTGCATTTGAAGGTATAAACCAATTAATAGATACAATAAATACCGTAAAACAAATAAATAAAAATCTAGAAATTGCAGGCGTTTTTGTAAACAAATACGATATAAGAAACAAAAGTAAAGAAAAATATGTAAGCTCTTTAAAAAAAGTTTTTAAAGAAAAATTTTTAAATACAAAAATAAGGAAAAATATAACCATTTCAAAATCTCAAGAAGCAAAAATGCCTGTACACGAATATGACAAAGAAAGTAATGCCGCAAAAGACTTCTTAGAACTCTCAAAAGAGATAATAAATAAAATCAAGGAATAACTATGTCTGACAATCTCGAAACTTTAATGTTTCTAATGGGGAAAAAATTAGAAACGTCTTCAATAAATTTAGAAAATATCGAAAAAAAAGAAATTCTTTCAATTGAAAGAAAAAACTTTGACTACAATAAGCTAGATAAAGATATTTCTAATTTTTTAAAAACAAAGCAATATGAAATTTTCAATATTTTTAATAATACTTATACAAAAATTGGAAAAATACTTAAAGAGACTCAAGATAAATTAAAAGGAAACAATCAATATAACGGACTTTTTTATCAGTGGTTCAAAAGTATGGGATTTAAAAAAGACAAAGTTTATGCTTTAATATCAAGATATAATCTGCTTGTCGAAAATTCCGACAAGCAACTCACTATAGAAAAACTGCCGTTATCATTATCATATGAAATATCTAAAAAATCTTGCCCCCCTATTTTAAAAACCGAAGTTTTAGATGGTAAAATAAATTCTTTAAAAGAATATAAAATTGTTTATAAAAAAAAATTTGATATAAAAGATACACATAAATCATTACTTAAAAAAAATGAAAAATATGAAAACGATATAAAAGAATCATTGGATTTTATATTAAAAAATATAAAAGAATTTAAAAATATCAAACTTAACAAGTTAGACCAAGAAAGCTTAAAATTATTTTTTCATTCTATTTCCGAAATAAAGAAAAAAATAAAATTTATTAAAAATCATTTTATCTAAATCTAGAGCTGCACCAAAAAATATAAATTTTGCTCCCCATTTAAAACTTAAGATTTCTTTATAAAAACTAAATAATTTTAAAAAAACTTGAAAAGTTACACATTGTGACAAATACTTAAAAAATCAAAACTCCCATAAAATTAATAAAAGATATTTTATAATCTTTAAATTATAAAAATAATTTAGTTAATATGGCCAAAAAAAGAAACGATTCTTCTTAAATCACTTGCTGTAAAATACTCTATTTCTATTTTCCCTTTATCTTGATTCCCTTTAATATCTATTTTTGTTTGGATTTTATCAAATAAAAATTCTTTTATATTGCTTAAAAAAGGATCTTGTTCGGCTTTATTTTTTTTTGCTATAGATTTATAAAAATTTTTAACATATTTTTCTGCATCTCTTACAGAAAATTTTTTTTTCAGTATAATTAAATAAAGATTATACCTATCTTGTTTGTCTTTTAAGGATAAAATAACTTTAGCATGCCCAAAAGAAATTTCTTTTCTATGCACTGCATTTAATATTTCTTGTTCAAGATCTAAAATCCTAACTAAATTTGAAATATAGGCTCTACTTTTTCCAATTTTTTCAGACAAATCCTTTTGAGTTAAAGAATATTTATTCATTACATTTTTATAGGCATAAGCTTCTTCAACAGGAGTAAAATTTTCTCTTTGAATATTTTCAACCAAAGGCATAAAATCTCTACAAGATTCTTTCATGTTAACCTCAATGACAGGAATATTTGTCAACTGAATAAGTTTAGCGGCCCTAAATCTTCTTTCTCCTACTATGATTTTATATCTCTCATTTACTTTACAAACAATTATGGGTTGCAAAATTCCATTTTCCTTTATGGAAATACTTAACTCTTCTAATTCAACAAGACTAACAAATTTCCTTGGCTGATCATTATCAATATCTAAAAGTTGAATATCTATCATTTTAAAAACCCCATCCATATTATCAAAACCCCCTACAACACAAAATTTTACCAGGTTATAATATTAAATTACAATTTCTAAATAAAAAAAAAGAATGTTCCACGTGGAACATTCTTAAATAAGAAAAACCAATTCTTTATTTAATAAATTTTGAAACAGAAATCAAGTTGTCATTATCAAGAAATAACACTTGAACTCCTCTAGCATCTTTGCCTTGCTCAGATACTTTTCCAGCTACTGTTCTTAAGGCTTTTGAACGTTTGCTTACAAGCAAGATTTCATCATCTTCTGACACTGCTACAGCATCAACAACACTACCCGCTTTTTTATCAGATTTTTTATAACTAGTATAACCAGTGGCTCCTCTTTTAAGTTCAGATATCTTAGAAACACTCAATCTTTTTCCATACCCATTCTCAGAAATAATCAAAAGATAAGGATTTTCTCTAAGCGCCAAAACCTTAACAAACAAATCCCCTTCTTTCAATTTCATTCCACAAACACCTTGGGTACCTCTATTAGTAAGCCTAACATCCCTTGAATTAAATATAAACGCACTTCCCTTTTTAGAAAGACAAATTACTTTTTCATCCTTAAAAACAATCTCTGCACTTGTAACAAAATCTTTATCATTAAGTTTAATAACAATAACACCTCGAGACTTTACTGTTTTAAAATCTGTAGATTCGAATCTAGCTATCTTTCCACTTGCAGTTGTAAGCAATAAATAGGCATCATCAGTAAAATCCTTACTATTCTTAATAGTTAATATTTCTTCCTGAGCTCCTAAATTAATAAGCTCACTAATATTTTGACCTTTTGAAGCTCTTGAAGAATCTTTTATTTCATAAGCATTGATTAAATAAAGCTTTCCTTCATTTGAAATCATAAACAAATAATCATGGGTATTGACGCACAAAGCAATAACAATCTCATCTCCATCATTAAGATCAAAAGAACTGAGCCCTTTTCCCCCCGTACCTTGCAATTTATACTCATTTTGTGAAAGTCTTTTAAGGAAACCTTTCTTTGTAAGCATAACAACAATATTTTCTTTTTGCATTAAATCCGACATACTAGTTTTTAAAACCTCCTCATCATAAATTATTTTAGTTCGACGTTCATCGCCAAATTTCAAACCTAAATTTATAGTTTCTTCTCTTATGATATTAATAATCCTTACTGGATTCAAGAGAATATCTTCATAATCTTTTATTAAGCTTAAAAGCACATTAAGCTCTTCTTCAAGCTTAAAAATCTCAAGAGCTGTAAGTTTTTGCAACTTCATATCAAGGACTGAATTGGCCTGAATCTCAGAAAGACCAAAATTTACAACAAGTCTCTCCTTTGCATCTTTTGACAATTTAGATAATTTAATAACCTTAATAACCTCATCTATATTATTTAAAGCAATATTTAATCCCTCAAGAACATGTGCTTTCTCTTTTGCCTTTTTCAAGTCAAATTCAATACGTCTTTCGATAATGTTTTTTCTATGCTCAATAAATTCAAATAATAATTCTTCCAAATTCAACTGTTTAGGAATACCATCCACAAGGGCTAAATTATTTATACTAAAATGCTTTTTAAATTCAGTATATTCATAAAGTAAATTCATAATAACATGAGGATCAAATCCTTTTTTAACTTCAAGAACTATTCTAATGCCTTCTCGATCAGACTCATCTCTTATATCTAAAAGTCCTTCTAACTTTTCTTCTTTTGCTAAAAACGCAACCTTCATAAGAAGTGCAGATTTATTTACTGTATAAGGTATTTCTGTAACAATTACAGCATTTCTATCTTCTGTTCTTTCTTCAATATGATATTTTGCCCTAATAACAACACTTCCCTTGCCAGTTTTGTATGCTTTAATTAAATTATCATTATAAACAATCTCTCCAAAAGTTGGAAAATCGGGACCTTTAACTATCTTGAGCAAATCAAACATAGAAGCATTCTCATTATCCAACATATAAACAATAGCATCACAAATTTCTCTTAAATTATGGGGCGCCATGTTAGTAGCCATACCAACAGCGATTCCACTAGAGCCATTTACCAAAAGAAATGGAAATGATGAAGGCATAATCTCCGGCTCACTTAAAGAATCGTCATAATTAGACTTAAAATTAACAGTCTCTTTGTCTATATCCTTAACAATATATTCAGCTATTTTTTCCATTTTAGCTTCAGTATATCTCATAGCAGCAGGAGGATCTCCATCAATAGATCCAAAATTTCCCTGCCCCCGTATTACAGGATATCTAAGTGAAAAATCTTGAGCAAGTCTCACAAGAGCATCATAAATTGATTGATCCCCATGGGGATGATATTTCCCAAGAACATCTCCTACTATTCTTCCAGCCTTTTTAAAAGCTTTATCAGAACGAAGTCCCATCTCATACATAGAATAAAGGATTCTCCTATGAACTGGCTTAAGACCATCTCTTACATCTGGAAGAGCTCTGGAAACAATAACTGACATTGCATAATTTAAATAAGAAGTCTTGATTTCATCTTCTATCTTAACATTTAATATTTGTTCTTTATTTTCTCCAACTGCCATTAACGCTCCAATTACACATCAAGATTAATTACATTAAGTGCATTCTGTTCAATAAATTCTTTTCTAGGCTCAACTAAATCCCCCATAAGAGTAACAAAAATTTTTTCAGCCTCAACAGCATCATCTATATTCATCAATCTCATTTTTCTTCTAGCAGGATCCATAGTAGTTTCCCATAGCTGCGTTGGATTCATCTCCCCAAGTCCTTTATATCTTTGCAGAAAGATACTATTTCGATTTTTAGTTTCAATAGAATCTAAAAACTTTTCCTTTTCTTTCTCATCATAAAAATAATAAATACGATTGTCATACTTTATTTTATAAAGAGGAGGCATGGCTATATATATATAGCCATTTTCAATTAATTCTCTCATATATCTAAAGAAAAAAGCTAAAAGCAAAGTTCTAATATGAGAGCCATCAACATCAGCATCTGCCATAATAATGATCTTGTGATAACGAAGTTTTGTAATATCAAAAGTTTTACCAACTCCTGCGCCAAGAGATGCAATTATAGGAATAAGCTTATCATTGGTAATTACCTTATCTTCTCTTGTTTTCTCAACATTAAGCATTTTCCCCCACAATGGCAAAATGGCCTGAAAAAATCTATTTCTACCCATTTTAGCGCTTCCTCCAGCAGAATCACCTTCTACAATATAAATTTCTCTTTCCAAGGGATTTTTAGAAGTACAATCAGCCAATTTCCCAGGCAATGCTAGGCTTTCAAATGCATTTTTTTTTCTTTCTGATTCTCTTGCTTTCCTTGCAGCCTCACGAGCACGAGCAGCTTTTATTGCTTTTCCAAGAATAATGTCTATCTCTAAAGGATTTAAATTAATAATTTTCAATAAATGCTCGTATACAATAACCTCAACTATTTTTTTTATCTCAGAATTACCAAGCTTGCTCTTTGTTTGACCTTCAAATTGAGGTTCTGGAACTTTTACAGAAATCACAGCTGTAAGTCCTTCTTTAAAATCATCTCCTGTAAGATTTGGAACATCTTTTTTACTTATTTTTGAATTTTTAAAAGCTTCATTCATAGCCTTAGTAAGGCCACTTCTAAAGCCCATAACATGGGTCCCCCCTTCTCTTGTATTAATATTATTAACAAAAGAAAGAATATTATCAGAATAGCTTTCAGTCCATTTAAGTCCCACATTAACAATAACATCATTCATAAAACCATCAATATAATAAGATTCTGATTGATAAGCTTTACTGTTATTAGTTAAATAATCTACAAAAGATTTTATGCCACCTTCAAAATAAAATTTAGAAGATTTTTCTTTGCCAAATCTTCTATCTTCAATTGAAATATATATTTTATCATTTAAAAAAGCAAGTTCTTTAAGTCTTTTTTCAAGAACATCAAAATTATAATCTAAAGTTTCAAAAATTTCAGAATCTGCTAAAAAAGTAACCTTGGTTCCAGTAATAACAGATTCTCCCACAACTTCTACTTTAGAAGTTGGAATACCTTTTGAAAAAGTTTGCCTAAAAATTTTTCCATCCCTATTAATGTAAACTTCTAAAAACGAAGACAAAGCATTTACAACCGAAATTCCAACACCATGCAATCCTCCAGAAACTTTATAAGTGCCTTTATTAAACTTGCCGCCAGAATGTAGTTTTGTCAAAACAAGTTCAAGGGCACTAATTCCTTCTTCTTCATGAATGTCTGTAGGAATCCCTCTCCCATTATCAATTACAGTTATGGTATTATCTAAATTAATAATAACATCTATTCTATCACAAAAACCAGCTAAAGCCTCATCAATACTATTGTCAACCACCTCATAAACCAAATGATGCAACCCATTAATAGAAACAGAGCCTATATACATACCAGGCCTTTTCCTAACAGCCTCAAGTCCTTTTAAAACCTGAATGTTACTAGCAACATAATTCATAAACCTTCCATTCATTTAACTAAAATCTAGACACAGATAAATTCTACATTAAAAAAAAAATAATATCTATTACATACAAATTAACAAAAATTTTAAAAATTTTACAAGCAATTCAGATAGAATCCTAATTTAACATTATACTATATAATGTTATAAGTATAGTACTAAAACCAACAAGGACAAAAAATGGAAAAATCAAAAAATATATGGAGCTTAATTTTAACAGAAATAAAAAAAGAATTATCAGAAGAAGAGTTTTATGTTTGGTTTGAAAATTTGTGCTTTTTAGAATCCATAGGTGACAATATTAAAATATCTACTCCAAATTTATTCCATAAAAATCAAATAGAAAAAAGATTTACAAAAAAAATCAAAGAAATACTCACAAACAATGGCTACGATAACGTAGTCATTGTATTTACAAATCAATCACCTAAAACCTATTCTAACAAACAAGAAAGCGAAAAAACAAATTTTAACGCTTTCCCAAAATTCGACAAACTTAAAGGAAACACACCCTCTAAAGAACCGATTCAAGGCATAAAAGATCGTATAAAAATGTATATCAAAAAAGAAGAAGGACTTACAAATTTAAAAAACCCCTTTCTTAAAAAAAGATATACATTTGAAAATTTCATCATAGGGCCAAATAATAAACTTGCATACAACGCCAGCTTGTCAATCTCAAAAAATCCTGGGAAAAAATATAATCCCTGTTTAATTTACGGTGGAGTTGGGCTTGGAAAAACACATTTACTTCAAAGCATAGGAAACAAAACAGAAGAATTACATAATAACCTCAAAATATTATACGTTACTGCTGAAAATTTTTTAAATGAGTTTGTAGAAAGCATAAAAACACACGAAACAAAAAAATTTAAAAAAAAATATAGATACTTAGACATGCTACTTATAGACGATATCCACGACTTACAAAAAAAAGAAGGTATACAAGAAGAGCTTTTTCACACATTTAATGCCCTTTATGAAGACAATAAACAATTAGTATTCACATGTGACCGGTCCCCTTCTGAACTTACAAATTTTACAGATCGACTAAAAAGCAGATTCACAAGGGGATTAAATGTTGATATATCAAAACCCAATTTTGAACTCAGAGTAGCTATTATTGAAAAAAAAGCAGAAGAAGATGGCATAAAGGTTCCTAAAAACATACTAAATCTGGTTGCCCAAAAAGTTACAACAAATGTAAGAGATCTTGAAGCTGCTGTAACAAAACTAAAAGCATATATAGATTTAGACAATATAGAAATTGACATTGAAATTGTTGAAAAAATAATAAAAGAAATAATAATTTACGAAAAAGAAACAACTAACGAACCAAGCAATAAAATCAATATTGAAAATATAAAAAAAATACTCTTAAGAGAACTAAAAATTGCACATAAAGATATTGAGGGACATAGCAAAAAACCAGAAATAACAAAAGCTAGACATATTTATGCATACCTTCTGCGGAATTTTACAGAGCTATCAACAATTGAAATCGGAAAAATTATTGGCGGAAAAACCCACTCAACAGTGCTTTATTCGATAAATAAAATAGATAGAGACAGAAATAATGACAAGGAAATAAACAATTTAATCACAGAACTTATGAACAAAATAAAAAAAAATTAAACCTAATTGAAAAATCAAAAATTCTTTTAAACAATTAAAACAAATTATTTAACAAAAATACAACAAAAAACAACCTATAATTCAACAAGATATTTCTTTATGCCATATTACATTAAATATAATTAAACAATTAAACAGAATACTACTACTATTATTACTATCATATATATATGGACTAAAAATATAAAACAATGAAAATTTACAGGTACAAAATGTAATAAAATATACAAGGAGGAATCATGTTAAATAACACATTTTTTATTTGCGACACAAATCAAATTACAAGTGAGATAGAAAAAGCAAAGGGAATAATATTAAACAGGAATATGAATGACATTTGGAGTGCATTGTTAATAGAAGTAGAAAAATCTAATCTTATAATTAAATCAACAGACAGAAATATATTTTTTGAAAGCATAATTCCAATTGTCTCAGAGACAGATTTTAAGGTATTAATTAATGCCTCAAATTTTTATGATGCAGTGAAAGCATTCAGTTTTTGCAAAAAAATTAAAATAGTTTTTAACGAAAATAATAGCAAATTAGAAATTATGGAAGAATCAAAAAATGAAAAAGAAGAATATGAAGATCATTTGAAAGAACCTACTTTTTCATATGAAGAAATAGAAAATTACAATTATGATATGGTTAATGAAGATTATACTTTTGAAATTGAATTAAAACAAAAATCTTTTAAAAAAATAATAAACAGAATAGCTTTTTCAGCACATCTTGATGAATCTAAAAATGTATTAAATGGCGTGTATTTTACAAAAAATGAAGACTCTCAATTATTGCTTGTTTCTACTAATGGGCACAGAATGTCTATTTGTAAAACAGAAATTATGGTTGAAGAGAATGTGAATTTTATAGTTCCCGTAAAAATATTTAATTTTTTAAAACATCTTATGTCAGGGGAAGGTATGGTTAAAATAAAATCTTCGAATAAAAAATTTTATGTTGAATTTGATAACTATAAAATAGCTTGTAGTTTAATTAATGGCAATTATCCTGATTATAAAAGCATTATACCCAAAGAACAAAAAAATAAATCTTTAGTTTCGCTAAGCATTCTGAAAGATAGACTTGCAAGAATCAATTTGTATGTTGATAAATCAAGAAAGTTAGTTTTAAATTTTTCTGAGTCTCAGCTAAAACTTCTTGGGGAAGATTTGATTACTGGAAGAAAAGGAGAATTTTTTATTAAAAATCCGAACTATTTATATGATGGGTCAGATGAGGTTATGGCTATTAATATTTCATATTTTATTGAAGCTATTGGTGTTTTTGAGACTTCTAAGATAGAAATACAATTTAATTCGGGAAATGTATTAAAATTGAGTGAACCTGAAAATTTTGATTTTACACACTTGATAATGCCGATGTCTTTAGGGTAAAGTAAATTATTAATGTGATTTTGAATATTGAAATAAGCTTTTTTAAAGTTTGTTAAATATTATTTTTTTGCATTGTGGTATAAAAAATTGCTATGAATGATTCTGCTTTTAAAAAAATAGATAATGTTCTTAAAGGTTATTTAGAATCTGATTTGCTTGTTAATAAAAAAATAAGTTCAAAATTATTGATTGTTGATAAATGGAATCAGATTTTCAATACTTTATCAGATGATGTTAAATTTTTAGATTTTAAAAATGAGCGATTTCTTTTTATTGAAGTAAGTAATTCAAGTATGTTGCATAGTATATCAGTCAATAAGTCAAAAATAATAAAATCAATAGAAGAATTAACATGTATTAAAGTAATAGATATAAAGGTTATAGTGAAATAATTATTATTGACAATCGTATTTATATACTATACCATTGTAGTGTTCAATTTACAGCTTAGTAGCGGAAAATTGTTTTTAATGGAGGAGCGTTTTGAAAAGGACTTATCAGCCCAGTCGTGTTAAAAGAAATAGAAAATTTGGGTTTAGGGCTAGAATGAAGACTAAAGGTGGAAGACTTATTCTTGCAAGACGAAGGGCAAAAGGAAGAATAAAATTAACTGTTTCTGATGAAAAAAAGAAATATTAGTCTAAAATCAAAAATAGAAATTCAAAAAATTTTCAAAGAAGGTAATCTGATTAGATTTAGCAGTCTTAATCTTAAAATGTTTTATAAATCAAATCATCTGATTTATTCTAGAATTCTTGTTACCTTTTCTAAAAGTTTTAGGGGCTCTGTAAAAAGGAATCTTGTTAGAAGGCTTTTTAAAGAAGCTTTTAGAAAAAGATTAGAATTATTAGAAGGTAGGGCTATAGATATTATTTTTGTGGTTTATTATAACAGGTTGGATTTGACATATTTTAATATTGAATCTCTTATGAAAAGTTTAGTTTTAATGGTGTAGGGGCATAAGTGAATCAAAGTAAAAGAGTTTTAAGAGCTGTTTATTTGTCTTTATTTTTAATAGGTCTTTTTATGCTTATTAATGATGTTTTTTCTTCCAGGATGTTAAGTTCTAAGTCTTCTGAGAAGGATTTGAATTTTGATTTAAGCAAAAGCTTTGATGATAATCAATTATTTTTAAGTAAAAGCAATAACTTTAATTTGATTGATAAGTCTCAAGATATTTTTGTAGAAACAGGGATATATTGTGCTACTTTTTCAACATTTAGAGGAAATTTGGTTTCATTAAAGCTTAAAAATCATTTAAATTTGGAAAAAACTCCTACAGACCTGATTAATGTTGATTATGAAAATGAACCTTTTTTCGATGTTAGTTTTGATTATTTAGTAGAGGATTTGTTTTTGTATAAAAAAATAGATGATTTTAATCATGAATTTAAAGCTTATTTTAAAAATAATGGCAAAACTTATGAATATGTGAAAAAGTATACATTTTCTAAAAAAAATGAATATTTGATAAAATTTGAAGTTACTGTAAACGGTCTTGAGGATTATGACTTATTTGATATTGATTCTTATAAAATTATTTTTGGTTCTCAGATTGAAAGGTTAAGCGATAAGGCTAAGTTGCAATATAATAATTACTTATCTCAAATAATTTATTATGATAATAAGCTTAAATATGGTAAAGATGGTCTAAGTATTAACAATCCCAAATGGATTGGTTCTAGTACCAAGTATTTTGAAGTGTTGCTTTCTAAAGAAAATATGGAAGTTGAGTTCAAGAAGGAAAAAGGAATTCTTAAATCGTTTATTGTTAATAATGTTATAAATAAAAAAAACATTAATGATAAGTTTTTTATTTACGCTGGGCCTAGGGACAATAGGTATCTAGATATTTTTGATAAAAATGATGCTAATACCTTTGGTTTATCTGATAGTGCTTTTGGAATGTCAGTAGAGAAGAGTTTGTGGCATTTAATTCAAGTTCCTATGCAAATAGTAATGCAAGTTTTTTATGATGTTATACCTAATTGGGGGCTTTCAATTATTTTTTTGACAATTGTTGTTAGAATACTTATATTCCCTTTGACATTTAAGGGATTTAGAGCTACTGCCGAGCTTTCCAAGCTTCAACCCAAAATGAAAGAACTTCAAGTAAAGTTTAAGCATGATCCCAAGAAGTTAAATGAAGAGATGGGAAGGCTGTATAAAGAAGAAGGAGTTAATCCTCTTGGAGGGTGTCTTCCTGTAATTTTACAGCTTCCTATATTCTTTGCTCTTTATTCACTTGTAAATAATTTATTTTTATTAAGAGGGGCTAATTTTATTCCAGGTTGGATTGATGATTTATCTATTGGTGACAGTGTATATCATTTTGGATATAAGCTTTATTTTGTATCTTGGACCGATATTAGAATTTTACCTTTTATTATGATGTTTACTCAATTAGGATCTACAATTGTTAGTTCTAATATTGATTTAAAAAATCTTGGAGCGCAGCAGAAGTTTTTATATTTTGGAATGCCTATTATGTTTTTTTTCATACTTTACAATATGCCATCAGGGCTTTTGATATATTGGATTACAACAAATATTTTTACTATTTTACAACAATACTATATAAAGATGCATTTGTCTTAAAGGGGGAATAATATGAGCTATGAATTTTACGGAAAAACCGAACAAGAAGCAATAAAGAAAGCAATGAGAGATCTAGAATTAAAAGAAGGTGAGTTTGATGTAGAAATTTTAGATAAAGAAAGGGTTGGATTTTTATTTAAGAAAGAAATGATTAAAATAAGGGTTTCTCCTCATGTAAAGGAGGTTAAAAAGGGTGGTTTTGAAATTAAAATTGGGGATGAAATTTGTGATAAAATTTTAGAATTTGTAAAAGAAATGCTAATCAAAATGGGATATTCTGTGAACTTAACAATAGAGCTTAAAGAAGAAGGTTATATTAAGATTTCTATTGAGACAGATAGCCCAAATATTTTGATTGGGCGAGAGGGTAAAAATTTAGATTCTTTACAGCTTTTGACAAATGTTTATACCTCTAAGCTTATTGGTGAAACTAGTACCTTTAATAGAGTTATATTAGATATTGGAGATTATAGAGAACGATTTAAATCTAGGTTTATTAATTTAGCAATAAATTCTTTTCATAAAGTCAAAAGAACCAGGCGGTCTATTTTGTTGCCATCAATGAATCCTTTTGAAAGAAGAATTATTCATACGACTTTAAATCGTTATAGTGATATAAAAACTGAAAGCGAGGGTGATGGAAATATAAAAAGAATAAGGGTTTCCTATGTCAGAAATAATAGGTTTGGCAACAATAATTTTCGCAGTTATCAAAAAAGAGATTTTGGGTTTAAAAAATAGATTGATGCTTTTAGTTTGTATTGAATTTTAAAGGAATAATAATATGAAGATTTTTTTAACTGGAATTGCAGGCTTTATTGGATTTCACGTAGCCAAAAAGCTTGCAGAAAAAGGGCATGAAGTTTTAGGTGTAGACATATTAAATGATTATTATGAACTCAAATTTAAACATGAAAGATTAGAGGCCTTGGGTTTTTGCTCTAAGGATGTAAAAACCCATAAGATTATTAAGAGTGCAAAATATAATAATTTATCTTTTGCTTATCTTGATATCTTAAATAAAGATAAACTGCTAGAACTTTTTAAAGAATATAAGTTTACACATGTTTGTCATTTAGCTGCTCAAGCGGGTATTAGAGATAGTCTTGAAAATCCTGATAGTTATGTTTCAATAAATATTGTTGGGTTTTTTAATGTTTTAGATGTATGTAGAGTTTGCAAAGAAAACATTAAGCATTTTGTTTATGCTTCAACATCATCGGTTTATGGTATAAATGAGAATATTCCATCTAATGAAGATTTTAGTACGGATCATCCTTTAAATTTATATGCAGCTAGCAAAAAATCTAATGAGATAATAGCGCATGCTTATAGTGCATCTTTTAATATTCCCACAACAGGGCTTAGATTTTTCACAGTTTATGGGCCTTATGGAAGACCCGATATGGCTTTATATTTATTTTCAGATGGAATTAAAAATGGCAAGGCTATTAATATTTTTAACAATGGGAATATGGCTAGAGATTTTACATATGTAAGTGATATTGCAAACGGTGTTTACAAAGTGTTGAAGAATCCGGCTAAGAGCGATTGTAATTTTGATGTTAAAAATCCAAATTCGTCAACGTCTTCTTTCCCTTACAGGATATATAATATAGGAACTGGACATGCAACTAAATTGTTAGATTTTATTGAAGAACTTGAGGTGAATTTTGATAAAAAGGCCTTAAAAAATTATATGCCTATGCAAAAAGCAGATGTTGTGGAAAGCTGTTGTGATATTGTAAAGCTTAAAAATGATATGGGTTATGAGGCTAAAATTTCTATTAAAGAAGGAATAAAGGAATTTTCACAGTGGTATAAAATGTTAGAGACTACTGAGAAGGTTTGATTTTTATTTTTTTTCAGAATGATAGATTTTTAATAAATTTATGGTTGCTTTGGTTCAATAATTATCAATTGATTTAAATTCAATTCTACTTCTTAGGTGTATAATTTATTGTAGGCATTTGATAAAAGAAAAAATAAAATAGAAAGGAGTGTTATAAATGGGCGTTTTAGACAAGATTAAACCAGGTGTAGTTTATGGAAAAGAACTGCATTCTTTATATGAAATATGTAAAAAGGAAGGATTTGCTATTCCTTCTATTAATTGTATAGGAACGAATTCTATTAATGCAGTTTTGGAGGCAGCAAAAGAAATTAATTCTCCTATTATGATACAATTTTCCAATAGTGGTTCTGCTTTTATTTGTGGGAAAGGGTTGAAGATGGAAAAACCACAAGGAGTTTCAATAGTTGGAGCTATTTCTGGTGCTATGCATGTTCATTTGATGGCAGAGCATTATGGTGTTCCTGTTGTTCTTCATACTGATCATTGTGCTAAAAATTTGCTTCCTTGGGTTGAAGGACTTTTAGAGTATGGTGAAAAATACTATAGTCAGCACAAAAGACCATTATTTTCTTCACATATGTTAGATTTGTCAGAAGAGCCTATTAAAGAAAATATTGAAATTTCTAAAAAATTCTTAGAAAGAATGGCAAAAATTGAAATGTTTTTAGAAATAGAGCTTGGAATTACGGGCGGGGAAGAGGATGGAGTTGACAATTCAGATAGGGCTTTACATGAACTATTTTCAACTCCTGAGGATATTTATTATGGATATTCAGAACTTTTAAAGATTAGTCCAAATTTTCAGATTGCAGCAGCTTTTGGAAATGTTCATGGAGTATATAAACCGGGGAATGTTAAGCTTACTCCAAGGGTGTTAAAGGATGGTCAAGATTATGTTATATCAAAAACAGGAGCAAATATTAGTAAGCCAGTTTCTTATGTTTTTCATGGGGGTTCTGGGTCTACAATTGATGAGATCAATGAAGCACTTTCTTATGGGGTTGTAAAGATGAATATTGATACAGATACTCAGTGGGCCGCTTGGGAAGGTGTTTTAAATTATTACAAAAAAAATGAAAATCGTTTGCAAGGTCAATTAGGAGATGGCAAGAACATTGATGTTCCAAATAAGAAATTTTACGATCCAAGAGTTTGGTTAAGAGAGGCTGAAATTTCTATGAAAGACCGTGTGAAAATTGCGTGCAAAAATCTTAATAATATTAATAGGAATTAAATAAAAATTCACGAATTTTTATTTGCAAGCTGCTTTTTGAGCGGCTTTTTTATTATTCTATTATGTTTTAGATATTGAATTATAAAATTATTGATTATTTGATATATTTTTCAGAATTTAAATAAGATATTAATTTATTTTTAAAATGATTTTTTAATGACATTATGGCTGAATAAGAAAATAATTAAAATTTTTTAAAAAAGCATTTTTGCTTTGAGATGGCTTTATGTGTTTTTATAGTGTTTATTGTTTGTGAAAAATTAAACTTTAGCTTTTGAGATTTGATTTTTTGAAGAAGAGCATGCTATTGGAAAATGCTAAAGAATATAGATTGCCTGATTTTTATAATTTTAAAGGTGTGCTATAGTTAAATTGTGAATTTAAGTGTCATCGGCAACAATATTAATTCCTAGCTCTTTGAGTTGTTCATTTGAGATTTTAGAGGGGGAATTATCAAGAGGACTTGCCGCAAAAGAATTCTTGGGAAATAGTATTACATCTTTTATTGAAGTTGATTTTGTCATCAGCATTATTAGTCTATCAATACCAATTGCAATGCCACCGTGGTTAGGAGCCCCATATTCTAGTGCTTTTAGAAAAAAACCAAATCTATCTTCTGATTTTTCTTTTTGGAATCCTATTATGTTAAAAATTCTTTGTTGAAGTTCTTTGTTATGTATTCTAATTGAACCTGAACCGAGCTCTACACCATTTAAAACAAGATCGTAAATTTCACCTATGGTTTTGTTTGGATTTTTTTCTAAATTGGCAATATATCGCTTTTTGGGAAGCGAGAACATGTGATGAGCTGGCGTATAGGTTTTTGTGTTTTTATCATATTCAAATAGTGGAAAGTCGTAGACCCATAGAAATTCAAATTTATTGTCATCTATTAGTTCAAGATCGTTTGCAATTTTTATTCTAATTTGACCCATTGCTTTGCAAGCGATTTCCCATTTGTTATTAGCTGTAAAGAAAATTATGTCATTATTTTCTAGAGAATAGGTTTTTATTAATTGTTGTTCTTCTGTTTTTAAAAATTTTGCAATTCCCCCAGAAAATTTATTGTTTTCAATTTTTGTAAAATAAAGTCCTTGTGTTTTGTAAAGCTTTGCAATTTCTTCTAAATTATTTATTTTTGCTCTTGAAAACTTATCAGCTTTATTTTTTACTATTAAAATTTTAATTACCCCTTTGTTTTTTAGAGTATCTTTGAATATATTAAATTCTGAATTTTTTAAATTTCGACTTATATCTTGCAATATAAGTTCAAATCTAGTATCTGGTTTGTCACTTCCATATGTGTTCATGGCCTTTTTATATGTTATCTTTTTAAATTTTTTAGGTAAGTTAATATTAAGGCAATTTTTAAATATTAAAAAAAGCATATTTTCTATTAATTTAAAAATATTTTCTTTTTTGATAAAGCTCATTTCAATATCAAGTTGAGTGAACTCCGGTTGTCTATCTCCTCTTGAATCTTCATCTCTATAGCAACGTGCTATTTGAAAGTATTTATCAAATCCCGCTATCATTATAAGCTGTTTGTAAAGTTGTGGAGATTGGGGTAGGGCATAAAAAGATCCTTTGTGAATTCTTGATGGGATTACAAAGTCTCTTGCACCTTCTGGTGTTGATTTTACAAAAGTTGGAGTTTCTAATTCTAAAAATTTTCTTTTTACTAAAAAATTTCTAATAAGATGAGTAGCTTGGCATCTTAAGATGATTTTATTTTTCAATGAATCTCTTCTTAAATCTAAGTATCTATATTCAAGTTTTGAGTTTTCACTTGCATTATTGTCATCTTCTATCATAAATGGCAATTCATTACACTTTGATATAATGTCAATGTTTTTTGCCAATATTTCAAAATATCCTGTTTTCATATTTGCATTTATCATGTTAGAAGGTCTTTTGATCAATAATCCTTGAATTTTAATACAATATTCAAGTTTTATTTTTTCTACTATCTTTAAAAGGTGCTCTTCAGTTACTAAGACCTGAGCTTTTTCATATCTGTCTCTTATGTCTAGAAAGGTAAATTTTCCATGGTGTCTTATTTTTTTTATCCAAGCATTTATTTCAACTTTTTTGTTTATCAATTTTTCATTTAACTCATTACATTTGATAACTTTAAACATAATTCAGCTCACTATTATATTGTAAATTTCTTTGTCTGTTTTTGCATTTAAAATTTCTTTTTTATATAGATCAACTTTGCCTACAACAGATGCTAAAATTCTAGGGTAGCTAACATAATCTTTTGCTGGGCATAATATTAATATAAAAACATGGCTTAAATTTTTGTCAAGAGCATTAAAGTCAATCCCCCCATGGCTTATTCCTATTGCAATATGTATTTTTGAGATTAAATTTGTTTTTAAATGGGGGATAGCAAAACCTTCTTTTAATGCGGTAGTAATTAATTTTTCTCTCTCCATTAAATCTTGGAATATTCTTTCTTTGTCAATTTCAATGTTTATTACGCTTAGAAGTTCTCTTATTACATCAGCCTTGTTGCTTGCTTTTAATTCTAGAATAATATTTTCCTTTTTTATTCTTTTATTTAGCTTGATATTACTAAGTATTTTATCATAATTTATTGAGTAATCTAGTTTTTTTGCTCTTAAAGAGACTGTTTCAACTTCTTTGGTTATTTTTTCTAGGTTTAATATTGTTTCTCTAAAAAGGTCTTGCATTATAATTAAGTGATTATTTGGGCATTCGAATGTGATTTTGCTACCTTCTCTTTTTATTGAAAAGGATATATTATTTTTTCTTGCATTAATATATTGTGAAGAATCATTTTTAATCTGTTGTGTGAAAAATCCTTCTTTTCTTAATTCATTTTTCAAGTCCCACACAAGAATTTTGGCTAAATTATCATACTCAAATGATACGCATATGTGTGTATTTTGATCTATTGGTAGTTCTTTTTTAAGTCCGCTTTTATTTATTTTGAATAAAAAGTTTATTATGGGTGTTGCAATAATTGTTGGCAAAAATACCATTATTATTATGATTCCAAATATTTTTTGACTAATAAATCCTGAAGATAATGCTACATTCGCCATAATAAGTGAAACTTCTCCTCTTGGGACCATTCCGGCTGCAATTTTTAAGGCTCCAAGTTTATTAAATCCCAAAAAAAGTGCTGGAATAAAGCAAAATATGCTTTTAGTAATTATTGCTATTGCGCTAATTGCCAATCCCAAAATAAGAACTTCTTTTGAAAGTATTTCGTTAATATCTGACATAAGCCCAATTGATGTAAAAAAGATTGGGATAAAAAATCTTTCAAAAATTGTTAGTTTATCTTGAATTACATATACAATATCTGTTTTTGACATAGCAAGCCCAAATACATAAGCTCCAACAACAAAAGACATTCCTAGATTTTGAAAAATGCTTGCAATAGTAAGAGCTAGAGAGAGTGTTATTACGGTTGCTAGTGTGACACTATTTAATTTTTTTAACAGTCTTGAGAGTGTCTCTGATATATATATTAAAAAGAAAGTTAAACATAGCCAGATTACTATGTTTTGAATTATGCTTTTGATTGAGCTTGCTATATCAAGATCTGATATAGATCTTGATATAGTTATTACGCTTGTAAGCATAAGCATTGAAAGTACATCATCAATAATTGAAGTTGAGATTATTGTTACCCCTTCTGAAGTACTCATTTTTTTTTGTGCTGAGAGTATGCTTGCTGCGATTCCTGCTGATGTTGGGGTTCCAATTATTCCAATAAAAAGTGAGGTTGGACTTATCATAGGAACATTAAAAATTATACTGGCCATTAATACAAAACTTGTGAATGTGCCAATAACTTCTGTTATTCCAATAATTCCTCCGCGTGGCAGAAATTTGATGAACAATTTTAGGTTAGTTTCAAGTCCAGCCGTGAAAAGTAATATTATTGAAGCTATGGTAGAGATTGCAAATATTTTTTCATTTATTAAATAATTTTCTCCAATTTGAGTTATCCCTAATGGAAATAATAAAGGTATTTGAATTTTTCCAAAGGCATTTGGACTTAAAATTATTCCTGCTGTTATTTGCCCTATTACTTTTGGAATTCCTATTTTTGCCACTAAATTGCCTAGTGAAATAGACGAGATTACAATGATTGCCAGACTCATGACAAAAGATGACATTGTTGCTTCAATGTCATCTTTTGCTGAGTATGAAAATAGAAGATTAGGTAAGTGTAGTAGCATTGTTATGTAAAAAATTTTTTTGTTCATTTTTAAAGCTCTTTTGAAAAATTATATTTTAATAAGTTTAACAAATTTTTAATTATTAGTTTTTCTTTTTTCCCGATGACTGTTATTTTTACTTTTTCTTTATATATTATTCCTAATATGATAATTTCGAATGTAGACTTTGCGTCAGCTTTTCTACCATCTGTTGTTGTTATTTTTATATCACACGAAGAATGTTTATTTGCGAATTCAGAAATGATGTTTGCGGATCTTGAATGTATTCCATCCTTATTTATTATCTCAATTTCTACTTCTTGCATTTTTTACTTATTTTATTTATTATTCCTCTTTTCTTTTTCTTTAGTTGCTGCTTGGTAAAGTGTTCCTATTGCTCTATCAATAAGGGTTAGAAGTATTTTCCCATCTTCTCTTATATGTATTCTTTTCCCCCAATTAAAGTGAACGTGTGCGTCGAATTCAAAAAGTTCACGTTCTTTTTTGATTGTAATTTTTAAATTTTCTACATATTTTTTGATATGAGTATCAAATTTTTCTAGCTTTTTGAGAATAAAATTTTTTTCACTCTCATTTAAGTTATAATTGACTGTTTGAATTTTAGGTTCCATAATATATTTTTCCTTTCTCAGATTTCAATTCATTTCTATACTTGTTTACTGTTCTCCTAGAAATAGAGATTCCTTTGGATTTTAGTATAGCAGAAATTGCTTTATCTGACATCTTTTTATTTACTTCTAACAACTTTTTTACTGTTATTTTAATGCTTAATTTTGAAAATTCATTTGTTTTTGCTCCACCAACAGAGCTAAAGAGTTCTTTGATTAATATGGTACCCCACTCGCATTTTAAATATTTATTTTTTATTGCCCTTGATATTGTTGATTTTGATACATTGATTTTTTCTGATAAAATGCTCAAGTTCATTGGCCGTAAGCTTTTAAAACCTCTTCTTAGAAATTCTTTTTGCAGTGTGTATATAGCTATTCCTATTTTTGCAAGTATTTCGTCTCTATATCGTAATGATTCGATTAACCATTTTGCTTTTTTTTGTTTTTGAGGATTTTCAGGCGTCCTTTTAAGTTCTTTTTTAAAGATGCTAACTTCTTTGATTTTAATCTCAAATTTGTTATTGCGGTTTATTATTAATATATCTGGATCAACATAAAAATTAGTGTCTTCTGGATCTTTAAATTCGATTGTTGGGTTGGGGTTGAGTTTTTGTCTTATAATTTCTAAAGCTGTATTAAATTCTTTACTTCTTATTTTGAGCTCTTCTTTTAATTTTTCTTGAGTTTTCTCAAGAAGTTCTGCTTTTTCAAGGATTTTAATAATATTGCTTTCTAATTTATGATATTTTGCTTGTAAAATTAACGATTCTATTATATTGGGGACGCAAATTCCAATTGGATCAAATTTTTGAATAAGTTCAATTATTTTTTTTACTTTTTCTTTTTCTTCCTTTTTAAAAAGATCATAAGGGTTTATTATATGAAAACCCTTATTGTTTAGATTGTTTATTAATATTTCACCTATTTTAAGTTCATCTTCATTTATTCTTTGAATTCTTAATTGTAGTAAAAGGTGCTCTTTTAAAGAAGTATTTGTGTGTGTTTTTTCAAGAGCTATGTCGTGTTGATTTTTTATCATATTATCTTCTTTGTAAAAAAACTTTTTAAATCTATATGTTTTTAATGTTTCAAAAAAGATTTTATTTGGGACTATTTTTAGACATTCGTTATTTTCGCTTTCTTCTAGTATAAGCTGTGCTAATTCTTTTTTATTAAGACCTAGTATTTTTATTGTTTGTATTTGAATAGAGTTTAAATTTTGAGATAATTTTAATTTTTGTTTAATCATATTTATATTAATGTATAAAAAAATCCGCTAAGTATAATTACTAATGCCGGGCTTATTTTATTATAAAGAAATAAAATAAAAAAATTAATTCCTACAACAGCCAAGGTTCTTAAAAGTTCTGTTTTGTCGTTTTCTATTTTTAAATATGTGTTTTCAAGCAAAATGATTATTGTAATTATCCATAGCGCAACAATAATAGGTTTTAGATTTTCTAGACAATAATTTAAAAAGCCGATCTTGTGTAGCATTAGTAGGATTATAACCATTATTAATATTGGAGCTGTTATTAATGCTACTGTAGCGATTATGGCTCCTGTAATTCCTGCAATTTTCATTCCAACGTATGTTGCTATGTTTGTGGCAATAGGTCCTGGGGTTATTCTTGATATTGTAATCATATTGACAAATTCTTCTTGTGTTATCCAATGTTTATTATTAATTATTTCATTGTTTATTATTGCTGCAATTCCGTTGCCACCTCCGAAATTTAGTAATCCGATTTTTAAAAATGTAATTAATAAATTTATTAAAATCAACTTATATCCTTTTTCTGTGTAGTTAATATTTTTTTTATTGTTATATATTTTAATGTATATATTAAAAAGAATATTAGCAGAATATATGATATTTTTATTTTTAATTTAAAAATTGCAAAAATTACAAGAAAACATATTGTCCATTTTATTACAGAATTATTTAACATTTTTTTTGAAAATTTTAACACAACTGTTAACATTATGATAATTGAAGAGATTTTTGCACCTTCTAAAAATTTTTTAACTTGTGCGTTATCTGGTACTAATTTTAGGTAAAGGAATACCATTATTATTGCAATAATGGAAGGTAGAATTCCAGCAACAACTAGTAAAAGTGCACATGGAAACCCTCCAAATTTTTTTCCTATTAGGAATACAAAATTAACTGCTGTAACCCCAGGAATAACATTTGATGTTGCTAGTATTTTGTTAAAATCGTCCTCTGATATTATTTTTCTTTTTTTAACAAGTATTTTTTTAAGCTCAGATATAATTATTAATCCTCCGCCAATTGTAAGTGTTGTTGTTTTAAAGACAAGTAAAAACAAGTCTAGAATTTCATATAATTTTTTTTGCTTCTTTTTATGCATTTGTTTTGTCAAATTTAGTAAAAATCTTTGGCATATTAATTTTACCATAAATGTTGTTGTAATGTGTATTTTGTTATTGGGCTACGGTGACGAAAACATGCTTTATTGTAGCTTTAAAACATTGATGTATTGTTTTTGCTAGGAGTTTATATTGAAAAGGTTTGTTTATTTTTGTGTTATAATTCAATTAATTTATGTAAAGTTTAGAGGGAAAGTTTAGTTTGTTTAAGGAGTTTTTTATATTTAAAGATTATTTTAATCATATTCTTGAGAGTGTGATAGGTTATGGTTTAAAAGTTTCGATTGCCATAGTGCTGTGGTATTTTTTAAAGTTAATAGTTAAGAAAATGGGGAAAATCTTATTTAAGACTTTGGAAAAGTCTAGATTAGAGGAAAAGTTAGAGGCTACAGTTTTTAACTTTTTAGAATCTTTTTTCAAAATATTAACAGATTTTATTATTATTTTAATAATATTGCCATATCTTGGGGTGCCTACAACATCCATTGTTGCTGTATTTGGATCATTAGGACTTGCTATTGGGCTTGCTGCCCAAGGTATTTTATCCAATTTTGTTAGCGGATTTATTGTTTTGAATTCTAAATTTTTTAAGCGTGGAGATCATATTAAATGCGGCGATGTTGAAGGGTTAGTTGAGAATGTTCAAATTTTTTTTACTACACTTAAAACATTTAACGAAGAAATTATTAAAATTCCAAACAGTAAGCTTACATCTAATTTTGTTATTAATTTTTCAGCAAATCCTAGAAGAAGAGTTGTGTTTTCTTTTCAAGTTCCTCATGACACAAATATCGGTTTATTGAAAGATAAAATAGAGGGTTTAATGATTCTCGATAATAACAAATTTAATGTTGAGGCCTGTTCTCCTATTCTTATTGTCGAAAAATATACCCCCTTTTATATAGTTGTGCAGGTTCGATTTTTTGTTAATACAGAGGCTTTTTGGGATTTTAAATATTTTATTGGTGAGTCTATTAAAAATGTTTTATTGGATATGAAAATTAAGTTTCCAATTTGTTTTATACCTTTTGATAAGTCACATTAATGATTTTTTTTTGCAATAATTTCTGAGTAATAATTTTCAATTTTTTTTGTAAAAAAATGGCTTGAAAATTTAGTAGAGTATTTTTTCGCATTTTGTTTAAATGTTTTTAGTGTTTTATCATCTTTTATTACTTTATCGATGTACTTAGATAGGTTTTCGTACTTTTTTATTAAGAATCCGTTTATTCCCTCTTTTATTACATCTTTATATATATAATCATTTATTAAAATAGCGGGTATTCCAGCAGTTAATGCTTCTATTACCGTCATTGGATATACTTCGCTTTTTGATAGACTAGCAAAGATATCAGAAATTTTGTAGTAATAGCATATTTCTTCCCATGGAATTGTTCCTATTAGTAATATTTGTTTCTCAAGCCCATGTTTGATGCTAAAATTTTTTATTTCCTTTTCTTCACTTCCTTTACCAATAATGATAAGTTTATAATTTTTATTTTGTATTAAAAGGTCTTTTAAATGTATTACTAATGAATTTATGTTTTTTTCTTTATTTATTCTCCCTACAAATATGATTATTTTGTCTGTTTGCTTTATGTTGTGTTTTTTAAAAATTTCATCTTTTTTTTCTTTGCTTAGAGTTTTTATAAAAAGCTTTCTATCAACTCCATTTGGAATTATTTTATAGTTAGAATTATTTGAAAGTTGAAAATACCGCTCTTTTGCTTTGCTTGATGGGTAAATAAAATGCTTTATTTTATTATAATGTCTTCGCATCATTTTATCGGGTTTAATAAAATATTTAAAAATTCCTAAGTAATGTAAATAGTAATCCCACATTGTATGGCTTGTGTGAACTATTGGTATGTTTTGTTTTAATGCAATTTGTTTTCCAATTTTTCCCATAGAAAATTCGGAGTGAGTATGAATGATGTCTGGTTTATAGCTTTGTATTATTTTAAATATTTTTTTTTTGTTGGGAAAAGCTATTACAGCATCTAGTTTTTTATTTATTTGAATAGATGAGCATCTGTAAACATTCTTTTCTTTTAAAGATTTTTTGGATTTTGGACAAAATATGTAAACTTCATATCCATTTTTTTCAAATCCCTCTTTAATTTGCTTTATTGACGTTGCCACTCCATTTTTTTCTGGGATATAGGTATCTGTAAATATTGCAACTTTCATATTCTCCTCCTAGCTTAAGTATAATATATTTGGGACTTGGATTATAATTTACTTTGATGCAAGTGGTTTATTTATTATTAGGCAGTGAGCAAGGTTTAAAAGAGGCTTATTTAAAAGAGCTTTTAATCAAGATGAATGCTTTTAAATCGAAAGTTTTAGTTACTAAAATTTTTTTGTCGGAACTCTCAGTTGTGGGATTTGCTGAAAAACTATTTTCCAAGTCTTTTTTTTCAGAAAAAGAAGTTCTTATTGTTTATGAGGCTGAACTTTTAAAAGTAGGAAAAGATTTAGAACTAATATGTAATGCAATTTTAAAGTCTAACAATAAAACTGTTATTTTTGTTTCTAATAACAATACATGTAACATTGATTTTAAAAATAAACTTAAGTTTATAAAAAAAGTTTTTTATGAAATTTCTGATGATGACAAATTTACATTTGTAAAAAGAAATTTTTCTAATCTTAATATTAAAATTACAGATTCTGCAATAAACTTAATGCTTTTAATGCTAAATTCAGATACTAAAATTTTGAAATTTTATATAGATTCTTTTGCGCTTTTTGCTAAGAACAACACTATTAATGAGAAAGATATAACTTCTTGGATTAGTTTTGTTCGTTTTGAAAACACTTTTTCTTTATTCAATTCTATTTTAAGAAAAGATATGGTTCATTCTTTGATAAAGATCAAGTCTATTTTGGATCAAGGGGAAGATTTGCTTAATATTTTAATGAGTCTTATTTGGCAATTTAAAAGATTATTAAAAGTGCAAATAGATTATAATGTATGTGGAAGCTTGCAGAGTGCATTAAATAAAAATAAAATCTTTTTTTCCTTAAATAAAATTTATAGAGCAGGAGTTAAAAATTATTCAATTGCAGAAATAAAAATTGTTTTGAAAATTTTATATAAGTTTGATTTATATTTGAGGATTTATTCTAAAAATATTCATCAAAATTTGTCGTATTTTTTAATATTTTCAATCTTAAAGCTTAATAATAATTTTTTAATGCATTCTTCTACAGAATCAAAATTTGATTTTTAATATATGAAGCGAAAATTAAGTTGGATTGTATTATTTTGTTTTTTATCTTGTAGATCTGAATCTAGATTGGCAGAAATTGTTTTAATAGAGTTTTTTGATTCTATTAAAAATTTGCAAAACAATCCTGAAATATTTTTTGATCATTTAAATATTCCAAGTGATGATGATCTAAGAGAAAAGATTCGTGGATTGAAATCTCAGTCAAAGGATGATTTTATTTTTTATCCTTTGTTTTTTAATAATCTAAGATATAAAATAATAGATAAAAAAAACATTTCTAAAGGTTTTGAATTTAAAGTTATTATTAAAAATATTAATTTTCAAAACGGGATAGAAAAATTTTTGGCTAAATTAAATGAAATTGAAATAAGATCTTCAAAGATTAAAAATTTAGAAAAAAAAGAGCGTAAAAAAATATTTAACAATGTAATAAATAAAGTTGTTGTAGATTTGACTAATTGTGATTACACCGAGATTATTTATTTTTTTAGAGTAGTAAAGAGTTCTTCTAGAGGATATAAAATAGAACTTTTGGGAGATGTTTTAGATATGCAAGTTAGAAACAAGCTTATTAATGATCTTTTTTTAGTTTTATCGCCTGGAATTTCAAATAGTTTTTATGTTTTAAAAAATATTGATAAATAATAATTTAGTTAAAATATTGTAATTTTAGCCATTAATTTAGAGGTTATATGAAATTTAATTGAATTTAAAATTTATTTGCCGTGATTATTTTTTTATTAAGTTTTCTTTCATTGCAAATTCTTTTATTCTTTTTGCAATTTCAATGTTTACCTTTATTTTTTTTGAAATTTCACTTTCACTTAAAGGTAATATGTCCTTATAAGTTCCAATTGATTTTAATATTTTTTGAGCTGTTTTTTCTCCAATTCCATGTATTTTTGTATACAATAGGGTTATTTTTTCTCTTCTTTTTTTATTAAATTCGTTAGCTTTTCTGTGCGCCTCATCTCTTACATTTTGTAGTATTCTAAGAGCAGGGTGTCCTTGAGGTAGATTTATTCCTTTTTTGTTGGTTGTTAAGAATATTGTTTCATGTTTTTTTGCCAACGAACAGACTTTTACGTTGTTTTCTATTTTTAAACCTTTTAATATAGAAAAAGCAGCATTTAATTGTCCTTTTCCTCCATCAATTAAAATTAAATTTGGTAATTCTAAATTTTTATTGATTATTTCTGAATATCTTCTTAAAATTACTTCTTTTATTGCCTTAAAGTCGTCAATTTCTCCTTTTGATAGTGAGTTTAGCTTGTAAAGCTTGTAGTGTTCTTTAAAGGGAATTCCCATTTTAAAAGTAACCATAGAAGCTACTGTTTCTTGACCTTTAAGATGGGCAATGTCAAATCCTTCAATTATTTTGGGAAGTTTATCCATTTCTAGACAAATTTTCAAGCTTTCAAGTGCTTTGTTGCTTTTATTTTCATATTCTCTTAAAGATAATTCAGCATTAGATATGGCCATTTCCATTATTTTTAAAATTTCTTCTGTTTCTTTGTAAATAATTTCTGTTTTTGTATTTTTAATCTCATTTATTAGTTTTTCAGCATTTTTAGTGTCGACATCTTTGAGAAAAATATGAATTTTGTCGGGTACTATCATATTAATAGATGTGTAGTATTGAATCAAAAATTGTAAAACCAATTCATTTTTTTTGCAGATACTCTCGTCAAAGTTTGCATCTCTTTCAACTAATTTCCCATTTCTATATTTTAATACTATTATTGTATTTACATGTTCTCCTGGATGAACATACACATAGTCTGTGTTTAAATTATTGGTTTTTGCAACGATTTGGATTTGAGTAATCTCTATTAAAGAACTTTTAATTTCTTTTAATTTAATGGCAGTTTCAAAATCTTCTTTTTGTATGGCAAGTTTTAATTTAACGTCAATTTGGCTTAATATTTCAGATATATTTCCGTTTAGTATGGATTTTGCCTTATCTAGTTCTTCTTGATATTCTTTCTCAAGGTTTTCCTTGTAGCACACTCCAAGGCACTGCCCCATATGATAATACATACAAGGAGCATTGGATTTTTTTTTACACTTTCTAATCTTAAATGTTTTGTTAATAAAGTCTAGTACTTGGTCTAATTTTTTTACATTAGTAAATGGTCCAAAATATTCGCTTTGATCATTAATTATTTTTCTAGTTTTGAAAATTCTTGGATATTTTTCATGAGTTATTCTTATCATGGGATAACCTTTCCCATCTTTTAATTTTACATTGTAATCAGGTTTGTGAGTTTTGATTAGATTGCATTCTAAAAGCAATGCTTCGTATTCACTGTTTGTTGTAATAACTTCTATTGATTTTACATTTTTCATTAATATTTTGATTTTTTGGCTTTTTTTTTCTAAAAAATAACTTTTTATTCTTGATCTTAGATTTTTTGCTTTTCCTATATAGAGTATTTTTTTATTTTCATTTAGCATTTTATAGCAACCGCTTGTAGTTGGTAATTTTATTACTTTTTCGAATAAACTTGTTAGGTTTTCTTTCATACTGTTAGGCAGTTTTTAGATTTTAGAAATCATCTTATGATATAATATTGTATCATAAGACAGTTTGTTTTATGTTTTGAAGTATTTAAAAAATATGAATAATAACAATTAAAAGGTCAAAAATGAGATTAATTTTAATGCTCTTGTTATTTTTTGCGTGTTTTTCTAGTCTTTTATCTCAAGAATTGAAGTTGATACTTGATTCAAAAAAAAATTTTAAATTTATTCAAGATTCTAAAAATATTACTTTTGAAAGGGATATGAGGGGTTTGCTTGGTATTTATTTGGGTAGATATAAAGCTGTTTTAGATTTGAATAATATTGATTTACGCTTAGAAATAGGAAGGGATAATAAATTAAAAGACACATCTTTAAACTATTTAGTTAGTGCAAAAAGTTTGAGAGTTTCAAATGAATTTCGTAATGTCTCTAACGGCTCTTTAATTTTTTATTCAAATCAAAATTCTATTAAGTTTAAGCCATTGACAAAAAAAGCATTCTTTTTCTCAGGCAATACCGTTTCTGATTTTACTATTAAGTTTTGGGTATATCGAACAACTTCTGTTACAGGAGAAATTATTTTTAGTTGGGATGGTTATAAAAATATTAATAATTTGTGGGTAGATCAGTCTATTAGATTGGAAAGTGATGAGGGAAATTTTGTTTGGGTTTTAAACAATGTATTTTTAAAAGATAATAAAAATCCTATCAAAATTAGAATGAAAAGCAATGATGATTTTATTCCAAAGAAATGGCATTTACATACTTTAAGATATAGACAAAGGGACGGCATACTTGAATATTTAATAGACTCTAAACCTCAAGCAATAGAATATGTAACGGATAACAAGAAGGAAGGATCAGGATATTTATTAAGTATTGGCAATTTTATTGATTTTACTCTAGGAACTTATTTTACTGGTGCTGTTGAGAATTTAGAAATACATAAAAGCTTTGAAGAAGTTAGCAATGCTTTTTTTTCAAAGAATATGGGATACATTATTACAGAGCCTATTAAGCTTTCTAAATATTATTCTCAAATATTGTCTTTTGATGTTGATTCTAATGTTCCTAAGGATACAGAGATTGTTTATTATTATAGATTAGATAATAAAGTGTTTTATGATACAGATAGCTATGGGAATATTAAGAAAAATTTAACTGGGGCTTGGATTCATTTTGATCCTAAAAAAGATTTTCCAGATTCGAAAATATCAAAATATATTCAAATAAAAGTTGAATTTTATCCTAGTGGAGATTCTGTAAGCAGTCCTTCTCTTTATAGTATGTCGATCACTTATGTTCCCGAAGCAGCTCCATTTCCTCCTGTGATAACAAAAGTTATTCCAGGTTCTAGGGAAGTTTTTATTGAGTGGATTCCTGTTGTTAATAGTAGTGTTGAAGGATATTATATTTATATTGGCGTTACCTCTGGTAATTATCATGGAAAAACCAGTGGCTCTTTAATTTCTCCTATTGATGTTGGAAATCAAACTTCTTTTAAGATTACAGGACTTGAAGATGGAAGGCTTTATTATATTAGTATTGCTGCTTACAATTTAGACAAAAGTGTTAATAAGACTTCTTTTTCAAAGGAAATTTCTGTAAGGCCTATGGAGATTTTTAAAAAATATGAATAACTTTAGTTTTGAGAAAGCTTTAAATTTTTATAAAAATGGTGATTTTAAAAGCTCTCTTGATAATTTAGATGTTTTTGATGAAAATTTTGATTCTCTTGCACTTAAAGCACTTATTTATTTTAAGAAAAAGGATTATAAGGCTCTTTTATATGTATTAAATACTTATCCTGTTATTTTAAGTGAACACAATTTTTTAGTTAAGCTTATGGATTATGGGAAAGTTGAAAAAAATAAAGATGATTTAGGTCCTTTTGAAAATTATAATTTAGGTGTTTTTTATTTCAATTTAAGAGAATATGAACTTGCGTTAAGCTGTTTTTTAAAAGCTAAAGAGCAAAAATCCGATTTTATACAAGCTTTAAACAATAGTGCTGTTTTATTTGAAATGATGGGGAACAAAGATAAGGCTTTAAAATTATTTTTCGAGGCTAGAGATTTGGATAAAAATAATTCTCTTGTTAAACTTAATATTTGGATTTTAAAAAATAGCGAATCTCTTGAAACAGCAAGCTTTTTAAAAGTAGGCAAAAATTTTTTTGATGCCAATCTTTCTATTGTTGTTAATTATTTAATGTATTATTTCTATTCTATTGGGGAAATAAGCAGAGCAATTAGGCTTTCTGAGAAATTTTTGACTGATTCTCATTATTCTAAGTATATTTGGCATAATAGGGCAACTATTTTTCATAAAATAGGTAGCATGACTCAAGCTACAATGTCTTATGTTAAAGCCATTTTGAATTTTTCAAATATTTATACAATTTATAATATGCACATTGCAACAATTGATCTTTTAAAGTTTTCTCCTAAAAAGGCTATTGAGAGAATGGTTAATGATTATTCTAATCTAGATTTGATATATTTGTATGCAACTTTATTTTTTCTTAGGAATCGTGATCTTGAGGATGCCTATTTTTACATGAAAAAACTTTGTGAGCTTAACCCAGAGTCTTATTCAAAATTTTTAAAATTACTTGAGTCTAGCGAGGATATGTTGATTGAAAATTTGCTTGAAGAATTTGCAATAGCTTTAAGAGTAAATTGGTATTTAGAGTATTTATTTTTTATTGATAATTCTTTAAATTTGAGAGATCCTATTTTTATTTTTGATCACAATATGAGGATAAATACATATATTTGGAGAATTAAAGATGAGTGTATTGAATTAAAATTGAGTAATAATGAAGAAAAAATGGTTCAAGAGCTCTTGCATGAAGAATGGATTTGTTCTGAAATTGACATTTCTATTGGAGATTTTCAAAATTTAATAGAAGCTTATAAAGAGTTTAGGATAAATTACTAATATTTATAATTTATTTAGTTGACAATAATAATGTCTCTATAAGATAATATGTATTAATGTTGTAGGAGAGATGCCAGAGTGGCCGAATGGGGCTTCCTGCTAAGAAGTTGTCCTTTTAAAAAGGGGACCATGGGTTCGAATCCCATTCTCTCCGTAATTATTTAAATCTTGACAGTGCGTACTTTATTTATTAAAATTTGTTTTAACTCTGGAGAGGTGGCAGAGTGGTTTAATGCTACGGTCTTGAAAACCGTTGTAGGTGTAAGCCTACCGTGAGTTCGAATCTCACCCTCTCCGTAATTGTTATTTTAGATTTTAATTATTAAGATTAAGAGCGTAGGGTTTTATTGGACTGATAACCATTTTCTGTGTTTTCGTGTATAGGAAATTGAAATTCAATTTTATCACATTCATTACAATCAATTAAGAATGAGTTATAAAAAATTATGATTTGGTTATTTTTAAAGTAATATTTATATTTTGGAAAGATTGTTGTGAATTTTTTTTCCAATTCGCTTGGATTTCGGTTATTTTTGATGTTAAGATCTATAATCTTACTTTTTACCTGTTCTTTTAATACATTTATTAGAGAGTCTAGCTGATCTTTTGATATTATTTCTGAAATTTCTATTTTTTTGTTTCCTTTTAGGTTTAAAGTGTAATATTTTAAGAGTGTGTTAGATTTATTTTCTTTTAAGGATTCTTTATATAAAATAGATGTAATGCCAATATTTTCATTTTTAAATATTGTAAAGCTGGAAAAATAAAAATATTCATTTTTTAAATTTTCGGTTTTTAATATTTTATTTTCGATGTCTTTTTCCCATTTTTTTATAAAATTTTCAAATTCAAAGTTTGCATTTTCCATAAAAGGAATTTTTGCATCTATATGGAGAATATTCTTGTTTTTTAGTATTTCTTTTTTTTTAATATTTTTAGTTTTAATTCTGAATTCAGAATAAACTTCATTTGAGACTGATTTAGAGCATGATAAAATAGATGATATTAAAAGAAAAATGATTATTTTAGTTTTCACAATGTCTCCATTTTCCATTGAGTATTTTTATTGTAATAAATAGTAATTTTTATTACAATAAAAATTACTTATTTGTGTCCATAGCTCAGTTGGATAGAGCGTTAGATTGCGATTCTTAAGGTCGGAGGTTCAAGTCCTCTTGGACACGGAAATTTTGTTAGTTTGGAGAGATGGCCGAGTGGCTTAAGGCGCACGCTTGGAAAGCGTGTATACGGTAAAATGTATCATGGGTTCGAATCCCATTCTCTCCGATTCCTAGGACCCGTACTATCAAGTGTTGCTAAACCCCGTCAGGACTGGAAGGTAGCAGCGGTAAGCGATTTTTTTGGTGAGTACGCAAGTCTTAGGTTTAATTTTGAGCTGAAATGTAATGCTTTACTTTATATTAAAATGTGGATTTATCTTTTTGAAACTTACACCCTTGTTATATTTTATCGGGAAGCTTTTTTGTTAGATATTTTTTATGCTTTGTAAAATTCTTTGGTACTTTTTTAAAGTAATAGTTTTGAGATATACATATATTGTATAGTATATATTTATAGCATTTTACTTATTAAGGTATTAGGAGGTAAAAAGTTAATGGCATCTTCAAGAGGTACTGCTCTTAAGAAACGTCCTAGAGATTTCAATGCTCTTGAAGGGCAAGATTTTGTTGTTGAGACTTTAAAGCATTCTATAGAGAAAAATAAAATAGCAAATGCTTATATCTTTTCAGGTCCAAGAGGCGTTGGAAAGACTTCATCGGCTAGAGCTTTTGCTAGATGCTTAAACTGTAAGAATGGACCGGCAGTTATGCCTTGTGGAGAGTGTAATAATTGTAAATCTATTGATAGTGACAGCAGTCTTGATGTTATTGAAATTGATGGTGCTTCAAATACTTCGGTTCAGGATATTAGACAAATTAAAGAAGAGATAATGTTTCCTCCTGCAATTTCCAAATATAGAATATATATTATTGATGAAGTTCATATGCTCTCTAATTCTGCTTTTAATGCTCTTTTAAAGACAATTGAAGAGCCACCAAGCTATATTGTTTTTATTTTTGCTACCACAGAGTCACATAAGCTTCCAGAAACAATAAAAAGCAGATGTCAGCATTTTAGTTTTAAACTTTTATCGTTAGAAAAGATTTATAATATGCTTAAGAAGGTTTGTTTTGAGGATCATATTAAATATGAAGATGAGGCTTTAAAATGGATTGCATATAAAAGTGGTGGTAGCGTAAGAGATGCTTATACTCTTTTTGATCAGGTAGTTTCTTTTACTAATTCTGACATTAAATTAGATCAAATAAGATCTAAGATGGGATTTACCAATGATGAATTTTTAGAGAAGTTAGCAGTTAGCATTCTTAGTGAAGATGTAAAGGAGTTGATTTGTGTTCTTGATTCTATTTTTTTAGCCGGAATCTCTTATGAGCAATTTTTGTTAGATTCAATTGAATTTTTTAGAGAGGTATTATTCCTAAAGATAGGCATTAAAAATTTTGAGTTTATTGGAATTAAATCTGAGGACTTGAGAAAGAAATTAGTTGATTTTGATTTGAACTATCTTGAGAGAATTATTGTTGTTTTGCTTGAAACTTACAGGGATTTGCAATTTTCGGCTAATCCAAGATATGAGCTTGAGATTAATTTTATTAAAATTTTAAGACTTAAAAACTATATTCCAAATCATGTTTTGATAAAACAAATTCAAAATCTTGAGGACAGTTTGTTAGAAAATATGGATTTAGATTCAAGCAATTTTGATGCTTTAGCAAATAAGAAGAGCAAAGATGATTTAGCTTTTATTTCAGCAAAACCCAATTTAGAATATGGATTTTCCGAAATCAAATCTTTAGGAAAAGAGGAGACTAGTTGTGATGAAAATTTGTCAACAAAAATCGATGGAAATCTTTTAGAGTCCAATAGTGTTGATGAGATTGATGAGATTTTTATTGAGGACGATGATAATTCAAGTAAAGCAAATGATTTTATTGATATAAGAGGTAAATTTATTTATATTGTTTCAAGATATATTCAAACTTTAGTTCATTCAGGAGAAGTTGTTATTGATGGCAATGTTCTTTATTATAAGGTGTTTAGTGAGTTTGAATATAATGAGCTTCAAAATTATAAAGGCGAGATAAGGTCTGAGTTTTATAAAGAATTTCCCAATTTAAGCATTGTGTTTCAGAAAAATTTCAAAAACCTTGAAAAGGATTTTGAAAAATTAGAAACTTTAAAAAATATTTTTGGAGCAAGTGAAGTTCTGGAGGAATAAAAATATGGCAGTAAATCCGTTAGATTTTTTGAAAAATATGTCTAGTGTTAAGAGTAATATTGACAATATTAAAAAGGAAATATCTAAAATTACGGTTTGTGGTAAAGCGGGTAGCAATATTGTTGCTATTGAGATGGATGGCGAATTTAATGTTAAAAAAGTTTCAATTAATAAGGAATTTTTTGATGATTTAGACAATGATGCTTTTGAACAAATGGTCAAATCTGCTTTAAATGATGCTGTTTCTAAGGTTAAGGAAGAGATAAAATTAAAAACTATGGGGGTTCTTCCTTTTGGAATGTAGGTGTTAATTTTGTAAAAATTATATTTTGATTTTTCAATATAATGTTAAGCTTTTTACAACTTATAATATTCCATATAAATTTAATTAATCAGATATAATTTTGCTATTAAGCAAGTATTTTTATTTATTTAATTTTTTAAATAATGTCCTAAATTTAGGAGGGTTTTATGTCAATGTTATTGCAAAAAACTTTGTGTATTATTAAGCCAGATGGGGTTAGAAGGGGTTTAATTGGTGATGTAGTTGCTAGATTTGAAAGGGTAGGTTTAAAAATGGTGGCTGCTAAAATGCTTATTGTTGATGAGAGTCTAGCAAAAAAACATTATTTGTACGATGATATTGTCTTTAGGCATAGTGAGGTGGTTTGGAAGTCTTTAATTGAATTTATTTCAAATTCTCCTGTTTTTGCATTTGTTGTTGAAGGAGTTGAAAGCATTGAGGTTGTTAGAAAGCTTTGTGGTGCTACTGAACCAAAATTAGCCATTCCTGGAACAATACGAGGAGACTTCTCTTATCACAGTTTTAAATATTCGGATGAAAAAGGTTTTTCAATTTATAATGTGATTCATGCATCTGCAAATGAGGTAGATGCAATTCGAGAAATATCAATTTGGTTTAAAGATAATGAAATTTTAAACTACAAAAGAGATGATGAGCGTGAGCATTATTATTGTTAATTTTTGCAATTTATTTCTTTAAAGGGATAAATTTTAAATTACTAATTTAATACTACCCCAAAATAGGAACACTTTTTGTATTTTTGTTTTAATTTCTTATATTTTAAGTAGTCCTTTTATACAAAAGACTGTTCTTTAGGTGGGTATATTTATCTTACTCTTATATTTTACATTGTAAGTGGTTATGTAAATAAGTTTTGTTTGATAAAGTTTTAATGTTATGTTGTTATGTTTAATAGATTGTCAATTGAAATAGAAAATTTCTAGTTTTGTGAAAAATATTTATGAGAATACCTATGCTATATTTTTTATTTTTGTTTTTTGCTTGCACTTTCGATTATGATGAATATTCTAATAGGTCTGATGTGGCAAAAAAGTTTCCCTCAATACAAATATTAGGAATTAAGTATTATGATGTTGTATATAATAAAGAGCAAATTGTTTTAGAGGCTTTAAGTTTTAGTTATTTTAATGATTATAAAATTTATAAGGCAGAGAATGGGAGGTTTTTATATTATTCGCTAGATAATGAAATTTCGGGGAAGTTTAATAATTTGGAAGGTTCTTATATTACAAAGGATTTGGATATGAGAGATTCTGTAGAATTTAAAATAGAGGATAAAAATAATTATTATTTGCTTAATTCAAATAGGCTTTTATGGAAGAATAAAGACAAGAAGTTGCAATCTCCCCCAAATGAGCTAGTATTAATTAGATTTAATGATAGCAAAATAAAAGGAAAAGGATTTTCTTATTTTTTAAAGAGCAATGTTTTTTATTTTGATTCTGGGGTTGAAGGAATCATGAATTGAGGGATTTAATTTTAATATGGATTTTTATTATTTTTATTAGCAATATTCAAGCAGCACAAAAAGAATCTAGGCCTAAATCTGAGAGGGTTAAAGAAAATGAAGAGAAAAATATTAATTTTACCTTTAAGTCAGATTTTGCGCAAGGAATAGTGTCTTCTTTTTATAAAAAAATTGTTTTAAAAGGAAATTCAGAGGTTATCTCTTCAGATTTTAAGCTTAGGGCAGATGAAATTGAAATTTATGGAGAAAATGGCTCTTATCTTGAAGCTCGAGGTAATGTTTTTTATGAAGATTATAAGAATAAAATGCATGTTAAGGCTCAGTTTTTATTTTTTAATAGAAAATTGGATAACTTTTATCTTCAAAAAGGGGTTGAGCTTGAAGATTTAGAAAACAATATGCTTATTAAAGCAGAAAGAGTTGAGGGCAGTAATAAATCTAATGTTTATATTATGCAATATTCTGTTAAAATATATAAGGATGATACTTTTGCAAGAGCTGAGAATGGAACTTATAATAAAGAAGAAAAAGAAATGGTTCTTGAGGGGGTCCCAGTAATTTACCAGAAAGACAATTATTATTCTGCTTCAAGAATAATTTTTAATACAAAAACTAATAGGTATAAACTTGAGGGAAGTGTTGAAGGAGAGTTTACTCAAGTTGAAAATGATGCTTCTGAAGAAAAAAAATAAAATAAAAGAGATTAAGGAAAGTCTTAATCTTAATTCTGTTAATAATGTTGTTTTAAAAGCAGACAACATTATTAAAAAATATGGTGAAAAGTTTGCTGTTAATGGTATTACAATCAATATTCATAAAGGTGAAGTTGTGGGGCTTCTTGGCCCAAATGGAGCCGGTAAAACAACAACGTTTTATACCATTGTAGGTTTCATTAAGCCTAATTCGGGTAAAGTTTTAATAAATGATTATAACATTTCATCTCTTAATATGTATGAGCGTGCACGGATAGGAATTGTGTATCTTCCCCAAGATGCTTCAATTTTCAGAGAACTTACAGTTGAAGAGAATATTATGGTTGCTTTAGAGAGAAGAGAGGATCTATCCAAGGCTGAGCGCAAGATAGAGCTTGTAAATTTACTTAAAGAATTTGAGATAAAAAGAATACAAAGTCAAAAAGCTTATACTCTTTCTGGTGGAGAGAGGAGGCGAGCAGAGATAGCAAGAGCTTTAGCTGTAAATCCCTATTTTTTACTCTTGGATGAACCTTTTGCCGGTATTGATCCTATTGCAATTGGAGATATAAAGAATATAATAAAAATTTTAAAAGAAAGAAACATTGGAGTTCTTATTACTGATCATAATGTAAGAGATGCTTTTGATATAATAGATAGAGCTTATATTGTTTATCAAGGGCAAGTACTTGATGAAGGTGATGTTGATTATATAGTAAAGAGTGAAAAAGCCAAAAAGCTTTATTTGGGAGAAGAATTTAGATTATGAAAACAATAGATCATGAATTTTATTATGAATTTAGAATAGCTGATGATGTTAAAATGATTTATACTAAAAAACCTTTTAACCTAAGTTTAAGAGAGCTTAGTAATGATAATTTAAACTTTGTTCCCAAGTCAAAAAAAATAAAATATTTAAAGCAATTACATACAGATATTATTTATAAAGTTGAAGATGATTTTATAAATTTTCAAGAAGGAGATGGTCTTATATCTAGCTCTTTAAATGTGGCTCTTGTTACTTACTTTGCAGATTGTCTTCCAATTTACTTTTATGATTCAGTGAAAAAATTTATAGGACTTATTCACAGTGGATATAAGGGAAGCTTTAGCTTGATTATTTTAAAAATGTTGTTTTTTTTTGAAAAAATGGGTTCCTCTTTTAAGGATTTAAAAATTGTTTTTGGACCTTATAACAGATCTTGTTGCTATGAAGTTTCTGAAATTTTCTTGAAAGAAGTAAGTGATAAATTTAGCAAAAGCTTATTAAATGCGTCTTTTTCTATTAGAGATGGTAAAATATACTTTGACAATGCTAGTTTTAATTTTAATTTGCTTTCTAATTTTAATTTAAATATTTATGATTCAAAACTTTGTACGTATTGTTCTAAAAATCTTTATTCTTATAGAAGATTAAGAGAAGGTCAAAGTTATGCTTTAATTTGGAGAATCTAACTTGAACGTAAGAGATTTGTCTTTTAAACTCAATTCAATTTTTGATATAAAGAAGTATGAGCATGTTGATAAAAATTTAAATGGGCTTCAAGTAGGGAATCTCAATGCTAAGGCTAACAAAGTTGCTTTTGCAGTTGATGCTAGCTATTCAACTTTAAAAGAAGCAAAAGGAAATGATTTTCTAATTACCCATCACGGTATTTTTTGGTCAAAAAAAGAGCGCATTGTTTCTAACATGTATGATAAAGTAAAATTTTTGATTGAAAATAATTTAGCTCTTTATTCAGTACATTTACCTATGGACGCTCATTCTGTTTATTCACATAGCAAGGTGTTCTCGGATTTTTTAGGATTAACAAATCCTTTTGCTTTTGCAAATTATGGAGGATTTAATCTAGGGATTATTGCTGATTCTGCTTTTAGTTTTTCTGAAATTTTGGAAAAAATTAAAGAAAAAAATAAACATATTCTTTTTTCGAAGAAGTTTAAAGAATCAGTGAGTAAGGTCGCAATTGTTAGTGGTTCTGGATACTCTTTTTTTGAAGAGGCTTTACATTATGGTATAGATTTGTTTATAACCGGAGATACTTCTCATCAAATATATTCTTTAGCAGAAGAATGTGGGGTGAGCTTGATTTTTGGGGGCCATTATTTTACTGAAACTTTTGGTTTAATTAAATTAATGGAAGATTTCAAAATTCAAGAAGATTTAGAGGTTAAATTTATTTGTAAAGATACTAATTTATAAGGATTTTTGTATGAGCGTTAAAAGTAAACAATATTTTAATATTTTTGTATTTATTATTAGTTTAATTTTTTTTGATCAACTTTCTAAGTATTTGGTTGTGAAGTATGTCAGATTGGGTTCAGTATATTTTTCCTTTTTTGATAATTTTTTTAGGATAATACATGTAAGAAACACAGGCATTTTGTTTTCTATGGGCTCTAATATTCATTATAGTTTGAAAAAAATTTTTTTTCTTGTAATGCCTATTTTCATTTTGATATTTGTTTTTTATCTTTCTTTGAAAGAAAAAAATCGTATTGCCAGGATTTCACTTTTATTAATTTTTTCAGGGGGAGTGGGTAATGTTATTGATAGATTATTTAGACCTTCTGGAGTTGTAGATTTTTTAGATTTCAAATTTTATGGAATTTTTGGACTTGATAGATGGCCTACTTTTAATTTTGCAGATAGCTATGTTGTTATAGGGATGATTTTATTTTTGGTTTATGATTTTTTTATAAAAAGAAAAGCGTTTAATAAATGAAGATCTTGAGTTTTATTTTATACGTGTCAATAAATTTATTTTTAATGTTTTTAGTTTTCTTTTTAGAGTTTCTTTTAGTTGTTAAATTTAGTATTATTGTAAAGCCTTATTTGCAATTTATATTGATTTTCATGATGATTGTTTTTGCTGTTTTAGTGGGGTATTTTGTATCAATTCTTATTGTAAGAAGTTTGTTTATTAAGTTATTTAAACTAGATCAGTAAAAAGAGAGGCTTTGTGTCTTTAAGGGTTTTAATTGCCGGTGAGGTTGTAGGTAAAGCTGGGATTGTTGCGATAAAAGCTTTTTTATCATCTTTTAAGGTTAGAAAAAAGGTTGACTTTGTAATATCTGGTAATAATTTTACTACAGGTTTAAGAGGGCTTGGCAAAAAACATGCCTTTTTATTGAAAAAGTATGGAGTTGATGTGTTAACTTTAGGTGAAAATGCTTTTGCAAGGCCTGATTTGTCTGGTGATCTTGATAAGTATAATTTTATTTTAAAACCTTTAAATTGTCCCGCAAAATTAAGAGGATATTCCTATTTTATTTACAATATTAATGGCAAAAAATTGGCTGTAATGAGAATTGTAGGTCAAACAGGAATAACTAAGTATCAATTTAATCATCCTTTCTATAGTTTTGATCCTGTTTATAAAAGAATCAAAATGCAAACAAACAATATTATTGTTCTTTTTGATTCAAATACTACAGCTGAAGTGAATGCTTTGTTTTTTTATCTAAAATCAAGAGTTAGTGCTTGTCTTGGAATAGGAAAAAGGATTTTAACAGCAGATTTAAGAATTTTAGATAATACCGCTATTATAACTGATTTAGGCAGAGTTGGTAGTTTGGATAGCGTTATTGGATATGCTCCTAATTTAGAGATAGATAAATTTTTGAAAGGATTTTTAAATCAGAAATTTGATGAATCTTGGGAAGGCCTTGGCTTTAACGGTGTTTTAATTGATATTGATGAGAACGGTCATTCTTTTTCTGTAGAGGCTATTAGAGAGTATATAGATTATAAATCAAGTTTAAAAGATATAGATATTGTTTGATATTTAATTTTTTCAGGTATTTTTTAAATTTAATTAATCTTATCTGTGTGATTTAATTTTATTAGTTTTCTTATGTATAGTAGTATAGGAGGTTGGGCCATGCATAGTTATATTGTAGAAGGTGGTTTTAAGATAGGTGGTCAAATTACAGCTAGCGGTAATAAGAATTCCGCTTTACCTTGTATTTTAGCCGCTTTACTTACTGATGAAGATGTTATTTTAGAAAATATTCCTAATATTAATGATGTGAAAGTTGTTTTAGATATTTTAAGTGATATCGGAGCAGATATTGTAAGCGAGGGAAATACTTTGAAAATAAAAGTTTTAAATATTGTAAAAACAGAAATAGATTCCTCTCTTACGGATTTAATTAGGGCTTCCATACTTTTATTAGGCCCTTTTGTTTCTAGATTTGGAGAAATAGATATGGCGCTTCCGGGAGGAGATTTGATTGGGAAGAGACGGCTTGATACCCATTTTTACGGTCTTTGTAAGTTGGGAGCTAAGTTGAGTAAAAAAGATAATAGAATTGTTTTAAAGGCTAATAAGCTTGTTGGAGCTGAAATGTTTTTAGATGAAGCTTCTGTTACAGCTACAGAGAATATCATTATGGCTTCGGTTCTTGCTGAAGGAAATACCGTTATTATGAATGCTGCTTGTGAGCCACATGTTCAAGATTTATGCAATATGTTAAATTCAATGGGTGCTAATATTTCGGGGATTGGTTCAAATGTTTTAGAAATAAAAGGTGTAAAAAAATTAAGTGGAACCGTATTTAGAATAGGAGCCGATTTTATGCAAGTTGGCTCTTTAATTAGTCTTGCGGCATTAACAGGGGGTGAGCTGGAAATTAAAAAAGCAGATCCCCAACATTTCAGATTAATTAGGCATATATATTCAAAACTTGGTATTAATTTTGAATATGATAGGGAAAATGTATATGTAAAAGATAAACAAGAATTAAAAGTTAAATTAGATTTTGGTGAGCAAATTCCAAAAATTGATGATGGTCCGTGGCCAGCCTTTCCAACAGATCTTATGAGTATTATTATAGTTACTGCAACTCAAGTAGAAGGCACAGTTCTTGTTTTTGAGAAGATGTTTGAATCCAGGATGTTTTTTGTAGACAAGTTAATAAAAATGGGAGCTCGAATTGTACTTTGTGATCCACATCGTGTAGTAGTTACGGGCAAATCTCCTCTTAAAGGTAATGTTTTATCTTCTCCGGATGTACGAGCAGGAATGGCTCTTCTTATTGCTGCTTTTGTTGCTAAGGGTCGCAGCGAGATTCAAAATGTTTATCAAATTGAACGAGGATACGAAGATGTGGCTGGTAAATTAATTAATTTAGGTGCAAAAATTAAGAGAGTTAAAAGCCAATAGCTTTTAGGTCTTATTATATGCGATTTATGAAAAATCTTTTCAAGAGAATAAAGATAATAATGAAGAGGTTGAATTATGAATGAAGTTATATTAAATTAATTTTTATTGTTGTAATTTTTTATTTAATATTATTGAATTTTGTTCTATTTTATAGTTTAAAGATCTTAATATAAAAATAATATTAAAAGATCAAGAAAAATTTGAAAGGCATTTCTGATTTTGAATTTTTGCCTTTATAATATTATTTATTATTTTAAATAAGTGCTTATTGCTTTGCTTTAATTCGTGAGAATGCTTTTTTATTATTAATTAATAAATCTGAATTTAGATTTTTTATAGAAAAATATTTTAGATAAGGATGAAATTTTATGTCTACAAATAAGAGCAAAACTAGGGAATTAATATTAAATGGTAATTTATATAAGGTTCTTTTTTTAATAAGTTTTCCTATTGTTATAACCAATATTATTCAAGCTTTTTATGACCTTACTGATATGTTTTATGTTGGTAAACTTGGAGCTATGCCTTTGTCAGCGCTTTCACTTGCTGGTCCTATAAATTTTTTTATTATGGCTATTGCTATGGGTATGGCTACAGGAAGCATTTCTTTGATTTCAAAATGTATAGGAGAGGGGAATTTTTCTCGTTTTTCAAGGTATGCAGGGCAACTTATTGTTTTGAATTTTACTTTATCCTTATTTGTTGTTATTTGTGCTCTTTTTTTTATTGAGAATCTTTTAGATTTTTTGGGCGTAAAAGGCGAGCTTAAAGAGCTTTCAAAGGTTTATTTTTATGTGACAATTTTTGGAATTCCTATTATGTTTTTAAGTGTTTCAATTACATATATTTTAAATGCTCAAGGAGAAACCATCCTTTCAATGTTAATAGTTTTATTTGCTAATATTGTTAATTTTATTCTTGATCCAATTTTAATATTTAGTTTTAATATGGGCATTGTTGGGGCTGCTTGGGCTACTTTATTTTCAAAATTGTTAACCGTTGCTTTTTATTTATTTTTAACTTACAAATTAAATCGTGGATTAAAAATTTATCCAAAGGATTTAGCGCTAGACATAAAATCTATTAAAGAAATTGTTAATTTGGGGTTACCTTCAACTTTTGGGCAAATAATGGTTTCATTGTCTTTTTTTATTTTCAATTATATTGTTATTAAGATTAGTCCAAAATTTTTGGCGGCGTATGGACTTACAAATACTATTATTTCTTTTTTATTTCTTCCTGCTATGGGAATTGGTACTGGAGTTATTTCAATTGTTGGCCAAAATCTTGGTGCCAAGAAAATCAATAGGGTGGGAGAAGTTTTAACAAAAGGATTTTTTATGTCTTTAGGAATTTTATTAATAATAAATTCGATTGTTATTATTAATAAACAGCTTATATTAAGGTTATTTACAAATGATTTGGAAGTTTTGAATTATGCTAATAATTATTTGTTGTTAACAACTATTGGTACTTTTGGATATGGACTGCAGCAAGTATTTTTTGGAGGACTTATTGGATCTGGTAGGACAAAAATTGCAATGATTATTATTTTTATTAGATTGTGGCTTATTCGTCTTCCAGTAGTGTTTATTTTTCAGTATTTTGGCATAATTGAAAATTCTTTAGGTTATGCTTTTATAATTTCAAATTATTTAGCAATTATAATTTTAGTTGTTTTTACTTGTACTCGTTATTGGACCAAACCCAGTTTAATTAAAAAATACAAATAGTAATTAAGATTTATATTTGTATTTTATTAAAGGAACTAGTTTACTTGTTCTAAGTAAATTTAATGTTTTTGGTCTTTAAAATAGATTTTAGATTTTTTGTTAATTTATTTTTTTGTGCAATAGCTTATTTGCAATAAGGCTCATTGTTTTTCAAAAATATATAATATGTTTTTTCTTTTAGCGTTGATTTTAGTTTTTAAATAAAAAGTTTTTGTCTCAAGCCCATTAAGGTTTTCTCTAATTAATTCACCCGTTTTACTGCCTTCCTTGAAAATTGCTAATGAATTTGCATTTATATTTTCTCCGCTTTTGTTTTTAAGAGTAATTATTAGATTGTTTTTACTATCGGATTTATAGTTTACTATCTCTACTTTTTTGCTAGTTTTTATAGTGCTAATAAGATAGGTAATTTCTTGAGCATTTTCTTTTGATTTTATTGTGCTTGTTTTCATGCAAGACATAAAAACAATTGAAATGCTAGAAATTGTAAGTATTGGTAGTAATTTAAGCTTAATTTTTTTAGTTTTCATTATTTTTTATTATATTTTTTTATCGGGGTAATGTTAACTTTTTTTGATAACATAAAGATGTTTGATTAATTTTAAATAGTGATTAGATTTAAAATTATTTATTATTGTTTTAAATTTCATGATTTTAAATGTATTAGTTGAGCATTTTTTATTTTAATTAATTGTTTTTAAAGTTTTATTCTCTAGTATTTTGTGCTTTTCTTTAATTAATATAAAATTTGTGTTTATTTTTAATACCATTGTATGTGATTAGTTGAATTTAAAAGTTTAAGCATATTGACTATATTTTATAAAATGTGTAGACTTTTAAAGTTATTAAAATTTTTTAGAAAAACACGCAGTGCGGGTCAATTTCTAAGAATTGATTTTTTGATTATTTGTAGCTATTTTCTTATTTTGAGAAGAATAAATTTGTTAAAATTTTTTAAAGAGATTGAATGTAAGTAGCTATTTAGAATGTGAAATTTAGGAGGTTAATCATGGCAAAAGAAGTTTTTCAAAGAACAAAGCCGCATATGAATGTTGGAACAATAGGTCATGTTGATCATGGCAAAACAACATTAACAGCGGCTATTAGTATTTATTGTTCAAAATTAAATAAAGATGCAAAAGCATTAAAGTATGAAGATATTGATAATGCGCCTGAAGAGAAAGCAAGGGGAATAACAATTAATGCTAGGCATATTGAGTACGAAACAGCTAATAGACATTATGCTCATGTTGATTGTCCAGGTCATGCTGATTATATAAAAAATATGATTACAGGAGCGGCTCAAATGGATGCAGCGATACTTTTAGTTGCTGCTGATAGTGGTGCTGAGCCCCAAACAAAAGAGCATTTGCTTCTTGCTCAAAGAATGGGAATAAAGAAAATAATAGTTTTTTTAAATAAATTAGACTTGGCAGATCCTGAGCTTGTTGAGCTTGTTGAGGTTGAAGTTTTAGAACTTGTTGAAAAATATGGTTTTTCAGCTAATACCCCAATAATCAAGGGCTCGGCTTTTGGGGCTATGTCAAATCCAGAAGATCCTGAATCTGCAAAATGTGTTAAAGAGCTTCTCGAATCCATGGATAATTATTTTGATCTTCCAGAAAGAGATATTGACAAACCATTTTTGCTTGCTGTTGAAGATGTATTTTCTATTTCAGGAAGAGGTACTGTTGCTACTGGACGTATTGAAAGAGGCGTTATTAAGGTTGGCCAAGAAGTTGAAATAGTTGGCATTAAAGAAACCAGAAAAACCACTGTTACTGGTGTTGAAATGTTCCAGAAAATTCTTGAGCAAGGCCAAGCAGGGGATAATGTTGGTCTTCTTCTAAGAGGTGTTGATAAGAAAGATATTGAAAGAGGACAAGTTTTGTCAGCGCCAGGTACAATTACTCCGCACAAGAAGTTTAAAGCTTCAATTTATTGTTTGACTAAAGAAGAAGGTGGTAGGCATAAGCCATTTTTCCCAGGGTATAGACCACAATTCTTTTTTAGAACAACCGATGTTACTGGTGTTGTTGCTTTAGAAGGCAAAGAAATGGTTATGCCTGGTGACAATGTTGATATTGTTGTTGAGCTGATCTCTTCGATAGCTATGGATAAAAATGTGGAATTTGCTGTTCGAGAAGGTGGGAGAACTGTTGCTTCAGGAAGAATTCTTGAGATATTGGAATAGTTTAAGACTTTGGGGAGATATATTTAATATCTCTCTAAAGTTTAGGAGAATAAATTGATTGCTAAAGATAAGATACGCGTAAGATTATTTAGTTTTGATGTTAAAATATTAGATCAGAGTGCCGAATCTATTGTTAAAGCTGTTCAGAAGGCTAAAGCTCAAATTAAGGGCCCAATTCCTTTGCCTACAAAAATAAAAAAATATACTGTTTTGCGTTCTCCTCATGTCAATAAAAAGTCAAGAGAGCAATTTGAAATGAGAACTCATAAAAGGCTTATTGATATTTTAGAACCCACTTCTGCTTTAATGGACTCTTTAATGAAGTTAGAGCTTCCAGCAGGTGTTGAGGTAGATATTAAACAGTAAATAATATTTTTAAGTATATGAATTTGAGGTGTTTTAATGTTGGGATTGATTGGAAAAAAAGTTGGCATGACTCAGATATTTCAGAAAAATGGCATTGTGGTTCCTGTTACTATTATAGAGTTTCAGCCCAATTATATTATAGGGAAGAAAACAGTTGATAGAGATGGTTATAGCGCTCTTATAGCAGGTTCTGTGGATCTTAAGGGTTCTAAAGTTTCAAAGCCTATAAAAGGTCAATATAAAAGTTTAAAAGATATTGAGCCTAAAAAATATGTGATAGAGCTTAAGGGGCTTGATGGATATGATGCTGGGGATGAGATTAAAGTTGATGTTTTTAAATCAGTTAGGTATGTAGATGTTACAGGCACTACTAAAGGCAAGGGTTTTCAAGGGGCTATGAAAAGGCATAATTTTAGTGGTGGACCAGCGTCTCATGGATCAAAATTTCATAGGCATCTTGGTGGCACAGGACAAGCTACCACTCCCGCAAGAACATTTAAAGGGACCAAAATGGCTGGTAGAATGGGTGGAAATCAACAAACTATTCAAAATCTTGAAGTTGTTTTAATTGATGAAGAAAAGAGAGCTATTCTAGTAAAAGGGGCTGTGCCTGGTGCTAAGGGTTCTTTTGTTGTTGTTAAGAAATCTAAAAAGTAGGTATTTAGTATGGAAAGAAAAGTTTTTTCTAAAGATGGGAAAGAGATTGGAACTGTAAATTTAGATGATAGAGTTTTTAATATAGAAGTCAGTCATGGGTCTATTTATAATGCTATAAAAAGTGAATTGTCTAATCTTAGGGTTGGAACATCTTCAACTAAAACTAGATCAGAGGTCAGGGGTAGTTCTAAAAAGCCTTGGAAGCAAAAAGGAACCGGCAGGGCTAGAGTGGGTACAAAGCGAAATCCAGTTTGGGTTGGTGGAGGTATAGCATTAGGGCCAAAACCTAGAGATTATAGTTATAGATTGCCTAAAAAGGTAAAAAGGCTTGCATTTAAGTCTGTATTAAGTTTGCGTGCTGCTGATGAAAGTAGTTTTAAGGTTGTTGAGAACTTTAATATTGAATCGGGAAAAACAAAAGATCTTGCTTTAATAATAAAAAATTTTGTAAGTTTTAATGGCAAAGTGGTTGTTCTTTTGGGCAATGATGATCAGATGATTAAGAGGGCTGGTAAGAATATAAGAGATTTAAAGATTTTGTCTTTTGATAAACTTAGAGTTGTTGATTTGTTTTATGCTAAGAATTTAATAGCCCTAGAATCTGCTGTCAACAAGCTTAATGAGTTTTACGTTAAATAAAAAAGATGTTGAGGATAAGTATGAAAGCTTATGATATAATAGTTTCACCTATGCTTACTGAAAAAACCAATACTCAAAGAGAAAGTATTAATGTTTATGTTTTTAAGGTTCATAAGAGAGCAAATAAAAAAGAGGTTGGTGCAGCAATAAAAGAACTTTTCAATGTTACTCCAGTATCGTGTAATTTGCTTAATATTAAAAGTAAAGCCAAGGTTGTGGTGTCTCGAAGAGGATATCCTATAGGTAAAGGGAAAACTTCTTCATGGAAGAAGGCATATGTTTATCTCAAAAAGGAAGATAAAATAGATATTTTTTAGTGGTTTTGGAGAAAAAGAAATATGGGTATTAAGACTTATAAGCCAAAAACTTCTTCTTTGCGCTATAAGACGACTTTATCTTTTGATGATTTGAGTAAAGGTAATGATCCTTTGAAATCTTTAACAAAAGGTAAAAAATTTAAGTCGGGTAGAGATTCTTCTGGTAGGATTAGTGTTAGAAGAAGAGGTGGTGGGCATAAGAGAAAGTATAGGGTAATTGATTTTAATCGAAGAGATAAATTTAGCATTCCCGCTCGAGTTGCTTCTATTGAATATGATCCTAATAGAAGCGCTAATATAGCTTTGCTTGTTTATAAAGATGGAGAAAAAAGGTATATTATTTCTCCTAAAGGCATTAAGGTTGGGGATGTTTTGGAAAGTGGTCCGAATTCACCAATTAAAATTGGTAATGCTTTGCCCCTTGAAAATATTCCTATTGGAAGAACTGTTCATAATATAGAGCTTAATGTAGGAAAGGGTGGACAGCTTGTAAGAAGTGCTGGGGGGTATGCTATGATACTTGCTTCTGACGGGAATTATGTCACTGTAAAATTATCGTCTGGTGAAGTGAGGTTAATTTTCAAAAAATGCATTGCAACAATTGGTGAAATTGGGAATGAAGATTATGTCAATGTTTCTATAGGAAAAGCCGGTAAAAGTAGGTGGCTTGGTAGAAGACCTAAGGTTAGAGGTGTTGCCATGAATCCTGTTGACCATCCGCATGGTGGTGGTGAAGGAAAAACTTCTGGAGGTCGTCATCCTGTGTCTCCTTGGGGACAGCCTACTAAAGGCTATAAGACTCGTAAGAAGAAAAGATATTCAGATAAGTTTATTATTAAAAGAAGAAATAAGTAGGAGAGTGTAGTGGCAAGATCTATTAAAAAAGGACCTTTTATAGAAAAGAGTCTTTATCAAAAAGTTTTATCGTCTTTTGGAAGTGAGAAGAGGGTTGTTATTAAAACTTACTCCAGATCTTCAACAATAATTCCTGAAATGGTAAGTCTTACTATATCTGTTTACAATGGGAAGACTTTTATACCGATTTATATTACTGAGGATCTTGTGGGGCATAAGCTTGGGGAGTTTTCACCTACAAGGATTTTTAGAGGGCATGCTAAGTCAGATAAAAAGGGAAGGAAGTAGAGTAGTTATGTTAGTAAATAGAAGATATACAGCAAAGGGCAAAAATTTACCCTCTTCTCCAAAAAAAGTTAGGCCAGTAGCTGACAATATACGGGGGAAGTCTTATGTTAAGGCTATTGCAGTGCTTTGTTCTATGCCTAATAAAGGAGCTAAGCTTTTAGAAAAAGTTGTTAAATCGGCAGCATCAAATGCTATGTATCACAATAAAAATCTTTCCGAGGATATGATATTTGTTAAAGTAGTTATGGTTGATGATGGGCGTCGTCGTAAAAAGATTTGGCCTAGGGCTAGAGGTAGAGCTGATAGGCTTGTTAATAGAAATTGCCATATTTTTGTTGAAGTTGATGAAAAAAAAGATATTAAAGGATAAAGCATGGGCCAAAAAGTACATCCATATAGCTTAAGAGTAAAAATTAATAAGGATTGGAAATCAAAATGGTATTTTGATAAAAAATTGTATTCTACAATTCTTCATGAAGACTTTTTAATAAGGCTTGAAATTATGAAGTTTCTTAAGGGGATTAAATTTGATATTTCTAATATAGAAATAATTAGAAATAATCCTCAAAAAGTAACAGTAGTAATTGTTACTCCAAGGCCTGGTTCTGTGATAGGGCTTAAAGGCGCTAATCTTGAAAAGATTGGTCAACTGTTAACTAAAAAAATTTTTAAAAAGATTAGCATTAAGATTAAAGAGGTTAAAAGGCCAGAGCTTGATGCTCAAATTATTGCTAATGGAATTGCAAAGCAAGTAGAAAATAGAGTGTCTTATAGGAAAGTTTTAAAATCAGCTCTTTCTACTTCTATGTTAAAAGGTGCTCAAGGACTAAAAATTAAGATTGCTGGGAGACTTGGTGGTGCTGAGATTGCAAGAAGCTTTGAAGTTAAGGAAGGTCGAGTTCCGTTGCATACTCTTAGAGCCAATATAGATTATGGGTTTTCTGAAGCTCAAACTACTTATGGAATTATTGGAGTTAAAGTTTGGTTATTTAAAGGTGAGGTTTTGGGTAGACAAACCAATTCTGATGCTGGTCAGGTAATAAATAAAAAGTCTTTTAGGGAAAGAGGCGATGCTGTTAAAAATTTTGATAAAATTTTAAATAGCAAAGAGAAAGCTAATGAAAAGCAGTCCAGGGTTTCAAAAAATAAGAAAGATGGATTGTCTAAAGACGAAGCAGGTTTTTTAAATAAACCCAGTTTGTCTTTTCCCAAAGAAAGAGTTGATTCTAATGAGCAGAATATTGGAGGATAATTAGATGTTAAGTCCAAAAAAGGTTAAATATAGAAAAAAGCAGAGGGGAAGATTATCTGGAGAGGCTCAGAAGGGCAATAAAATTTCTTTTGGGGAGTATGGACTTGTTTCTTTGGAAACAAATTTTATTACTGCTCGCCAAATTGAGGCTGCTCGTATTGCAATGACTCGTAAAATAAAAAGAGGCGGAAGAGTTTGGATAAGAATATTTCCTGATATCCCTTATACTAAAAAACCAGCTGAAACTAGAATGGGTAAGGGTAAAGGGGGTGTTGATCATTGGAATGCCCCTGTTAAACTTGGCACTGTTATGTTTGAAATGGCTGGAGTTGTGGAAGAGCTTGCTCAAGAGGCTATGTCGCTTGCGAGTTCTAAGCTTCCAGTAAAAACCATGTTTGTTGTAAGGCGAGATTTGAGGTAATTATGTTAAAAAATTTTAAGAATTTTACTCTTGAGGATATGAAAGCTAAAAGGCTAGAATTAAAGAAAGAATATTTAGATTTAAGATTTAAATCCGTTGTTGGTCATGTTGAAAATCCTTTGAAAAAAAGAGAGATTAGACGTGATATTGCAAGGCTTAACACAATGATTTGTGAATATAAATTAGGCATTAGAAAGGTTTAAATATGGCAAGAGAAAATAAAAAAGAATTAATTGGTAAAGTTGTTAGTGACAAGATGTCTAAGACCATAGTAGTAGAGATTGTTCAAAGAAAGATGCATCCAATCTATCATAAATATTTAAAGGTTAGCAAGAAAGTTAAAGCACATGATGAAAAAGAAGTTTCAAAGGTTGGCGATAAGGTAAAAATTATTGAAGTTAGACCTATTAGTAAAGATAAAAGATGGTCTCTTGTTGAGGTTTTAGAAAAATTAAAATAGTTTTGATTTTTCTAAAGGAGGTTTATTATGATTCAGATGCAAACCTATTTAACAATTGCTGATAATACTGGTGGCAAGGTGGCTCAATGTATTAAAGTACTTGGTGGTAGTAAAAGGCGTTATGCCAAAATTGGGGATATAATAACTATTGTAGTAAAACAAGCGATTCCTAATTCTTCTGTTAAAAAAGGAGATGTTTGTAAAGCTGTAATTGTTAGGACCTCTAAAGAGGTAAGACGTAAGAACGGGACTTATGTTAGGTTTGATGATAATGCTTGTGTTATACTTGATGCTAATTTGAGCCCTAGGGGTAAAAGGGTGTTTGGGCCTGTTGCAAGAGAACTTAGGGATGCTAATTTTATGAAAGTAGTATCATTGGCTTCAGAGGTGATATAGCAAAAGGGGGTTTTGTGAAGACAAAGTTGAAGATAGGTGATAGTGTAAAAATTATTTCTGGAAAAGATAAGGGAAGAATAGGTAAAATTGCTAGTATAAACAGAAAAAAAAATAAAGTTATTGTTGAATCTTGTAATATGGTTAAAAAAGTTATTAAGGCTAGGACACCCCAAGAAAAAGGTAAAATAATAGATAAGGAGGCTGCTATAGATATTTCAAATGTGATGATATTTATCAAAGGAACTTCTTCAAGATTAGGTATTAGATTTGAAAATAATGAAAAAATAAGATATCTTAAAAAAAATGGACAGAGGATATAGAGTTTATGAGTTATGTTCCTGAATTGAAGAAATATTATAAAGATAGTGTTATAAAAGAGCTTGTTAAAGAATTTGAATATAAATCTATAATGCAAGTTCCCAAGCTTGAGAAAATAGTAGTTTCTATAGGTGTTGGTGAGGCTGTTAAGAATAAGAAGTTATTAGATTCTGCAGTTTTAGAGCTTGCTCAGATTACCGGTCAAAAAGTTGTAAAAACAAAAGCAAAAAAAGCAATAGCTGGGTTTAAAATTAGACAAGGGCAAGAAATAGGTGCTAAAGTTACACTTAGAGGCAATGCAATGTATGAATTTTTGTATAAGCTTATTCATTTGGCATTGCCAAGGGTTAAGGATTTTAGGGGAATAAATGGGAATGCTTTTGATGGCAAAGGAAATTATTCTTTTGGAATATCGGAACAAATAATATTTTCTGAGATAGACTATGATAAAATAGAGAGAATATCTGGTTTGAATATTACAATTGTGACAACAGCTTCAAATGATAAAGAAAGCAAAGCTTTGCTTTTGAAATTTGGAATGCCGTTTAGTAATTAAAGGGATTTATAAGGTATATGGCTAAAAAATCAATGATTATTAAGGCTTTAAGAAAGCCTAAGTATAAAACAAGGCAGAATAATAGATGTAAGTTATGTGGTCGTCCAAGAGGATATTTGAGAGATTTTTGTATGTGTCGAATATGTTTTAGAAAGTATGCGTCTGAAGGATTAATTCCTGGCGTTTCAAAATCAAGTTGGTAAAGGGGAATTTATGGCGATTACTCATTCAGTAGGAGATATGCTAACTAAATTAAGAAATGCAAGTAGAGTTAAGCATGGGTCTGTAGATTTAAAAATGTCTAATATGAATAAATCAATATTAAATATTCTTAAAGAAGAGGGTTATATCAAGGATTTTAATTTTTTAGAAAAAGAAGGAATTGCTTTTATTAGAGTTTTGTTAAAGTATGACAACAAAAGAAATCCTGTTATAAGTAAAATAGATGCCATTTCTACTCCCGGTAGAAAAATTTATTCTTCATATAAAAAGATGCCAAGAATAAAGAATGGATATGGGATATTAATCATATCTTCTTCTCAAGGTGTTATTACCGGCAAAGAGGCTAAAGATAAAAAAATAGGTGGTGAATTGATTTGCTCAGTTTGGTAGCTTAATAGGGGGATGTATGTCACGTATTGGAAGACTTCCGATAAAAATTCCAGATACTGTTAAGATTGATGTTAAAGACAATTTAATAATAGTTGAAGGTGTTCGGGGAAGATTGGTTCAAAATATAAAAGACAGTATTAATATTAAAGTTGAAAATGGTAGCGTTATTGTTGATCGAGTTTTTAATGATAAAAAAGCAAAAGCTTATCACGGTCTTTACAGAAGTTTAATTTTTAACATGATAAAAGGGGTAACTGAAGGATTTTCTAAGTCTCTTACTATAAATGGCATAGGGTATAGAGTAGAGCAACAAGGAAATAGCCTTTTTTTAAGCCTTGGCTATTCAACTCAGTTTGAGTATGTTATTCCAGATGGTGTTAGTGTAAAGCTTGATGGGAATACTAAAATTTCTGTTGAAGGAATAGATAAGTTTAGGGTTGGTCAGGTTGCTGCGGAGATTAGAAGTTTGAAAAAACCAGAGCCATATAAAGGAAAAGGCATTAAGTATGATAATGAAGTTATTAGAAGAAAAGTCGGAAAATCTGGTGTAAAAAAATAAATTTTAGGTTAATAGTTATGAAAAAAATAAAAGAAGCAGAACAGAGAAAACTTAAGCGTAAAAAAAGAATAAAGAATAAAATAGGGCGTGGAGTAGCTACTAGGCCGCGAATTACTATATTTAAATCTAATAGGTATTTTTATGCGCAAGTTATAGATGATAGTAAGGGGCATACGGTTGCAAGCATTTCTACTATTGAAAAAAGTCTTAATTTAAGCAAAAATATTAATGATGTAAAAAAACTTGGAGAAGTTCTTGCTAAAAGACTTAAGGAGAAAAATATAAATAGTCTTATTTTTGATAGAAATGGTTATAAGTATCATGGGCTTATTGCAAGTTTTGCAACTTCTTTAAGGGAGTTTGGTATTAATATTTAAGGGAGTATATCTATGGTAGATGTTCAGACTCAGAGAAAGCAGATAGAAAAATTAATATCGCTCAACAGAGTTACTAAAGTTGTTAAGGGTGGAAGAAGATTCTCTTTTGCTGCTTTTATGGTTGTTGGAGATGGCGAAGGACATGTTGGTTGGGGCTTTGGTAAAGCCAATGATGCTAGTGATGCAATAAAAAAGAGCTTAACAAGTGCTAGGAAAAATTTAAGATTTGTTCCTATTAGGAAGGGAACATTACCCCATGAGGTTACTGGTTGCTTTAAAAAAGCTAAAATTTTAATCAAGCCAGCTACTCATGGTACTGGTGTTATTGCGGGAGGCCCTGTTCGCGCTGTAATGGAGGCTTTAGGGGTGCACGATATTTTGAGTAAATCTCTTGGTTCTAATAATTCTATGAATGTAGTAAAGGCAACTTTTAAAGCATTTGATTTAGTTTTAAATGCTGAGAAAGTGGCAGAGATGCGCGGGAAAACTTTGAAAACTTTATGGGGTTAATATATGATTAAAAGGAAATTAAGATTACAACTAAAGAAAGCTAGGTTTAATTCCTCAAGGTCCAGATCTAAGAATAAATGTTTTATTAGAAGAATGGAAAAGAATAGGGAAATTATTTCTAAAAGCAATATTAATGTACAAGTTTCTCTTGTACGAAGTCTTATTGGAAAATTAAATAAAAAGGTTAAAGTTTTAAAAGCATTGGGTTTAAATAAAATAGGCGATAAAAAGGTCCATTTTTTAAATGGACCTATTAAAGGTATGCTTAACGAGACTATTAATATGATTTTATTAAGCGAGGTAAGTAATGTTTAGTCTATTAAAGCCCAAGGGAGCGGCTAAGCGACGTAAAATTGTTGGCAGAGGTCCAGGGTCAGGGCTTGGTAAAACTTCTGGTAGAGGGCAGAAGGGGCAAAAGGCAAGAAATACTTCGCCAAGACTTGGATTTGAAGGTGGACAGACTCCTCTTTATAGAAGATTGCCAAGGAAAGGTTTTTCTAATAATGATTATAAATTGAAATATGTAATTGTTAATCTTGGAGATATAGATAAAAAATTTAATGATGGACAAGTAGTTAACTATGATACTTTGCTTGAAAATAAACTTATAAGAAAGAGAAATAAAAAAATTAAGATTTTATCTAATGGCAAGCTTACAAAAAAAGTTTCCTTGGAGGTTTCTAAAATTTCTAAATCGGCTGAAAGTCTTGTAATGGAAATTGGTGGTACTATTAAATTAGTTTAATAGTTTAATAGTTTAAAGTGGAATAAAAATGAAAGAATTGTTTTTAAGTTTATTTACTGTTAAGGATTTGAGAAATAAGTTCTTGTTTACTTTATTTATTCTTTTTCTTTTTAGAGTTGGATCGTATTTGCCGATACCAGGAATAGATTCTGTAGCTCTTAAAAGTTATTTCAAGTCACAATCAGATTTTTCAATTGCTAATTATTTTGATTTTTTTTCAGGTGGGGCTTTTAGTAATTTTTCTATATTTATGCTTAGCATAGGGCCCTATATTTCAGCATCTATTATTATTCAGCTTCTTGTTTATTCTTTTCCTTCTTTAAAAAAAATGCAAGAGGGTGATGGCGGGAGGCAAAAGACTAAAAAATATACAAAATATTTAACAATAGTTGCAGCTGTAATTCAAGGGTATGCGACAAGTCTTTATGCTAAGGGCATTCCGGGCGCTGTTACTATTCCTTTTTATAGATACATATTTATTGCTATTTTAACAGTTACCACGGGGACGTTTATTCTTTTGTGGTTTGGAGAGCAGATTAATCAAAGAGGTGTTGGTAATGGAACATCTTTGATAATTTTTTCCGGGATAGTAGTTAGACTTCAAGCAGCTTTGTTTAACTTATTCCAAAGCATGCAGGATCCTTCTCAAAATGTTAATCCCGTTTTTGTGATACTTGTTATAAGTATATTTATTTTAGTTGTTCTTTTAATTATATATGAATATAAAGCTCAAATGAGAATTGCTATTCATTATGCTAGGGCAAATTCTAATAGTACGGTTAGTTCATATTTGCCAATCAAGTTGAATCCGTCGGGCGTTTTACCGGTTATTTTTGCCTCTGTTTTGATTACTTTACCTTTGCAAATTTTAAGTGGGTTTGCGGAAACTTCTTCTATAGCTAGGCAAATTTTATCTTATTTAAGGCCTAATGGGTTTTATTATACTTTTTTGAATGTAATTTTGATAATCGGATTTACTTATTTTTATTCTAAGATTCAGTTAAGTCCCAAGGATATAAGTAATAATATTCGTAAGAATGGAGGCACTATTCCTGGAATAAAGTCTGATGAAATGGAAAAATATTTAGATGAAATTATGAATAAAACTTTGTTTTCAGGATCTATTTTTTTGTCAATTATTGCAATTATTCCATTTTTAGTGCAAAATATTTTTAGATTTCCGCACGATGTTTCTAGAATAATGGGGGGATCTTCTTTGCTTATTATGGTAGGAGTTGCACTTGATACGTTGATTCATATTGATGCTTATTTGAAAACGCAAGGATTTTCTAATAGAAATAAAAAGGATTATGCATTTTTGCAAAAAATTTAGGAGTGTTTGGTTATGAAAGTTAGAGCAAGTGTAAAGCCAATTTGTGAAAAGTGTAAAGTTATAAAAAGAAAAGGTGTATTAAGAATTATTTGTGATAATTTGAAGCATAAACAAAGACAAAAGTAAAAAAGTAAAAATTAGAGGAAATAAGATGGCTAGAATATCGGGAATAGATTTACCAAGTAGTAAACAATTAAGAATAGCGCTTACTTCTATTTATGGTATAGGTAGAACAAGAGCTTTGGAAGTTTGCAATAGAGCAAGTATTTCTCCAAGTAAAATTGCTAAAGACCTGGATAATGACGAGGTTAATCGACTTAGGAAGGTAATTGAGAGTGATTATGTTGTGGAAGGGAAACTTAGAAGTGAGGTTGCTATGTCTATTAAAAGACTTATGGATATAGCGTGTTATAGGGGCGTTAGACATAGAAAAGGATTGCCTTTGAGAGGACAAAGAACCAAAACAAATGCAAGAACTAGAAAAGGAAAAAGAAAGACTGTAGCTAATAAGAAAATAGCTAGCAAGTAAAATAGTTTTTAAGATTTGGAGGATAAGTTGAGCGCAAAATTATCAACTAATAGTAAAAAAAAAATTAAAAGAAATATAGGAGAAGGAAACGTTTATATACAAGCTACTTTTAATAATACCATAGTTACTGTATCTGATATAAAGGGAAATGCTTTAGCTTGGGCAAGTGCTGGTGGGATGGGTTTTAAAGGGGCTAAAAAGTCAACCCCATATGCTGCTCAAATAACAGCGGAATCTGCTTTAAATAAAGTGAGAGATTTTGGAATTAATTATGTTCATGTGTATATAAAAGGACCAGGTATTGGTAGAGAATCCGCAATAAGAGCTATTGGTTCGATTGGAATGACTGTAAAATCAATTTCAGATATTACCCCTATCCCTCATAATGGATGCAGACCGAAAAAAACCAGACGGGTTTAGTTAAAAGGAGTTATAATGCCTGTGGAAAAATTTTTGAAAGATTTCACTATACCTGAAAAAATTGAATTTTTGAAAAGTCAAGATGATGGATCTTATGGTAAATTTACGATATATCCTTTTGAAAGAGGTTTTGGGGTTACTATAGGTAATACTTTAAGGCGTGTGTTACTTTCTTCTATTGAAGGGTATGCGATTACTACTATGAGAGTTCAATCTAACAATAAAGACTCTTCGTCAAAGGTCGTTTCAAGTGAATTTGATTTGATTCCTGGAGTTTCTGAAGATACTCTTGAAGTTATTGCTAATATTAAAAATATTCATTTGAAACTTAGAGAGGGAGAGCAAAGAAAGATAATAAGTTTCAGTGTTAGCGGTAAGGATACTAATGTTTTAAAAGCTTCTCATTTTGAAATGGATGGAGTTGAGGTTTTTAATAAAGATTTAGTTATAGCTACTTTATCACATGATGCTAATTTAGATTTTGAATTTCAAATTAATTATGGTAGAGGTTATGTGTCTTCTGAGCAAAATTCCAAATATTTAGAAGAAGTTAATGTTATTGCTTTAGATTCCATATTTTCGCCTATAGAGAAAGTTTCATATACTGTAGAAGATACTAGAGTTGGTCAAAGATCAGATTATGATAAGCTTGTAATGGAAATTTGGACTACAGGTGTGATTTCTGCTAAAGACGCAATAAAAAAGGCTGCATTAATAGTAAGAGAATTTTTATTTCCTCTTGTAGATTTTGAAGATAGTGTTAATACGTCTGTTGATAAGTCAAAATCAGAAAATTCTAACTTGCTTGATATGGGTATTGAGAAATTGGACTTATCAGTTAGATCTTTAAATTGTTTAGCCAAAGAAAATGTTAAAACTTTAGGGGAGCTTATTAGTAAAAATGCAGACGAGCTTTCTAAGGCTAGAAATTTTGGTAAAAAAAGTTTGGAAGAGATAATCGAAAAACTTGGTTCTTATCGATTGTTTTTAGGAATGTCTAAAGAGGATGCTTTATCTGTATTAAGTAAGAATGTTAAAATATCTGAATAAAAGGAGAGTTTAGGTTGTTTCATGAAAACAAAATTAGGTTTTAATAGATTAAGTAGGAAATCTAGTCACAGGAGAGCACTTTTAAAAAATATGGTAATTTCTTTTTTAAAATACGAAAAAATTTCTTCTACTAAGGCAAAATTGTTTGAAGTTAGAAGATTTGCTGAAAGAGTAATTACAAAGGCAAAAGTTGATACTGTACATAATAGGCGAGAATTATCAAAATTTATACACGATAAATATATTTTAAATAAACTGTTTACCAAAATTTCTCCTGTTTTTAGACAAAGAAGTGGTGGGTATACTCGGATAATTAAATTAGGTAAAAGATATGGAGATGCGGCTGAAATGGCTATTCTAGAATTAGTTGAAAAGCCTTTAAAAGTTGAATAATTAATAAATTTGAGCACACTGTTTTAAAGATCAAAGTTTAAATTGCTTTTAAACAGCATAGGAGTTAAATGATATGATATATATTATTTTTTCTTCTATTTTTGCTGGCTTTATATTAGGATTTTTAGTAAGAGTTTTTTTAGGTAGATTATCTTTATTAGATTTAGAAAAAAAACTGACAAAAATAAGGGTAGAATCACAATTAGAGATAGAAAATGAAAGAAGGCAAATTATTGCTAATACAAAATCTCAAATGCTTAAAGAAAAAAACCAGCAAGATAGGGATATAAGGGATAGGAAAAATGAGATTGCTAATCTGGAAAAAAGATTATTACAAAGAGAAGAAACCTTAGATAAGAGAATATCAGCTCTTGATAAACAGCAGTCTAGAGTTGATTTTAAAATTAAAGAGTTTGAACAAAAAGAAAAAGTAATAAGAGAAAAAGAGGTCGATCTTGTCAAAAGATTGGAGAATGTTTCTGGTCTTACAAGAGAAGACGCAAGAAAAATTGTAATTGAGAAAGTTGAGCATGAGTCTAGAAGAGATGCTCAAGTTATTATTAATAAAAGTGAGCAGGAGGCTCAGTTATTAGCGGATAAAGTAGCAAAAGATATTTTAGTATCTACTATGCAGCGTATTGTTACTGAGGTAAGCTCAGAGTTTACAGTAGCTTCTGTTGAATTACCCAATGACGAGATGAAAGGGAGGATTATAGGTAAAGAAGGGCGCAATATTAGGGCCCTTGAGACTTTAATAGGGGCTGATATTATTATTGATGATACTCCCGAAGCTGTTGTTATATCTTGCTTTGATCCAATAAGAAAAGAACTTGCCAAGAGGACTTTAGAAAGACTTGTTACAGATGGCAGGATTCATCCTGCTAGGATTGAAGAAGTTGTATATAACGTTACTAACGAGATAAATAGCATTATTCAAGAAGAAGGTGAGAAAGTAGTTTTTGATCTTAATATACATGGACTTGATAAGAGACTTATTAGAGGGTTGGGGAGGCTTTATTTTAGAAGTAGTTATGGACAAAATGTTTTAAGTCACTCTAAAGAAACTGCTATAATAGGAGAAATTTTAGCTAAAGAGATGAAATTAGACCCTATTGTAGTGAAAAGAGCATGTCTTTTACATGATATTGGGAAAGGTATGGAAAGTATTTCTGATAATAGCGAAGGACATGCTATTACTGGCGCTGAACTTGCTCAAAGTTGCGGAGAGAGTGAAATTGTTGTTAATGCTATTGCTGCGCATCATAATGAAGTTAAGCCCGAGAGCCTTGAGGCTATTGTTGTTCAAATAGCAGATGCCATCTCAGCATCTCGTCCTGGAGCAAGGCGGGAAAGTTTAAATAACTATATAAATAGACTTAAAAGACTTGAAGATATTGCTTATAGTTTTGAAGGTGTTCAAAAATGTTATGCGATTCAAGCTGGTCGTGAAGTTAGAATTATTGTTGACAATGTATTGGTTAATGATGAAAAATCAATTTTACTTGCAAGAAACATTGCTAAGAAGATAGAAGCTGAAATGAGATATCCTGGAAAAATTAAAGTTACAATTATTCGTGAAACTAGAGTTATTGAATATGCAAGATAACATTATTAAAACCTTGATAATTGGGGATATAATAGGCGAGAGTGGATTAAAAAAAGTTTTTTTTAATCTTAAAAATATAAAAAACAAATATAGAATAGATTTGGTAATTGCTAATGGAGAAAATTCTTCAAATGGTTTTGGAATAACCCCAGAAATAGCAAATAATCTTTTTAGATCGGGTGTTAATGTTATTACCACTGGTAATCATGTGTATTCTAATTACAAAATAAATGCTTATCTAAATAAGCAAACGTATATCTTAAGGCCAAATAATTTTTCAGATTTGTTAGATGGACATGGTTATTGTTTTTTTACTATTAGAGATGAGAAGGTTGCTATTATTAATGTTCAAGGGGTTTTAAATATGAATTTTATTGTTAAAAATCCTTTTGATAATACAAAAAAATTGGTTAATATGCTTAGTAATAAGGCTAGAACCATTTTTGTAGATTTTCATTCTGAGAGTAATTATGAAAAAGAAAGTTTTGGCTATTTTTTAAATGGTTTTGTAACAGGTGTGGTTGGTACTCATACGCATATTATGACTCAAGATGAAAGAATATTGTCAAAAGGGACAGCCTATATTAGTGATATTGGAATGACAGGGGGATTGAATTCTGTAATAGGATTTAATCCCGACATTTCTCTTAAAGGATTACTTGAATATATCTCTTTAAGAGCTGAAATTGTGGAAGATGACATAATTTTACAAGGAGTTATTATTACTTCTAATCTAAAGACAGGCCGTGCTTTAAAAATTGAAAGGATTCAGAAATAATTTATTAAACATACTTTGTAAAAGGTATCCAGAAAAAACACGAAAAGAATTAATGGTTTTGATTTTAACAGGTAATATATATGTAAATTCTCATAAAGAAAAAAATCCTAAAATGTTAATAAATAAAACAAGTAAAATAGATTTGGTTGATAATACTTGCCAAGTATTTGTATCAAGGGGAGGCTACAAGCTTTTAGAAGCTCTTAAAGGTTTTAAACTCGAAGTTAAAAATAAAATTTGTGTTGATGTTGGCTCTTCAACTGGTGGCTTTACTGATTGTCTTTTGCAGTGTGGTGCCAATTTTGTTTATTCAATTGATGTAGGCATTAATCAACTTTCTTATAAATTAAGAGTTGATCCAAGAGTTAAAGTTTTAGAAAGAACTAATATTTTTGATGTTACGGAATTTAAAATTATGCCTAATTTTGCCGTTGTAGATGTTTCTTTTAGATCATCAATAAGTATATGCGCAAATTTAATAGACAAACTTTCTGATAATTTTATTATAGTTTTAATCAAGCCTCAGTTTGAGGTTAAAAGTTTAAATTTGGATATAAAAAACTTTAATGGTGTTGTGAATGCTAAGTATTTGAAGATAATTTTGCAAGGCGTAATTGAAAAATTATATAAAAATAAATTACAAGTTAAAAATATATTAAAGTTAAAAACCAAAGGTAAAAAGGGTAATCAAGAATTTATGTTTTTAGTTGTTAGGTCAAGTGTTTACAATATTACAAGTTCTATGCAATTGCTTAACAATATTGAATTTTAATATTTGTCTAAAGTCTTTTTATTTAATATTCCCGAGAAGTTTAAGTTTAATTCTTCAAGTATTATTGGATTATTTTCTATTGTTAAAATTATTCCAGCAATTCCTTTAATTTCAAGGCATGTTAAGGTTATTTGAGCGATTTGATTAATTATACCTTCAATTCCGAAGCTATTTTCATAAAATTCTTTAGATAAATTTATTTTAGCAATTCCTTCGCTTAGGCTTAAGTTTAACAGTTTAGTTTTTATAGGAATTAAACTTAAAAAATTATTTTTTAGTTCGTATTCATTTGGACCTTTAATTAAAGATTTTAGTGTTTCTTCAAGAATATTTTTGTCGTAATATATAGCTCTTTTTACAGTTTGTCTTAAAAAATAGCCTTCTGGGGTGACTTTTATAAAATAAAGCTTAATAAATTTTTTGTTTTTAAGGTTATTATTTCTTTGGTTTTGTTTGAGTTCTTCTTCAAGTTTTTTTATTTCTGGTGGTTGAATTAAAAAATTTTCATTTTTAAGTATTTTTATATTTGTATTTTTATTAGTGACTTTTTTAGCTTCAATTAATCTGTTATCTTGTGTTTGATTTGATTCAAATAAACTGTTATCGTAATTTTTTTCCTTAAAAATATGCATAATAAGCGAATTTTTGATTATTAATAGTGCACTAATTATTGTTAAAATAATAGCAATTAAAATTAAAAGCATGTCTGATTTGGTTGGACTTGAACTTTTTTTTCTTTTCAATATAAACACTCATGCATAATTGGCATAAATACTAATATTTGATATTATAATGGAAATATCGGAATAAATAAAGAGGTGTATTTGCTTTGCTTAGTTATAAAAAGGTTCTTATTGTTGGTAGACCGAATGTTGGAAAATCTGCTTTATTTAATCGACTTTTAGATACAAAAAGGAGTATTACTGAGAGTACTTACGGTGTTACTAGAGATTTAGTTGAAGAGGTTTGTAAGGTTGATTCTTTTAAGTTTAAATTAATTGATACTGGTGGGTTTACGATCTTAAAAGATGAGATTAGCAAAATTGTTGTGCAAAAAGTTTTAAGCTCTTTAGAAAAAGTTGATTTAATTTTATTGGTTTTAGATGTTAATGAAATTTTACTTGAAGACTATCAGATTATTGAAAAACTTAGAAAATATAGCAGTAAGGTAATTTTGGTTTTAAACAAAGTAGATACTAAAGATAAGGAATTTTTAGCTCATGAATTTCATAATTTGGGGTTTAAACGCTATTTTCTAGTTAGCGCAGTTCATTGTCGAGGCATTGCTAAGCTTAGGGATTTTTTAAAAGTAGAAGTTGGTGAAGCTAATATTGAGGATGAAGTTAATATTAAAGTTGGGATTATAGGTAAGCCTAATTCAGGTAAGTCTACTCTTATTAATCATTTATCTGGAAATGAAATTTCAATTATTTCAGATCAACCTGGTACTACTAGGGATTTTATTAAAACTAAGGTAACTAGAAATGGAAAAGTTTTTGAGATTATTGATACAGCTGGGATAAGGCGAAGAGCTAGAGTAAATGAAATTGTTGAATATTATTCTGTTAATAGGGCATTAAAAGTAATTGACATGGTGGATATTGTGTTTTTATTGATTGATGTTAAAGAAGAATTGACTTTTCAGGATAAAAAGATTGCTCATTATGTTGTTAAAAAAGGGAAAGGAATTATTATTGTGTTTAGTAAGTGGGACTTAGTGGAGGAATCCAAGGGTTATTTTGAAGCCCTAAAGAGTCGTGTAAAATTTTTTTTCCCTGTTTTAAATTTTGCTCCTATATTTAGAATTTCTGTTCATAAAAAGATAGGTTTAAATTCTATTTTTAAAGAAGCGGTTAAATTAAAAGATCAACTTGAGTTTAAAACCAGTACCCCAGATCTAAATAAAATGTTAAATTTATGGATTAAAGACTACCATTTAAATATTTCTCATAAAATAAAGTATATTACACAAGTTAGTGCTAATCCTGTCAGGTTTATTCTTTTTGCAAATAAAATAAAGAATTTCCCAAATTCTTACTATAATTATTTAGTAAATAATTTACGTAAAATTGGATATAAAAATATTCCAATTTTGGTAGAATTGAGGGAAAAAATAAGAGATTTGAAGTGAAATATATATTTTTATTCTTAATAATTAAGAGTCTAAATCTTTTTGCATTTGAGAGTTTGTTTTATGATTTTGACATAAGGACTAAGTATTCAAAATATTTTAATTCAAGCTATGTACACAAAAAAATAAGTCCAATAAAGCACTTTATTACCGAAAATTATTACATTGAAGTTTCAAGTGTGGTTTCTTCCGAGTATGTTTACTATTCTTTTTTTAATAAAAAAAAGAATGTGGATTATATTTTTCCAGGGTCTTATGTGATTAAAGTGGGCAAAGATGGCATTGAACAGATAAAAATATTTTTTATAAACAGGGGGGATACGTTTATTAGAATAAAGTCTGCAAAATTTTCTTCTAATGCTGATTTTTATTTAATAAATACTTTGATTTATAAAGATGTTAAATTGCCTTTTAATATTAAAGACATTGCAGTAATTTCTCTTGGCAATATAATGAATTATATTGCCAAGGTTATTGATTTTAGGTATTTTATTCCTGAATATTTTGATATTTATAAAAATATTTCTAATATGGCAATTAGCTTAAGGAAGGCTCTTGCATCTTTTCCTATTACTGAGGTTGTTGATGGTGCAATGGATGAGTATGGCAAAATGGTGTATATAGAAACTGGTTTGTTGCAAAAAGATCCTGTAGGGTTTAATTGTTCAGGATTTGTTAAATGGGTTGCAGATTCGATTTATAAATCAATGACAGGGCGACTTTTAAGGATTGACGATCTTAAGCTTAGGCATATTGGTGTTAGAGGTGGTGTTTTTACTAAAAATCAAGAATTTAATAAGGATCCTTTTTTTGGCCTTGATTGGATTCGCAATATTGCCTATAGGATAAATAATGTTAATGTGGATTTAAATTTATCTAAAGTTAAGGAAAATGATGTCAATAATATTAAGTTTTTTGATTATATTGACAATCGTGGCTATAAAATTGAAAATTTAGAATTTTTATTATATAGTCTAGCTTTAGATGAGCCTGGATATATTTATTTTGGATCTATTAGCACGGGTGTTAACAATTTGTCAAGTATGATGCTTCATAAGCATGTTGTTTTGTTTATTCCATTTCTTGATGAAAATAGGATTTTTAGAGTTTCTGTTAATGAAGTTAATGCTGAAACTTCAATCAAGTCTCTTCAAAAAAGATATCCAAAATCTTATATTCATTTAGTTAGAGTTAAGGTTCCTGAAAATTTACCAATAGTACCTATACCTATAAAGGCAAATAATCAATTATCATGATTAAAGCTGTAATATTTGATTTAGATGGCACATTATATCCTGAGATGGATAGAAATAAATTAATGTTTTTTGAATTTTTAACCAATGTCAAGTTTTTTTTAGCTTTTAAAAAGATTAGGAAAAAAATACGGATTTTGCAAACCAATCAATGTTCGCCTTCAAATAGAGATGAATTACTTTCCCTTCAGGTTAAAATGCTTTCTGAGTATTTAAATCTTGATGAGAGTAGGTGTGCTTTTTTATTAAATAAAATATATTATAGTCAGAGTTTTAGTGATAAATTCAAAAAACTCAAACCATATTTTGGAGTTCAAGATTTAATCTATTGGCTTAAATTTAAGGAAATAAAATTAGGGGTAATGTCAGACTTTCCTATTTTAGATCGTGTAAAAAATTTATTAGGGATTCAAGACGATTTTTGGGATATTCTTTATTCTTCAGAAGATACTGGATATTTAAAGCCACATAAAGCACCTTTTTTAAAAATCATTGAGGATTTGAATTTAAGTAGTAATAATATTTTGTATGTGGGGAATTCTTATGAATATGACATTTTGGGTGCTAAAAATGTTTCAATGAAAGCAGCTTTTTTTTCGAAAAGGAATATAAATTTCAAAGGGTCAATTGATTTTATTTTTCATGATTATAAGGACTTGAGGGAATATATAAGTATTAATATATAGAATATGGGTAAAATATTTTATGATAGATTTTGCGACTATTTTAGTTAACCTTTTTTTGGTTTCAATAGTTTTGTTTATTTATAGGCAATATGATAAACGTTCTAGAGCGTTAGATAAAATTAAAAAATTTATTGACCTTACAAAGGTTAATCTTGAAGATTTTATTGAAGATAAAACAAAAGAGATTAATGATCTTGCTGTTGATATGGAAGCTTATCAAAGATCTAGTATAGAAATAATAAAAAAGATTGAGGAAGTTCAGCAAAAGATTAAGAACAAAAGCAACGATTTTGCAGAGGTTGAAAAAAAGATAGCTTATCATGATTCTATGCTTAAGGATCTTGATGAAATGACCTTTAAAGTCCAAGAGAATATACAAAGATTACAAGTTGATGGAAAAATAGTAGATAAACTTTCAAAAACTTTAAAAGGATTTAATACTCAGATTGATTCGATTGAATCAAATTTGAATTCAGTGTTAGAAAAATTTGATAAGACTAATAAAGAAAATCTAGAGTCTATTAAAATTGCTAGTTGGGAAAAGTTTGATACTAATATTAAAGACCTTGTTTTTAAAATGGACAATTTAAATAAAGAGGTTAATCTTTATGAAAAAGATTTAGCAAATATTGAAGAGAGAAAAAAGGATATTTTAGTTAAGGGTAATGAAAAATTAGATTTAGAATTTAACAATTTTATTGAAAAAGTTGAATTTAATATTGGCAAATATAGCAAAGAGATAGAAAGTTCTTTTGTTTTTTATGAAAACAAATATAAGTTAATAGAGGATTCTATACAGCTTATTATGGAGAGTGTAAAGAATAAAATTAATGAGAAAGAAGATTTTATTTTAAATAGACTCAATGAGGAATTGCAAAATAAATTTAAAGATATTTTTACATATGTTGATGATCGTTCTAAGGAAATTCAAGATAATCTTGAGGATAAATTGATTTTAGTGGATGATGAAATTTCTTCTATGAGTTCTTCTTTTAAGGACAATGTTTATTCAAGAATTAATTCACTTGAGGAGTTAATACGAATAGAGATGGGAAAATATGAGGAGCAGGTTGACGATGTTTTTGACAAATTTAGATCTCAAGTTGAGTTGAATCTTAAAAATATTTATAAGGATTATGAGGATAAAATAAGTCAGGTTGATAAGAATATTAAAGAAAGAGTAGATCTTAGTTTGTTAGATTTGAATTCTAAAATGGAAAGTGTTCAAGTAGGTGCTATTGATCTTATGAAAAGGCTTGAGGATGATTCTAATGGAATATATCTTGAATTTAAAAATAAGTTTGAGTCAGATATTAAAGTATTTAGTGGAAGTTTTAAAGATGATATTAATCAGCTTAAAGTTCAATTAGAATCTCAACTTTTAGATGTTGATTCAAATATTCAAGACAAGCTTATTAAGCTTAATGATAATTTGATTTCTAATTTTGAAGAAATTGGTGGCAGATTTAATAATAATTATTCAAATTTAAGTGATAATATAAATGCCAAGTACACAGCTCTTTTTGAATCTTTGGATTCTAGTAGTTCTAAATTTGAAGATCAAATGGAATCTAAATATAAAGTCTTTACAGATAAATTGACGTCGGAAATGGATGAGTTTTCTTTAATTTATGGTGAGAAATTTAACACACTCTCTCAGGAATCGACTAATAATTATCAAGAATTTCAAGATTTAAACAAAAAGTTAGAAAATGAAATTGGATCTTTGTGTAATCTTTTAGAAGAAAACCAAGAAGTTTTAAAGCGAGATTTTAATACTAGTTTAATTAACATTAAAGATGAAATTAGTAAAAATATAGTAGAGTTTAAAGATCGTTATTACGATGAGGTAAATATTTTTGTTAGTCAGCTAGAAGAAAGTAAGCTTCAATATTCAAAGTGGCAAGGTGAAATGGACTTTAATTTAAAAAATATTGAATCTCAAATAAATAAAACAAATGAAGAATTTTTAAGTTTAATTCAGATTCAAAAAGATAAAGGAATAGAGCTTAGTGAGAGTGTTTTTAATGATCTGTCAGATCATATTCAAAAAAAAGCTATTGATATGCATGGTAGTTGGAAAGATGAGCTTATTGCTTTAAATAAATCATTGCTTGATATTAAGATTTCTAGTGAAGAGCTACTTTCATCTGCTACTTTAAAAATAGAAAATCTAGAAAGAGATGTTAATGATAGAATGGAATATGTTTTATTAAAAACGGGCGATATTGAGAGTTTAGTTATAGAAAAATATAAAGAATTAAAAGATATGTCATACTCACAAAGTGATGGGGCTATATTAGAAATTAAAGAATTTATTAATAGACAAGCAGAAATAGTTAAAGATAAAAGTGTATTTATGCTTGAGGATTTGAACAAAAAATTTGATGATAAGAATAATTTTATTATAAGTAAAATTGAAGAATGCGATTATAAATTAAAAGATTTCAAGATTGAATCAGAAGATATTTTAAATAATTTTAAATCTGATCTTAATGAATTTATTGAATCAAAACTACAAATTGTCTCTAATATAAAATCAGACAATCAAAAGCAAATTGATGATTTTTTAGATAAAATTTCTAAAGATATTTTAAATAGGAAAGATTCAATTAATAATGAAGTAGACAGCAAACTTAGTGATTGGCAAAGCAAATTAAATGAAATAACTGTTAAAATTGAGAATTTATTATCCTCAGGTAAGGTGGATTTAGATTTAATAGATTCTGAAGTAACCACAAAAATCAAAGAGCTTAAATTTTCCATAGAAAGTCTTGAGAGTTATTATCTTGAGAAAATAGATGAATTTAGAAACCAGGGTGCTATATATTCTGATGAGCTTTTACAGGATATAATGAACCATTTTAATAAAGAGACTAGAGAACTTGAGGAAAATTTGTCGAAAAAGTTTGCTGTAGTTTTAAATAATTCAGAGGAATTTGTTAAAGAGGTTGATAGTTTATTGCAGGATAAAAGAACCGATATTGCTTCTTTTCAGGCTAATATAGATATTACTCTTGATTCTCTTAGTGTAAAGTTTAATGATATAAACAAAGAAATTAATGAAAAATATAATGAGGTGATATCTAATTATAGAGGGTATTCAGAAAATATTTCTAGTAAACTTGAAAATGAAATAATGCATGAGATTGAAAATTTAAATAGAAGATTAACAGGTAGAATAGATAGTCTTAGCAAAGGTATGGATGAAAATCTTCAAAAACTTAAGGAGTCTTTTGATGTATCAAAATATCAGGTTGAAAAATTTGAATTGAAAGTTAAAGATCTAACAGATGATGGAGAGACAAAAATTAGTGAGTTTGTTAAAGAGATCGAACAGTATTATAAATCCAGATTAGAGGAAGCAATTGATTATAGGAGAACGATTGATAGTGATATTATGCAGGCAAAAGAGAGATTTGGAGAGATAACAAATGAGCTTAAAAATAATATTGAGAGTAAGTCTGATTTTTTAAACGATCTTTACAAGGAAAGATTTAAACTTATTGAGAGTAATTTTGAAGAGAGATATTCTACATTTTTAATTGAAAGTGAGGGGGCTATTTCAAAAATTAGAGATGAGATTTATAAAACACTTACAATAAATGATGAAAATTTGCAGATTAAGATTGCTGAAATGGATCATAATTTTGAGATAATAGAACAAAGATCAAAAGATATTTTAGAGTTTGAAAAAGAATTGCGGGATAAAATTAAAGATTGTTACGGTGTTATAAATTCTCAATTCGGAGAGATTACAGTAAGTGTTGAAGAGAATATAAAAAATCATTTTGAAGTTTGTATAAAAAAGGCAAATACCTTGATTGATAATGACATTGTAAAGTATGAAAATGAAATTCATAAGAGAATTGAATCTTTAAAATCAATTGAAAATACTTTTGATAGCATAGAGAAAAATTTAAATGACAAAGTGAATAGATGTATTGATAAAATAGATAATGATTTTAATCTTAAGTATATTGAACTTGAAGAAAGGTGTAATGAAGGGCAATTGAGTTTGGAGAGTAAAATTGATAACAAAATTAAAGCTATTGATAATTTAGCTTTAAGTCAATATGGTGAGCTTGAGAAAAAGTATACTAATATGTACGATGAGTTTTTAGAGAGATTAAATTCTTATATTACGACTTTAAGTGAAGATTTTAAGCATTCAAATAAAGAAATGATTTTTGAACTTGAATCTCAACTAAAAAATCTTAAAAATCTTGAATCTGATTTAAATAATGTTGAAAAGGATGTTATTAGATTAAAAGAAGAGTCTTATCATAATGTTTCATCACATCTTAAACTATTAGAAGAAGATTTTTTTAAAGATTTGAAAATTAGAGGTGAAGAGCTTAAATATTCTTTGGAAAACTTTGTTGCTTCATATAATGATAAAATCCAAAATTTAGAATATGATTTGTCTAAAAATTTGGAAAACAAAACAGAACTTATTCAAAGTTTTCGCTTAGATATTGAACAAAAAATGAAAAATGATAAAGAAAATTTTTATTTAGATTTTACTAAAGAATTTTCTTCTAAAAAAAAGGATATGGAGAGTGAGATAGCTTTAATGGAAACCAATATTACTGGAAGAGTGGATGAATTTATTGATTTTGTAAATAATAGGCAAAATATTATTGATTCTTGGTTTTTAAATATTAAAGATGATGTAAAAAATTGGCAAGAAAAATCTTATAGTACAATAGAAAATAGAATAAATCTTGCTGAACTTGGAATTAAATCATTTGAGAATGATATTCTTAATGTTAAGATTGGTTTAGAATCTTTTAAAGATGATTTTGAAGTTAAGGCTGAAGAGATTTTTGGCAATTTGCAAAGCGAGGCTAAAAAATTTGAACAATCAGTTCATCTTGATTTTAAAAATATTGGTGAATCATTAAATCTTAAAGTTTTAGATCTTGAAAAAATTGTTGATTTTAAAGTAGAAAAGATAGACGAAAAGGTTAATAAGAAAACCGAGGACATCTTAATTCAGGCGGAAATGAAATTTTTAACTCAGCAAAAGGATCTTGAAGATAAAATTTTTGAGTTTAATCAAAAATTGGATCAAGAATTTACAGTTTTATCTTCTAATCTTGATAAAGTAAGACGGGAAATGGTTGATGTAATTTCTAGTGATAAAGAAAGCTTTGAAGGGCAAATTGAATTAATGCATAAAAATATTTCAGAATTTTCTGAAAAAATTAGTTTATACAGGAATAATATTGAGACATCAATTGAGAATGAATATAATTCGTTTTCTAAATCTATAAAATCAGAGTTTGGATTACTTGAGGATGAGCTTAAAAAAAGCTTAAAACATTCAAAGTTGGAGATTGAGACTGTAAAGAATGACTTACAAGAACAGATTGATAAATTTGAGGTTGAATTCAAAAAAAATCATAAAGAATTATTAAAAGAAGTTGATACTAATGTTTTAGAACTTGAATCTAAAATATTAAATTGTGATATTACATTTAATAAATTTATTAGTGAGATTAAAGACAATTTGGTTGAATATAAATCTGATTTGAGAAAAGAGTTTGAAGATAGTTATGATAAATTAAATTTTCAAATTGAAAATTTTAAAAAACTAGATGCTGAGCTTGAAAAAAATAATTCAATATTTTTGGAAGCTTATTCTCTTAAGGACAAGTTAGAAAATTTATGGAGAACTTTAAAAAATGAGATAGATCTTGCTCAGGAATATAAAAATAATTTTGAAAACGTTAACAAAGAATTCTATAATATTCAAAAAGAAACATTAGGTGTTATTCAAACCTTTAATGAGTTAAAGTTAGAACAGGAATCTATTAAATCTATTAAGAATGATTTTAATAGATTTTTTGAATTTTATTCTTCGTTTGATAGTAGATATAAGAGTTTGGTTGAATCTTATGATGAAATACAAATTTATAAAGCTAAAATAAAAGAGATATCTGTTGAGCAGAGAACCATTCTTGATAATTATGAAAGAATTAGCAACAAAGAGAGTATATTAAAGAGTACTATAGAGTCCGTTGATAAAAACTTTGATTTAATAAATGAAGTGGAGAAAAGATTTAATACTTTGAGTAAAGAGAGCACTAAGTTTCAGAACAATCTCAAAGACATGGAAAATGTTGTTTCAAATCTTTTATTAAACAAAGGGTTGTCTGAAGAAGTGTTGATTAATGCTCAGAATTTAAAGGAAATGCTTTTAGATATTGAAAATAGATTGAAAAACACTTTAGCTATGAGAGAGAAGGTGGTGAAATCTGAGACAAGGTTGGAGAATTTAAATATTGCAGCAGAAGAGAGAATAAAAACTCTTGGCATTCTTGTCAAAACAGATTCTAAATATCAAGATAATGTTGGTCTTAATAATGAAACTGTTAGGAATTCTGTAATAAAATTAATGAGGCAAGGATGGAGTGCTGAAGAAATTTCTAGAGCTACTAAATTATCTATTGGAGAAGTTGAGCTTATTTTAGAGCTTGGTATAAGCAATAAGGGTGATTAAAGGTTATATTTATGAAGGCAGATTTAAATTTAATAAAAACATTACATCCTCTTGAGATTAAAGTTATTTTAAATAATAAAGAAGAAGATGATATTTCTGCTTCAATTATTATTGAAAAATTGGGGTTTAATGAAGGTCAGGCAAATAAAACAATTGAGTGGTTAAATTCTAAAAGGATTATTAAAGAGACTTATAGGAAATTAAATGTATTTTATAAAGCAACAGAAAGAGGCCTTAGTGTTTTAAAAGATGGGTTTATTGAGGATAAAATAATAAATCTAGTATCTCGAAAGGCAGTGTTGGCTTCAAATCTAGCTTTAGAGCTTGATCTTGATGTTAAAGAAGTTAGAAAAGCGTTTGGCAATTTATTAAAAGAGGGCATTCTTTCTATTGATTTAAATAAACAGATTATTATAAATTATTCAGATGGCATAGAGGCTAATTATCAAAAAATACGTATCTTGTTAGAAAGAGCAAAAAGTAGTGATCTTCTTAGAGAAAGTTTGGCAGCTGAAGAGCTTTTATTAATATCAAATTTTGCCAAGAAAAAAGGGGCAGATTCTGTATTTTTTAAAATAATAGAAAAGCTTGATTTAAAGTTTAAATTATCTGATTTTGGCCTAGAAGTAAAAAATTTTTTGATGAAAATCAAATTGACAGGAGATGAGCTTACTAAGCTTACTCCCGAAATTTTAAAAAATAAAACGTATGAGAATAAAAAATTTAGAGCTTATAATATTCATATTCCATCAGCTAAAACTTTTATTGGGCGCTTTAATTCTTATTTAGATTATATTTCTAAAATTAAAGACAAATTAGTGGGTCTTGGTTTTGAAGAGTTTGATGGGCCTTTAGTAGAAACAGAATTTTTCAACAATGATGCTCTTTTTATGCCTCAATTTCATCCTTCTCGCGATATTAAGGATGTTTATTACATTTCAGATCCCAGCATACAAAAATCTTTACCCGAACCTTACTTTTCTAATGTAAAATTAGCTCATGAAGCAGGATATGCAACAGGTTCAAGAGGTTGGAGATATAGTTTTAGTGAAGATCTTTCTAAGAGGTTAGTTTTAAGAACACAAGGCACTGTTCTTTCTGCAAAACAATTGATTAATGCTAAAAACCCAAGCAGATATTTTGGAGTTCTTAGATGTTTTAGATATGATCAAGTAGATGCAACTCACGGAGTCGATTTTTATCAAACTGAGGGGATTGTTATTGAGGATAATGTTAATATTAAAACTTTGTTGGGCCTTCTTGAAATTTTTGCCAAAGAGTTTGCAGGTGCTTCGGAAGTTAAATATGTTCCCTCATATTTTCCCTTTACTGAACCTTCGATTGAAATACATGTAAAACATCCTGTTCTTGGTTGGTTTGAACTTGGAGGAAGTGGAATTTTTAGGCCAGAAGTTACAAAGCCTTTGGGCATTGATCTTCCTGTTATTGCTTGGGGAATTGGAATAGATAGAATGGCTTTAATGCACTTGGGTCTAAATGATTTAAGAGATCTTTTTACTTATGATATTGGTGATGTTATTCTAAGGCGAGGAAATATAAGATGCCAAAGGTAGAAATTTACAAAAATCTTTTTTTAGATAAAGTAGGAAAAAATTTTACAAATTTAGAGATTTCAGAATTACTCGAACCATTTAAAGCGGAATTTGATGGGTTTGATGAAAATTCGGGAAAAATCAAAATAGAATTTAATGATACAAATAGACCAGATTTGTGGTCCTATACTGGACTTGCTCGTCAAATAAAAACGTATTTTTTTGGAGAAATGCCTTATTATGATTTTTTTTCAAAAAAAGGAGATTTTAAAAAGTGCTATGGTGAAATTTTAGTAGATAATAAAATGTCTAAAATCAGACCGTTTATTTTTGGATTTTTAGCAAAGGGATTGATTATTAATGATAGAATGCTTGAGGCATTAATTCAATTTCAAGAAAAACTTTGTCAAAGTTATGGACAAAAGAGAAGAAGAGTTGCAATGGGGATGTATAATTCTAATTTTATTAAATTTCCAATAACTTATGTTGCTTCATCTCCTAATCATAAGTTTGTTCCTTTAGGAATGGATTGTGAGCTTTCGCTTTTAGAAATAAATGAAAAGCATCCCAAAGGATTAGAATATTCCCATATTATCAAAAATTTTGATAAATATCCATTATTATTGGATAATAATAATAATGTAGTCTCTTATCCTCCAATAATTAATTCTAATAATATTGGATCTTTAAAGGTTGGTGATACAGATTTATTTGTTGAGGTTACGGGTATCGATTTTGAAGCAACTTTGTTAGCGCTATCTGTAGTAGCATGTGATTTTTATGATATGGGTTTTGAAATTTTACCTGTAAAAACTGTATTTAGAAAGCCTTTTGGTTTAGATTTTGAAGAATTAGTATGTCCTTATTATTTTCAAGAAGAAGTAGAGTTTAATGTTAGAAATGTTAATAGGCTACTTGGAAATAATTTAACATTAGAACGTATTTGTCTTAGTTTAAAAAAAATGGGTGTAAACTCTTATTCTAGAGATTTAAAAAATTATATTATCCCACCTTTTTATAGAAACGACTTTCTTCATGAGGTTGATGTAATTGAAGATATAATGATAGGAGAAGGTCTTGCAAGTTTTTATCCAGAGCTTCCCAAGGCTTTTTCAGTGGGAAGGCTTAGTGCTATAGAAGAGTTGTCAAGAGATATTAGAAATTTAATGGTAGGTATGGGATTTCAAGAAATGATTTATAATTATATGGGTTCTAAGAAAGATTTTATTGATAGAATGAATATTGATGATCAAAATTTTTTAAAAGTATCTAATCCAATGACAGAGAATTATGAATATATTAGGGCATCAATAATTCCTAATTTATTAAAATCAGAAAGTGTTAGTTCTAATTTTCCTTATCCACATAAAATTTTTGAGGTTGGAAAGGTAGCTTTAAAGAATTTGGATACTATTGAAGGAACAAGCACTTTTACCAATTTAGCTTTTTTAATGGCTGGCAAAGAAATTTCTTTTAATGAGATTAATTCAATTGTTGCAACGCTTTTTTATTATTTAAATATTGAGATTAATTTAAGAGAATCACAAGCTGCTTTTTATATTAATGGTAGGGGAGCGGATATTTTGCTTGAAGGTCTTAATATAGGTAATTTTGGTGAAATTTCGCCTTATGTTTTAAATAATTTTGGTATTTTTATTCCATGCTCTGTTTTTGAGGTTAATATCAATAAACTTATGGGTCGATCTTAAGTATTTAATATGAATTTTATCAATACTAAGATTTACATTAAAATTTTTAAGAGAGGCTTGAAATTTAGATATGTTAGAATTTGAAACCATTGATATAAAGCTGACCAAAAAGGAAAATTTCTTTCAAAAAGAGGTAGAATTTCTTGAAGATGTAATAATTGTAGGATCTGGTCCGGCTGGATTAACAGCTGGAATTTATTCTGTTATGAGTAATTATAAAGCTGCTATTTTAGAAGGCCCTGAACCTGGAGGACAGCTTACTACAACCACAGAGGTTTACAATTATCCTGGTTTTAAAAATGGAATAAGTGGTAGAGATTTGATGTTAAATATGAAAGAGCAAGCAGTAAATCTTGGAGCTAAAACTTTTCCCGAAACTGTTTTTTCTATAAAAAAAAGGAATAGTATTTTTTACCTTTATACAGAAAATTATATTTATAAAAGTAAAGCTGTGATTGTTGCTGTGGGATCAAAACCCAAAAAACTTGAAACTCTTAAAAATTCGGATTTATTTTGGAATAAGGGTATTTCGGTTTGCGCTATTTGTGATGGACATCTTTATAAAGGGAAAAAGGTTGCAGTAATTGGTGGAGGAAATACTGCCCTTTCAGAAGCAATTTATTTAAGCAAATTAGCGGATAAGGTTTATATTATTGTAAGAAAAGATTACCTTAGAGCTATTGCTATGTTAAGAGATAGTGTTACAAAGTTGCCGAATATTGAAATTTTGTATAATTCAGAGGCCACAGAAGTAGATGGAAAATCTTTTATTTCTTCGGTTAAGATTTTTAATAAAAAAGATAATGGTTTTTATAAATTAGAAGTGAATGCTGTATTTATGGCTGTTGGTTATAAGCCGAATACAGAATTTTTAAAGGGATTTTTAGATTTGGATGAAGAGGGGTTTATTATAACTAAAGATGTTGTTAAAACAAGTGTTGATGGTGTTTTTTCGTGTGGAGATGTTAGTAATAAACTTTACGCTCAAGCCATTACCGCTGCTGCTGAGGGATTTATTGCATCTGTTGAGTTGGGAAATTTTTTAAAATAGTTCTTTTTACGATATTGTTTGTTTTGAAATGAAGTTTCAATTTAATTTAATTTAATGTTTTAGAGTAGATTTAATTGCCTTTTGATTTCAAAGATTAAAATGCCCGTGGACACAGAAACATTAAGTGAATCTATTTTGCCGCTAGTTGGGATTCTTATTAAAAAATCGGAATTTTGTTTTATTAGCTTGTGCACACCTTTTCCCTCATTTCCTAAAATAAGTGCAATTTTTTTGTCGTTTATTTTGATTTTGTTTATATCTTGTCCTTTAATATCACCAGTGTATATCCAAAAGCCATGTTTTTTTAAAAAAATTATTGTGTTATTTATGTTTGCCACTGTTATTTTTTTTACATATTGACTTGCACCAGAGCTAGTGCGCAAAACCGTTGAATTGTCTTTTGCGCTACGTTTTTGGGTAGTAATTACAAGATCTATACTAAACTGTTCTGCTGTTCTAAGGATTGCTCCCAAATTTTGGGGGTCTTCTATTTCGTCTAGAAGTAAAATGAAAGCATTTTCTTTTTTTTTAAATGTTTCTAGTAGGTTTTCAAAATCTTTGGTTTGTGTTTTTACATTTTTATTTTTTTCAAGTTTTAATTTTAATGCAAAGCCCCTGTGGCCTTTGGTTTTTAGAATTTTGTCAAGCTCATTTATACTTATTCTTAGTATTTTTATATTTTGTGTTTTAGCCAGCTTTTCAATTTCTTTAGTTTTTGAACTTTTTTTTGATATATAAAGTTCAAATCCTTTATTATTTTTTATGCTTTCAATTATTGAATTGGCATGGGTTATATACATATTATACTTTGAGTAAATCTATTTCATCAGCATCTTTTAATTCTTTGCTCAAGTTTTCAAAAAGTTTGATGGCATTAGAATTTAAATTTTTAGGTGTTTTTATTTTAGTGATTAATATTAGGTTTCCAAACTTTTCGGTTTGAAGAATTGGCATTCCTGAGTTTTTAATTAAAATTTGTTCTTCATTTTCTATTCCTTTTGGAATTTGTATTTTAATCTCTTTTGAAGCGATTGTTTTTATTCTTACTTCTTTTCCAAGGGCTGCTTGAGTAAAGCTTATTGGAAGCATTGCGTAGAGATCTTTACCATTTCTTTTAAATATTTTATGAGATCTTATTAATATTTTTACATAAAGATCACCATATTCTTGGTTGTCTGGATTAACATTTCCTTTACCTTTCATTTTTATTTGTTGGTTGTTATCAATGCCTGAAGGGATGTTTAGTTGAATAGTTTCTTGTTTTGTAATGCTTCCTTTTCCTTTACAAGATTTACAAGGGTTTGATATTATTTTACCTTCACCGTAGCATTTAGAACATGTTGTTGTAACCCTGAAAAATCCTCCGCCTTGAACTACTCTGCCACTACCGTTACACATGTTACATATCGAAGGACTTGTACCTTTTTCGGATTTTTTTCCCAAACAAGAATGACAGAGTATTTGTCTTGTTATGTTTATATTATTTTTGTAACCAAAGTATGCATTTTCAAGAGATATTTCTATGTTATATCCTACGTCTTCACCTTTTGCGTGTTTTCTGTTTTTTTCTTGTCCTTTGTTTCCGGTGAAAAATGAATCAAAAATATCACCAAAGTCTTCAAAGATGTCTGAAAATCCGCTAAATCCACCCGAGAATCCTTCAAATCCTCCTCCTTCGAAAGCGGAGTGTCCAAATCTATCGTATTTGGCTTTTTTATTGTCATCTATTAAAACTTCGTAAGCTTGAGTAGCTTCTTTAAAGATAGAAGCGGCCTCTTCGTTTCCTTGATTTCTATCAGGGTGATATTTAATTGCTATTTTTCTATAAGCTTTTTTTATTTCATCTTTTGAGGCTCCTTTTGAGAGCCCCAAAATTTCATAATAATCTTTTTTCACTATTTTTTATCCTCGTCAACAACTTCGTAATCGGCTTCTTTGCCTTCTTCGCTTGTATTGCTTTGGGTACCATTTTCTTTTTGGTTGCTTGCATTTTGCTGGGAAGAATCTTTGTACATCATTTCAGCTATTTTGTAAGAAGCTTTTTGAAGTTCTTCTGTTCTAGATTTTATAAGTGAAATATCTTCTTTTTCAAGACTTTCTTTTAATTCTTTTATTTTATTTTCAATAGCTTCTTTATCTTCGCTTGAAATTTTTTCAGAATATTCTTTTAATGATTTTTCTGTTTGATAAATTAAAGAATTAGCTGTATTTTTTGTTTCAATGTTTTCTTTTAATTTTTTATCTTCTTCCGCATGAGCTTCTGCATCTTTTACCATGCGATCTATTTCTGATTCAGAGAGTCCTGATGATGATTCAATTCTAATTTTTTGTTCTTTTCCTGTTCCCATATCTTTTGCAGACACATGAACTATTCCATTAGCGTCAATGTCAAAGCTAACTTCAATTTGAGGTACCCCTCTTGGTGCTGCTGGTATTCCATCAAGTATGAAATTACCAAGTATTCTATTTTGTGCTGCCATTTCACGTTCACCTTGAAGGACTTTAATATCAACAGAAGTTTGATTGTCAGCAGCTGTTGAGAATACTTGACTTTTTTTTGTAGGAATTGTAGTGTTTCGCTCAATAAGTTTAGTCATTACACCACCTAGCGTTTCTATTCCTAGTGAGAGTGGAGTAACGTCAAGGAGTACCATATCTTTAGTTTCTCCGGTTAAAATACCACCCTGAATAGCAGCTCCAATTGCTACAGCTTCATCTGGATTTACTCCTTTGTTGGGATCTTGTCCAAATATATCTTTTACAATTTTTTGAATAGCAGGAATTCTTGTTGATCCGCCTACAAGTATTACTTCATTAATATCAGAAGCTTTAAGCCCAGCATCTTTAATAGCTTTAAGGCATGGTTCTTTTGTTTTTTGAACCAAATGGTCTACCATTTGTTCGAATTTTGCTCTTGTTAGGGTATGTTGCAAGTGTTTTGGACCGTTTGCATCTGCTGTAATAAATGGAAGATTTATTGAGGCTTCTTGAGCGCCTGAAAGTTCTATTTTAGCTTTTTCAGCGGCCTCTTTTAGTCTTTGAAGAGCCATTTTGTCGTTTGATAAATCAATAGCGCTTTCTTTTTTGAATTCTGAAATTAAATGCTTTATTATCTCATCATCAAAATTGTCACCCCCAAGATGCGTGTCTCCATTGGTTGACTTTACTTCAAAAACACCATCTCCAAGCTCCAATATTGAAATGTCAAATGTTCCCCCACCAAGATCGTAAACAGCAACAATCTCTTCGTGTTTTTTTTCAATTCCATAAGCAAGGGCAGCGGCAGTTGGTTCGTTAACAATTCTTTTAACTTCAAGGCCTGCTATTTTGCCGGCATCTTTTGTAGCTTGTCTTTGAGCATCGTTAAAGTAAGCAGGAACTGTAATGACAGCTTCTGTAACTTTTTCACCCAAGTAAGCTTCTGCTGTTTCTTTCATTTTTGTAAGAGTTGCTGCTGAGATTTCAGGCGGCGACATTTGCTTTTTTATATTAGAAATGTTTACTCGTGCATCGCCATTTAGTCCTTTTTCTATTTTATAAGGAACCATTTTTATTTCGCTTGCAACTTCTTCAAATCTTCTTCCCATAAATCTTTTAATAGAATAAATTGTGTTTTCGGGATTTGTAACCATTTGGTTTTTTGCGACTTGTCCCACAAGCCTTTCGCCTTTATTTGTGTAGGCAACAATAGATGGAGTAGTTCTTCCTCCCTCTGAATTTTGTATTACAACTGGTTTTCCATGCTCCATTATAGCTACGCATGAGTTTGTTGTTCCTAGGTCAATACCTATTATTTTGCCCATATTATAACCTCCTATTTTCTAATTAATTTTTACTTTGAGCAACTTTAACTTTTGCTGTTCTTAATATTCTGTCGTTGTAGCAATATCCTTTTTGATATACTTCTACTATTTCTGGATTTTTAAGATCTTCTTTTTCTTCAATACTTATTGCTTCATGACGACTTGGATCAAAATTTTCGCCATTTTCTCCAAATTTTTTTAAATTATATTTTTTATCAAAGATTGATAGTATTTCATTTTCAATCATACTAATACCTGTTAATAGGTTGTCAAAATCTTTAGATTTTTTTGAAGAGTTGATGGCTCTCTCTAGGTTGTCAAGAAAATTGACAACATCTTTCATTATGGTTTCATTTGCAAATTTAACAAAATTGTCTTTTTCTTTTTCTAATCTTTTTCTGAAGTTTTCAAATTCTGCTTGTTTTCTTAAATACAAATCTTTGAGATTGGAGATTTCATTTTCAAGTTCGGTAATTTTTTTATCATAATTTGCCGAAGTTAAGTTTTCTTTTTTTTGAGATTTTGTATTTTTGTTATCTTGCTTGTTGATTTTTTCAGGTTCGGTTTTAGTTTCTTTTTTTTCCATTTTTCCTCCTTTGATAAAGCATTTTATCTTTAAAAAAAATATTTTACAAATTTTTTTCTTTCTTGAAATTTATTAAAATTGATTCATTTTGAGCATTTGCAAGATATATATTTTTCTTAAGCTGTCAGCAATAGTGTTGTATTGATACATATTATTATTTAGCAAAATGTTGGTGTGTATTTTTTTGTCAAAATAAAAAAATTTTATTTTTTTTATTTATCATAATATTTTCAATATCATTTTTTGATTTTGTTTGTTTTAGTGGGTCTAAGATGCCCTTAATTTTAGGGTATTATTAAAATATGGATGAGTATTGGTTGCAAAGCTGTTAAATTTTTTTTTGTTGTAATTTGGTGTATTATTAATTATTATTTATCTATGAAAATAAGCATTGCTCAAACAAAATATAGAGTTTTAGATTTTGACAAATGCGTTGATGATTTTAAAATTAATTATAATGAAGCCTTGCTAAGGGGATCAGATGTTTTAGTTTTCCCTTTCATGTTTTTAGGCTATACCAGGTGTGGTGAGTTGTTTGGGTATTCTAAATATTCTCAAAATATATGTAAGTGCATTGACTTTATGAGAGAACGGGTTAATGATAGCACTTTAATTGTTTTTGGGTACAGTGTTTATAAGGATGGTAAATTTGTAGATATTATTTCTGTCATCAGCAATCATGAAGTTATTTTAACTGTAACACAATGCAATTCACCCGAGTTTTTTACTTATAAGGACAATGTATTTGCTGTATTAAATTTTGAGGATGATTTGTTGTTTAAAGAATCAAGTCCCAAATTTGGTGAGAATTTAAAGAAGGCACGGTATTTAATAATACCATCCAAATCTTATTTCACTAAGGAAAAGAATAATCTTAGGTTAAAACTCTTTGAAAGAGTTGCTATTGAGAATGAGCTTGATGTTATTTATTCAAATTTTTATGGAGTTGAAGATTCTGCAGTTTATGATGGGCATAGTTTTTTTATTAATAGTTCTGGTAAGCTAAAACAAGCTAAAGGATTTGAATTTGATTTCATATCTAATGACGCATTTCAAGATTTAAAATTTGATACATGTAATGAACTTTTTGAAAAAATTATTTTAGCAATATCTCTTGTATTAAGAGAATATGTTGGTTTTTTGGGATTTTCTAAAGTGCATTTAGGGGTATCTGGGGGCATTGATTCTGCTCTTGTTGCGTGTCTTGCATGTTTTGCTTTGGGAGCTGAGAATGTTGTTGGAATTTCTATGCCTAGTAAATTTTCATCAGAAGGTTCTATTTCTGATGCTAAAGAGCTTTCTAGAAAATTAGGGTTTAAATTAATTGAAATGCCAATAAAAGACTTGTTTGAGGTGAGTAGCAGGTCTTTTGAAAATCATTTTGATGTTAAAGGTGTTACTGGGGAAAATTTACAAGCTCGGTTAAGGGGACTTTTGTTAATGTCTTATAGTAATTCTCAAAATTCTTTACTTTTAAATACTGGCAATAAAAGCGAGATTGCAGTTGGTTATTGCACCCTTTATGGGGATACTTGTGGGGGGCTTGCTTTGATTGGAGATCTTTTTAAGACAGAAGTTTATGATCTTGCAAAATATATTAATGCAAAGTTCGATCAATGTATTATTCCTGTTAATATTATTTTAAAGGAGCCTTCGGCTGAGTTAAGGTTTGACCAAAAAGATAGTGATTCTCTTCCAAAATATGAAGTTCTTGATATTATTTTAAATAGATATTTAATTGACAATGAATCTATAGATTCAATTTATCTTCATTTTGAAAAAGGTATAGTTGATAAAGTTTTAAATCTTTATTTTAAAAATGAATACAAAAGAAGACAAGGAGCTCCTATAGTTAAAGTTTCTAAAAAAACTTTTGGTTTTGAACTCTCAATTCCTATTTTAAATAATATGGTTAATATGGTTTAAAATTGCGCGTAGGGCTTAGTTTTTTAAATTATTTTTTTTAAAATTTTGTTGATAATGTTTTTATGGGGAAAATTAGAGATTTAATGTTATTTAATATGTTTGAGAATAAAAAAAAATACAATTCAAAAAGTAATAAAATTTAAATTCTAAAATGTATGTTATTTATATTAAAAAATTAGAGAGTATTTAATTTTTAAAAGATATATTATTAATATTTCAAATATTTTTGGATTTCTTGAAAGGACCTTTAAAATATTTTGATTGAGTTTTTAAAAGTGTCAAAATTATTTAAGGAGCTATTTCTCTTCCTTTAAGCGGTGAGTTTTTTATATTACTTATAAAGATAGGTATTTTATGCTAAAAAAGCATTGGTAGCTATTCTTGAGAAAGGATTTTAATACGGGTGTTTTTGCCAATTCTGAACCCCATAATATCCAAAGTTTGTTTGCAGTTTCAAAGTCTATTGTAAGGTCATTTAATTTTAATTTTTCTTTGCACATTCATATTAATGGCTTTAGTGTCTATTCTTTTGCCAAACTTTTATAGGTTCTTATAAGGTCTATTTTTCTTTTGTAGGACTTTGGGATATTGCAGCGTGTTTAACTATTAGGAATAAATTGGGTATGGTTGGTGAATTTTATTGTGGCAATAAATGACATTAGATATATTAGATTCAATGTACATTTTAGAGCCCAATAATCATAAAAGATGATTCTTGAAAGATTTTTTTATTTATTCTAATAATAAATCAACAATAGACATTGTAAGAAAAGTAGCTAATAAAAAAATTAATAAGTAAGAGATTTAAAAAGAATTTGAAAGTTATTATTTATGTTTTGCAGTTTTATTGTTATTAGATTCAATGTCGAGCGTTTTGATTAGTTTGTTTAAGGTCCAGCTTGAAAATTTTATGTAAAGCATTTTAATTGGATTTTTTGTATTTTTTTTTAGCACTTTTAAGGATTCTATGTTCATTAAAGCTATTATTTCTTTTAGTGTTTTTGGCAAATTGTTGAAAATTTTAGAACCAATCTTGTGTCCTTCTAAAATAAAATTTTGAAGAGTTATTTGATCTTTTTTTTGTAGGCGTCTCATATATAACTTTAAAATACGTTCTTGTGATTTCATAATTTCTGAATTAATTTGTTCTTGTTTTTTAGTAATTTTTTTCTTGTTTTCAATAATAGGTTTTTTAGGTAGAGACTTATAAGGATTTGTTCCTGGAATATAATTTTTTGGAATTTTCATACACTTTGCTCCTATTCAACTAGCCAACCTATACATTTTATTATTTTTTTTGTTTTTATGCAATCAATATTGATATTTTGATTTTTTATGATTAGAATCATCATATGAAGGGGTTTTTAAGGGCAGTAGCTTTTAATTTATTACTTGGTATCTTAATATTATTTGTTGTTATTTTTTTACAATTTAGGAATTTAAACTTAAATATCTTTTTTTTAAAAGATGTAAAATTAGAAGTAAATAATAAGGTTGAAAATAGTGAATATATTTTAAATGATATTATTGTTAATGTTAGAGGACTTAGGATACTTTTATCCAAACTTAATCCACTTATTGTTTTAGAAACAGAGTTAAATCTTTTCCCCATCTCTTATAAAGTTCAAGAAGCAGGTATTTATGTTTATTTTGAGAATAATATTTTTCTAGGATTTTTGTTTGATTCGGAAAATAATTTTAGCATTGAATCAAATCTTTCTAAGAGTTTTTTGTTAAGCTATGAAGTTGAAGATTATTATGAAGTTTTATTAGACGAGCCTAATATTTCAATAAGACAAGGGGGGAATTTAGAGTATAAAGTCTTTTTAGGAGAAAATGTAAAAATAAGAGAAAAAGATATTTTAATTTCTCCTCAAGCAACATTTAGAATTGGCAATGCTATTTATATCGATTCACCAAAGAAAAGTATTTCAAATTCCATTATAGAGGGCAATCAAAGCAATATCTTAGATTATTCTATTATGAATTCAAAAATTAAAGAGATAGATAATAAAATTTTTAATGATACTTTAAATAATTTTAGACAAAGTGCTTATGATTCTTGGAATAATCCCGTTAATTTTAATGTTTCAAAGGGGGGATGGCTTAAATATGGTACTTATAGTTTTGATGAAAATCTAATGGTTTGCTTTTTAGCAGAATCTTTAATTAGAGGAAATCACGAGTCAATATTTTTAAGATTAGATTCTTTATTGGTTAAAAATGAACATAAACTTACTTATTTAAGTTTAAATTATTATGCTAATTCAGATCAAATTGATAAATTTTTTTCTTATTTATCAAGAAATAAAACTTTTATTGATTCTCTTGAGAAAGACAGACTTATGGTTTATTTAAAGGAAGATCCCCGTCTTTTGGAAAAAATTTTTTTATCAGAAAACGGGTCTAAATTAAATCATGCTTTAAATCTTTTAAAAGATCCTAAAAAAATATTAAGTTCTAATTTTGATTTTAACCAAACCTATAACATTCTTTCTAATTATCTTACTTTTCTTAAGATTAGTAATGATGATTCTGTTTATTTAAGCTTTAAAAAGGAGCTTTATAAATTTGTATTTACTTTATTTAGTGTTACAGATGAAGGAAAAGTGTATATTTTAAATAATAATAATTTAACTGATGTTGTTGAGTATGCATTAAAGATTTCTGGGGTTCTTAAAAGAATAGCATCTTATTTAAAAGATAATTTAATATTAAAGCTTTCATTTAATGTGATTTATCATTTTTTAATGAGTGATTATGTCAAAGGAATTCCTTATGAAAGCTATTATTTTGATATTATTGATAATCAATACATGCCTCAATTTATTTTCATTTTTAACAATGGATCTATCAGGTGGATATATTCTGCTTCTAGGGCTTTAAATAGTGAAATTACTGATACTAGGGTTGCAATTAATTTTGATCAGGAGATTAATTATTCAAGCTATATGTTTTTTGGAAATATTTTAAATCCAACTTTAGTTAGATTTAGGGAAATTGATTGGTTTACAGATTATAAGTTTTACATATATTCTGATGGTTGGAAGTATTATCCTTTGAGTAAAATTTTAGTTATTAAAGCAACACCCAAAAAAAAGAAGACCCTTAATATTTTATTAAGATTTGACAAAATTACAAAAAGAATAAATATTTATGAATAAGTCTTTATTATCAGAATTGATAATTGATATTGGAAATACTAGCATTGCTTTTGCCCTGTTTAAAAACAATAAAATTAATTTATTTGTTAAAATGAAAACAAATCTCATGTTAAGGTATGATGAGATTTATAAGTTTTTTGAAAAAAATTTTTATTTTAATGTAAATCAAGTTTTTATAAGTAGTGTTGTTCCCGTTCTTAATGAAATATTTGAAAATGTCATTTTTTCTTTTTTTAAGATAAAACCATTGTTTATTAGTTTTGATTTAAATTATGATTTATCATTTAATCCTTACAAAAGTGATAAATTTTTGTTAGGTTCAGATGTTTTTGCTAATCTTGTTGCGGCCGTTGAAAATTATTCATTTGAAAATGTTTTGGTAGTAGATTTAGGAACAGCTTGCACTATTTTTGCTGTTAGTAGGCAGGATGGAATACTTGGTGGTCTTATTAATTCTGGCCCTTTGGTAAATTTTAATTCTTTATTAGACAGTGCCTATCTTTTGAAGAAATTTCCTATTAGCACCCCAAGTAATCTTTTAGAGAGAACTACGCCTGGGAGTGTAAATAGTGGTTTGTTTTATCAATATAAGTATTTAATAGAAGGTGTTTATCGCGATATTAAAAAGATTTATAAAAAAAAATTTAATTTAATGATTGCCGGGGGTAATGCAAACTTACTTTTACCATTAATTGAGATAGAATTTATTTTTAATATTCATTTAACTGTAGAAGGCATTAGAATTCTAGGAAATTCTATTGTTTTTTAAGCTTGTTAATTGAATTCTTTATTTTTATAAAGTTTTAAATTTTTTTGTTAAATAAATTTGGGAAATTTTTTGTTTGCTTATTAAATTTATCTAAAATTAATGTAATTTCTTTATATACTTCATCATTGATTTCTGCTTTAAATGAATTCAAGTTTGATTCTACATAGCTTTCTTTGCTGAAACCCACTATAAATCCACTTAATTTTGTTTTTTTAAGCCATGAATATGTTAATTCTAAAATTGTTAAGTTATTTCTCTTTGCTATCTTTTCAAGTTTATTTATGGTTTTTAAAGTATAAGGCCAAAGTTCTTTTTTAAAAAGTATCAATTTTTCTGTTATGGTATCGGTAAATTTGCTTTTGTCTTTTATATTGCCTTTGGATAAAAGTCCTTGAGCAATTGTTGAATATGATATGGTGGCAATATTATTATCTTCACAGTAGGGAATTACATCTTTTTCTTTATTTCTAAATAAGGGATTGTATCCTATTTGGTTTACGTCAATTTTGCAAACGCTTTTTACACTTTCCATGTGTGATATTTCAAAATTACTAACACCCACATATTTTATTTTTTCTTTTGCTTTCATTTCTTCAAGAAATGATGCTATTGGTCTTAAATCAAAATCGTTTTTAGGCCAATGTATATAGTAAATATCTATATAATCAGTTTTTAAATTTTTAAGGCTTTCATTAAAATTCTTTTTATATTCTGAAAGTTCCATTGGGTAGCATTTACTTGCAATTAAAATATTTTCTCTTATTGTTGGATCCTTTGATATTATTTCGCCAATTATTTTTTCTGAAATTCCATTTCCATAAGCTTTTGCGGTATCAATATTTCTAATCCCGTGACTATATGCTTTTTTTAATATTTTTTTAGCGGTTTCTTTTTCAACCTGTTTAAAATATCCTCCTCCAAATTGCCAAGATCCCAAAATTAGTTTACTATAAGCATTTATTTTTTCTTTAAGATTGTTCATAGATTCTCCTTTTTATTTTATGATAAATTAGTGTTTTTGTTTTAATGATTTAAGTATTTATTATTTTAAAGGTTTTGTAACTAAAATTTTATAGTTTATTAATATTTTTTAGTAATTTTTCTTTATTAAAATCCCTATTTATTCCAAATCTGGTTAAAGAAAAATCGTATTTTACAGGATCTTCATTATTTTCTTTTGAAAAATAGCTTGTAATTTTTATTGCTTTTTTAAGGTTTACGTTTTTTATTTCTTTGATTTTAAATAATTTTGAGGCAATGTTTGTCATATGAGTATCCATTGGTACTATAAGCTTATTAGGGTTGAATTTATTCCAAATACCCAAATCGACTGCATCTTTGCGTATCATCCATCTTAAGAATAGAAAAAGTCTTTTACAAGAACTTCCCTTTGAAGGCTTTGGAAGTAACATTCCAAATTCTCTTCCATTTATTTTTTCCATATGCTTTATTAATTCATCTATACTGAGTATAAAATTTTGGTTTTTATAATAAATACTGTAAAGAAGATTCTCAAGTGTGTGATATTGTTCTTTTATTATCTTGAGGGTGTATAGTAGCCTTACAATGTCTTCTTCTTTGAAAAATCTATAAACAAATCCTTTAAATATTGCTTTTAAGTCTTTTTCATTTACTAGCTTAAGGTTCTCAGAAGGAGATTTGCCAAGTGGTTTGAGTACCCTCTCTATTGCTTCTAAAATTTTTTCTACTCTTCCTAGTGACAATGAAGCACTAATTAGACCTACAAGTTCAATGTCTTCTTTTTTTTCATATTTGTATAAAAATTCTAAAGGATCAGGATGTATAAATTTTTTTTTATTGTACTTTGAATATATCTCTTCTAGGAAATCATATAGTGGGCTTTTAGCTTTTATTTGCATTATTATACTCTAATAGTTCTAATAATATTTTTTTAAGCTTTTTATCGTAAAATTTGTCTTTTGCCCATTTTCCAGTTAAATCATATATTGTTGGAGCAGATCCTCTTTTAACAAGGTAAAATCTAGGATCAACCATATTTGAGTTGATATTTTGTTTTGATGCATAAGCTTTTAAATGTTGAATATGAGCTTTGATTCCTTCTGTAATATTGGAAAAAGAATTTCCTTTTGTAAGATTATTAGTGGCTCCTATGCCTGAAAAATTGTGTTGTTCTTTTGAGACTATCCCATTAAATTTTAGAGCTCCTGTTTCTAGTAACATTTGAGCATAGGCAATGTCGTAATTAATCCCTTCAATCAAAGATTCGTTTATGTAGGTTTTAGCAATAGTATTTACATAGTTCTTATCAAGGTCTGGGTTTATTTCTAGAGTATATTTTACAAGGTCTTCTAGTTGAGTTTTTCCTCTACTTATTAAAAAGGGAATATATTTTTCTTTTTGTATTTCAGTACTTATTTCGATTACCTCTTCATTACTATAAGCTTTATTTGTTAAAAAAAAGATGTTGATCATTGCAAATAGCAAAAATTTTTTTATCATTATTATTTTTCCTCTTCAATGAATTTATTAATCTCAGTAATTATAGAATTGAATCTCGATAGTATTAATTTTTTGTTTTTTAAGAAATTAAAACTTTTTAGATAATTTCTGCTAAAAATAAAATCAGAAATTTCTGCAATATTGTTTATGTTTATTAGCTTTATAGAATTTACATTACTATCTTTTGTGTGGAGTTCTTTTTCATTTTCTCGTAGAATTAGTTGCAAGTTTTTTAAATTTTTTATTGTTTGTGGTTTGCCTCCTATATTGATATATTTTGTTATATTTTTGTTTTTTGCAAGGATAAAATTAGCAATATTTGCTTGATTGCCTAGTGTAATTAACGTTAGGTTATTAAGATTCATTTTTGAATTTAAAAATTTTAAATTTTGGCTTGATTTTGTTAGTTCAATAATGTTTTGAATATCGTTTTCATTAGATGCAATATCGGCTTTTTGATTAAGGATATTGGCAGGTTCAATTAAATAGCTAATGCTTTTGTTGATTACATAGCTGAATATACTTTTATGGCTATTTTTAATAAAATCGTAGCTTTTCATGTGTTTATATTTTGGTGAATATAAATAAACAATTTTTCCCTTCTTAACAAGCCTGCTGATTAGGGACTTGAACATTGAGTCGTGAGAGTAATAAGGAAGTATAAGTAAAATAGAATCATATATTTTTTGGTTATTACTAATAAAGGCTTGTTTATATATATTGTTTTGTTTTGGTAAATAATTCATTTCGTTTATGAAAAAAGGATTAAATTCATATAAAAGAAATGGATTTTGTTTTTTAAGACCCAGCGTTGAACTTACGGGATACCAAATTGATAAGTTTAAATCATTTTTGGGGTCTTTAATTCTTATGAATCCAATTTGGTAGCTATTGTTTTCATCTTTGGGATAATTTACAAAAAGTGCTAAATATGAGAAAATGGTTGCAATAATAACAGTTAAAATAGCAGGTATTACAAGTATTGTCTTTAGCAAAATTGAAAGAAATATTCCTTTTGATTGTTTTATATTTTTATTGTTACTTCTTCTTCTTCTATTTACTATTGTTTTTATGTTTTTAAAGAAGATGATTATCATAAAGATTAAGAATATACTTCCGATATATAACATTAATGGGTTGATTTCTGTAAAGTATAAAGTTATTACAAAAAACGTACCCGGAAATATTATGAAGTAGTCTTCATAAGTAAATTCTTTTTTAAAATTAAATAAATTTACTATTAAAAATATGCTAAAGCTAGTTAAGAAAATCAGTTCATAAATTTGCGTATCCATAAAAATAACTTTTCCTTAAATAATTATAAGCATAAAAGAGTTTTTTCCAAAATAGTTTACAGAATTGATTGTTAAATAGTATTAATTTAATTTTAGATTCAGGGGTGTTTTTATTAGGAGAGCTTATTTTTGTTTAATATAAAATGTTGTGTTAAAATAGACTATGTTTACAGGCGAAAGGTAGTAACATATGGTCGGAACCTTTTTAGGAACTGGTGCTTCAAGTGGTGTTCCTATGTTAAATTGTAGCTGTAGAGTCTGTACTTCAAGTTTTAGAAAAAATAAAAGATTAAGAAGTTCTTTCTTTCTTAAGGTGTCTTCTTCTAACATCAAATTGTTGATTGACACAGGTCCTGATATTAGGCAGCAGCTTTTAAGAGAGAATATAGATAGGCTGGATTTGGTGCTTTATACCCATGAACATTATGATCACATTATGGGTTTTGATGATATTAAGTTTTATACACGAAGTGCGCCTTTAAACATTTATGCTAGAGAAACTACTATGGTTCATATAATGAATGCTTTTTCGCATAATTTTTCATCCAAACCTTCCGTAAGTGGAAAGGCTGACATTATTCCTAATGTGATTAAAGATTTTGAGCCCTTTTTTTTTAAAGATTTAAAGATAATGCCAATTCCTTTGATTCATGGGGAGACGGTTAGTTTAGGTTATAGGATAGGTAATTTAGCGTATCTTACTGATGTTAAATTTATTCCTGAAGCGTCCTATGATTATTTAAAAAATTTAGATCTACTTATAATAGATGCTATAAGGACTAAGCCTCATCCTGCTCATTTAAATTTTTCAGAGGCTGTTTGTGAGGTTAAAAAAATCAATCCTAAAATTTCTTACTTTACGCATATTGCACACGATATAATGCATGAAGAATTTGATTATTTAGAAAAAGACAATATTTATTTAGCTTATGATGGGTTAAAGATTTATATTTAAAGGGAATTTATGAAATTAATTTCATGGAATGTAAATGGAATTAGAGCTGTTTTAAAGAAAGGTTTTCTTGAATTTGTAAGAGAATATACCCCGGATATTTTATGTGTTCAAGAAACCAAAGCTTTAAGAGAACAGTTGCCAAGTGATTTAATTCTTGAAAATTATTATTCTTATTTTTCAAAGTCAAAGATTAAAGGTTATAGTGGTGTTTGTATTTACTCTAAAGTTAAGCCTATTGCTGTAAACTTACTTGGAAAAGAAATTTTTGATAATGAAGGTAGGGGGCTTATAGCATACTATAGTGATTTTGTATTGATTAACGGCTATTTTCCTAATTCTCAAGCTTTAAGAAAAAGACTTGTTTATAAACTTGATTTTTTATCTTATGTTGAGAATCTTGTTGATTCTTTTGTAAATGGTGGAAAAAATGTAGTAATTTGTGGTGATTTTAATATTGCTCATACCAAGATTGATCTTATAAGTCCTGATTCTAATAGAGACTCTCCTGGATATTATATTGAAGAAACGACTTGGTTAGATAGGTTTTTAAACAAAGGATATGTGGATACGTTTAGGATATTTAATAAGGAGCCTGGTTATTATACTTGGTGGAGCTATAGAACAAGGGCTAGGGAGAAAAATATGGGGTGGAGAATTGATTATTTTATTGTTAATGAATTTTTTAAGAGAAATGTTAAAAAATCTCTAATTTTAGACAAAGTAATGGGGAGCGATCATTGTCCTGTTTGTTTAGAGCTAGTTGATGTAGTTAGTTAAAGGGAGGAAGCTAAATTGAAAAAAAACATTGCAATTTTTTATTTAATATTTAGGGTTACTTTTTGTTTTGGCATTGATTTAAATGATTTTAATTTTTATCGTAGTCTTGAAAAAGAAGAGTTGATTTTTTTTATTAATTTGCTAAAGAGAGAGCAGCTTGTTTTGGCCAATAGTTCTGCTTTAGAGTATATTGAATTAGCTTATAAAGCGTTAAAAGAAAAAAATAAAAATTTATTATTAAAAAACGAAAAAGAATTAGCAGTAGATAGCAATAAACATTTAAGACAATCTAAGGTTTATAACAATTCAAGGCTTATCTTTAATGCTACAAAGGATTTAAATGCTTTAGTTTATATTAGTAAGGATGGATTTTTAAAGACTTTGGATGGAAGAAGTGTGGGTGTTAAGGATAATAAATTTATTATTTTAGATTCTTTTTTGAATAACGATTTTTATGATAATGTGACAAGTGAATATACTACTATTGAAATTTATAATAAAAGCATTTTAATGCCTAATTTGAATAAATTTCTTCTAGATAAGCGCTTGAATCCTTTTGTTTATCTTGAAGATTTTAATAAAAATGTTTACTTAAATGATATTCCAAAATTAAGCAAAGAAGAGTTATTATTTTTATTTTATGAGCTTTTTCCAGTTTCTAAGCTAAAGAGTTTAAAAGATTGGAATGATTTTGGATTTTCATCTATTTTAAAAGCATTAAATAAAATTTATTCTGAAAAAATAAATTCAAAAAGAGGGATTGTAAATGAATTATCAAAGAATTAAAAATTATTTTAAGTTTTTAAGTGTTTTTCTATTTTTTTTGTTTTCCTGTGTTTCTAATGAGTTAAAGTTAGATAAAAGCTTGCTAAAGGGGAAACTTGTTAATGGCTTGAGGTATTATATTTATAAAAATCAAACTCCAAAGAATGCTGTTAATATGGGGATTGTTTTTAATGTAGGGTCTCTTAATGAAGAGGATAATGAGAGGGGCATAGCTCATTATCTTGAACATATGGCTTTTAATGGCACAAAAGATTATCCGGGAAATTCTATTATTGATGTTCTTAAAAAATTTGGAATGCAATTTGGTGCTGATATTAATGCTGCTACTAGTTTTGATTTCACTTATTATAGGCTTGATTTGTCAGATGGTAATAATAAAGATGAGATTGATGAATCTATAAATATTTTAAGGAACTGGGCTTCTCAAATTAGTTTCATGAAAGAAGAGATAGATCTGGAGCGTAATATTATTATTGAGGAAAAAAAGCTTGGTGAAACTTATCCTAGCAGGATTTATGAAAAAATGTATAAGTTTTTGACAAGTGGAAGTATTTATGAATTTAGAAATCCTATTGGTCTTGAAGAACAGATTTTGTCTTTTCAACCAGAAGATTTTAAAAAATTTTATCGAAAGTGGTACAGACCAGAACTTGCAAGTGTTGTTGTGGTAGGAGATATTAATCCTATAGAAATTGAAGAGAAAATAAAAAAACAATTTATTTTTTGGGAAAATCCAACTGATAAAATCAATAAAGTAAAAGTAAGTTTAGATGTAGAGTTTAAAGATAAGTTTTTACTTTTAGAAGATTTGGAAGTAGGAGAGCCTAGTTTAATGTTTTTTAAAAAGGAAGTTATTAACTCTGTCAAGACCAAAGATGATGTTTTAAATTCTATTAAAAGGTCTTTATTGGCTGCTCTTTTTGAAAATAGATTTTCTGAATTAAATACTGCTGGGGTAAAATATTTTAAAAATGTTTTAAATAAAGATTTTTTTTCATTTAAATCAGATAAGAATACTATTGTTGCAAGATCAATTTCCTTAAACTTTAATCCAGATTATTTGAACGAAGGAATAGAAGACTTTTTTTATGAGCTTGAGAGAATAAGAAAATTTGGATTTACCCAGGGGGAGTTTGAGAAAGTTAAAGCTCAATTTTTCAAATCTTTAGGATTAAGGAAAAATAATATAAATAAAACAAATTCATGGGCTATTTTTCAAGATTTAATAGAAAATGCTATTGATGGTTCTGACAAATTTGATATGAGTGAGTATTGCGATCTTTCTATTCAATTTTTGGAAAAAATTGACTTAAAGACAATAAATAATCTAGTAGAAAGAGAGTTTGATGTGAAAAATTGTGCAATTTTTTATTCTTATTATGCAAGATTACACCCTACTTTGACTTTTGAAGATATTAATAATCTTCAAAAGATAGCTTTAAAAAGAGAGTTTAAATCTTATGAAAATTCTTCAATTGAAGGTAAATTTTTTAAGAAGTCTTTAGATAATAAAGATATTATTAGAGAAAATGAGTTTGAAAATGAAATTTCATCATTTGTTCTTGAAAATGGAGTTGAAGTTTATTTCAAATATAATGATCAAAAAAAGGGTGTAATTGATTTTAGAGCAACTTCTTGGGGTGGTTTAATCAATGAAGAGGATTCAAAACTTATTCCCGTTTTAACTTTTGCGCCTGGGGTAGTATCTGGTTCAGGATGCGGAGATTATTCTGCATTACAGATTGAAAAATATTTATCAGACAAAGCTGTTTCTTTAAGTGTTAGTGTTGGAGCTCAAGAATCATATATTGCTGGAAGTTCAGATAAAAAAGATCTTCAAACTCTTTTTGAGCTTATATATTTTGCTTTTAAGGAACCCAAAATAGATGAAGTTTTTTTACAAAATTCTATTAATAATATAAAAGCATTAATAAAGAGTAATGAAAATAGTTCTAAATATCATTTTAAAAAAGCTATTAGTAAATTTTTAAACAATAATGATCCTAGATTTGAAGATGCAAAAGAGAGTGATTTAAAATATTTTACAAAAGAAAATATTTTATCTTTTTATAAGAAAAGGTTTACTTATGCAAATAATTTTAAGTTTGTTTTTGTTGGAGATTCAGATATTCAGACAATAAAAGCTTATTCAAAGAAATATTTAGGCAATCTTAGCTTTAAAAAAATCAGTGAGTATAAAGATTTAGATTACTCTTACAGTAAAAATTTTAACAAAATAGTTGTAAGGAAGGGAAAAGATTCAACTAGCTTTGCTTATGTGATTTACCCTTTTAAATTTAATTATTTAGCAGAGACCACATTAAATTTAAATGCTTTAGCGGATCTTTTAACGGATGGCCTTATAAAAAATATTAGAGAAAAAATGTCTAGTGTTTATGCAATTCAAGCTTCTTTTGACTCTAATTCGAGGAAAAATGTAGATTCCGACGGTATTTTATCTATTTTTTTTACTACTGAGCCTAAGGAATTGGATAATGTTTTAAATTCTATTAATAGCTATATGATTGAAAGGCAAAAAATAGATTTTAATGATATAGATTTTTCTTTTGTTAAGAAAAATTATATTAAAAATACAAAGATAAATTCGGAGAAGAATAGTTATTGGATTTCAAATATATCAACAGCATTATCCTGGTATGGAGTATTTAAAAATAATTTTGGGGTTAAGTTTATAGAAACTAATTTAAGCAAAAATTTGATAAATGAATTTTTTAAGAAAATTAATCTTGAAGAAAGAGCTGAGATATTATTAATGCCTGAATAGTTTCTGTTTATTTAAAAACACTTTTGTTTTTTAGTAAAAGTAAAAAGAGAACAAGTTAAATATAATTTTTCCTTAAAGACATCCTCTAGGGGAATCGAACCCCTCTTGCCAGGATGAAAACCTGGAGTCCTGACCGATAGACGAAGAGGACAAAAGTGAGCTCAGTAGGACTCGAACCTACGACAAACGCCTTAAAAGGGCGCTGCTCTACCACCTGAGCTATGAGCCCAAAAGTCACTTTATGACCATCGAAAGTAATAATATATTTAATTTTCAATAATGTCAAGTTAAATTGGTATAAAATTGATAATTTATGCCAAAAAGGTATTTAACGATTTGAGCTGCACAGGACTTGAACCTGTAACCAACGGATTAAGAGTCCGATGCTCTACCACTTGAGCTAGCAGCCCGGTTTATTAATTTTCTAAGAATAAGAATAAGTTTTTATAAATTGAATGTCAAGGTTTATTATTGCTTTTTTTTAATTCCTCTAGTAAATTTTTTGCTTCTAGATTATTAGGAGAGATTGTAAGAAGTTTAATTAACGCTTCTTCTGCTAATATTTTATTTTTTGCATTTATTCTTGATTTTGCTAATTTTATCAATAGATTTTGGTTATTAGGAGCAAATCTTAATGCATTTTCGTATGCAAAATCTGCTTCATTATATCTTTTTAACTCATATAAAGAATCTGCAATCAAGTTATAAACTTTTATTATTCTTGCTCCTTTAGAATCAAGGCTAATATATTCTTGAAAGTATTTTAATGCATTTTCATAATTTTTTTGGAAAAAATAAGCTTCTCCTAGTGCTTGAATAATTCTTATGTCATATTTTTTAATACCAAGACCAATATTTGCCTCTTTTTCGGCTCTTTTGTATTCTCCTATAGCTATTAAGCTCCATATCAATATTGCCCTAGCATCTAAGTTGTTAGGATTTAGCCGAATTTCTTCTAACGTGTTTAAAATAGCTTCTTTAAATTTTCCTTCTCTATAGAGAAGGAGGGAGTCTTCTTTTTCTTTAAGTTGGGAGGATTGTCCGAATAATAAGCTTGAATTGGATAGTAGAATTAAAGTTATTTGTAGTAGAAAAGAAAATTTCATTCTTCCAAATCCTCCATTTCGCAATTCCCTTTAAATATTGCTCCAGAATCAATAAAAAGTTCTTTGGTTTTAATGTTTCCTATTAATTTGCCGGTTTTGTAGATTTTAATTGTTTTTAAAGCTTCAATATTACCTTTTATTTTGCCATGATTTAGTAAGTGTTGGCATTTTATTTCAGCTTCAACATTGGCTTTTTCCCTTAGGTAAATTGAGTTTGATGAGTTTATTAAGCCTTTGAGTTTTCCTTCTATTATTATTGGCTTATTACTTTCAACATATCCTTCAAATTCAAAATTTTTTTTTATTACATTTTGAGTGTTACTTTCTTCGAACTCTAAGCTATCTATGCTCATTGAAACCTCTAAAAACGAATGCTTTTAAGTTAAAGCATTCATTTTTGATTGAATTTTTTATAAAAATGGGTTTTTATAATTGTTTTAGTCGTTTCTTCTTTGACCCAAAAATCTTAAAAGATATAAGAATAAATTTATAAAATCTAAATAAAGCTTAAGTGATGCTACAACTGCCATTCTATTTTTTACTTCGGTATCGTCTTGTAGCATTTTATCCATTTTAGAAATATTTTGAACGTCATAAGCTGTTAGCCCAGTGAATATGATTACTCCTAAAATAGATATAAGAAAATTAAGGCCTGAGCTTCTGAAAAACATATTAACAAGAGATGCAATAATGATTCCCCATAAGCCCATTATCATATAGCTTCCCATTTTTGTTAGATCTGTTGTTGTAGTATATCCATAAACAGACATTCCAAGAAATGTTCCAGCAGTAATTCCAAATGTGAATACTATTGATCCTTGTGTATAAATCATAAATATAGAAGATAATGTTACTCCTGTTAGTGCTGAGTAGAGTAAGAAAAGAGCTGTTGCGGTATTGCTTGATATTTTGTTAAGAGCACCACTTATTGCATATACAAGTCCAAATTGTATAAGTATTATAGCCATGAATGACATTGAATTTGAAAATATTATTGCTTTGATTGTTTGATTTTCTGATGTTGCATATGCAAACATTGCTGAAATTAAAAGTCCAATTGACATAAGTCCAAAAACTTTGGCTAAAAACTTGTTTTTTATTAATATTTCTTGTTTTTCTTGTGTTAAATCGATCATAATAAAGCCTCCTTATTATTTTTATTAAGATTTGTTTTGATCGTTAAATTTTTTTCGAAGTTCATCAAATATAGCGCTTGGGACTTTCCCATATTTTAAGAATTCCATTGAAAATTCTGCTTTTCCTTGGGTCGAGGATCTAAGGACTGTTGAAAATCCAAACATTTCGCTTAAAGGTACTTCTGCTTCAACTTTTGAAAAGCTCCCATCTTCTAGTGAACCTGTTATTATTCCTCTTCTTTGGTTTAAAAGTCCAAACATATTCCCTTGAAACTCAGTAGGTCCTTCAAGGGTAACTTTCATTATTGGTTCAAGGATTGTAGGTTTTGCTTTTTCGTAAGCCTCTCTAAAAGCACCAATTGCTGCTAATTGGAATGCAATGTCAGACGAGTCAACAATGTGATATTGGCCATCATTTATTGTGATTTTTATATCAACTATTGGAAAACCAATTAATGTCCCTCTTTCCATTGCTTTTTGGAATCCTTTGTCACATGATGGAATGTATTCTGTTGGGATTACTCCTCCTTTTATCAGATTAACAAATTCGTATGTTTCTCCTTCTTTATTAAGAGGTTCCATAAACCCAGCAACTCGTCCAAACTGACCAGCTCCCCCAGATTGCTTTTTGTGAGTATAGTTGAATTCAGCTTTTCCTGTAATTGTCTCCCTATAAGCTACTTGTGGCATTCCGGTTTCAACTTCTGCTTTGAATTCTCTTTTCATTCTTTCAATGTAAACTTCTAAGTGCAGTTCTCCCATACCTTGAATTATTGTTTCGTTTGACTCAATGTCAACATAAGTTTTAAATGTTGGATCTTCTTTTGTAAATCTTCCAAGAGCTTTAGCCATATTGTCAGCAGATTTTTTGTCTTTTGGTTTTACAGAAAGAGAAATTACGGGGTCTGGGATAAACATTGATGTCATTGAATAGCTGATTGATGGATCACAAAATGTATCTCCTGATGCACACTCTATTCCAAATAAAGCAACAATATCGCCACTTCCCCCAAATTCAATATCCTCTGTATTATTAGCGTGCATTCTAATAAGTCTTCCAACTTTGAATTTTTTAGAAGTTCTTGAATTTATAAGTTCTTGTCCTTTTTTTAAAGTTCCTTGATAGATTCTGACATAGGTTAATTGGCCATATTGTCCGTCTTCAAGTTTAAATGCAAGAGCAACAGTTGGAAGTTCGTTGTCAATTTTAAGATCGATTTCTTTTTCATTATTATTGAGGTCAAGAGCAGTGTTTTTTATATCATGAGGTGATGGTAAAAATTTGGTTACTGCATCTAAGAGTAATTGTACCCCTTTATTTTTATAAGCAGATCCCATAAATACAGGGCATAATTTTAAAGCCAATGTTCCTGTTCTAATTGCATTGTATATTATTTCAATAGGGACATCTTTTCCTTCCATGTGTAATTCCATAAGTTCATCATTAAAGTCGGCAAGAGTATCAAGCATTATTTCTCTTTTATTTTTTGCTTCTTCTAAGAGGTCTAAGGGTATTTCTTTTTCTATTATTTCTGTTCCATCTTTTCCCTCAAAATAGTAGGCTTTCATTAATGCAAGGTCTATAACCCCAATATGTTTGTCTTCTAGTCCAATTGGGATTTGCATTAAAACGGAGTTTAAGTCAAGTTTTGACCTTAATTGATCTTTTACATTGTAGGGATTTGCTCCAGTTTTATCACATTTATTTACAAATGCAAGGCGTGGCACGTTGTATCTTTTAAGTTGTCGATCAACAGTTATTGATTGGGATTGAACCCCTGCAACAGAATCAAGAACTAATATTGCCCCATCAAGCACTCTAAGAGATCTTTCAACTTCAATTGTAAAATCTACGTGTCCGGGCGTATCAATAATATTTATTGGAAAATCTTTCCATTCAACGTGAGTTGCAGCTGATGCTATTGTGATTCCCCTTTCTCTTTCAAGCTCCATTGAGTCCATTGTTGCGCCAACTCCATCCTTGCCTTTTACTTCGTGAATTGCATGAATTTTATTGCAATAAAAAAGAATGCGTTCTGTAAGAGTAGTTTTTCCCGAGTCGATGTGAGCGCTAATACCTATGTTTCGTAATTTATTGTAGTCCATTGGACATTGTCCCTCCTGATGATATGTGAGTAAAAGATTAACTATCCTAATAATTTTACAAAATTTTTTTTTAAAAATCTATCTCATAGCATTTTATGTTATTAAATAGTTTAAACTTTAAAATATTTAATATGATGTTTACAGTTTGCTTGATTAAAGTTGTGTTAATGTATATCCTTATAGTAGGGAATATATCATTTAGTAGATTTTGATTTTATTGATTAAAATTTTTTATTTAGTGAATTAACTCTTACTTTATTATTATACTCCTAAGATAATTATTTGGAGGAATTTGAGTTGGAAACTTTAACAATATCTAATGAATTAAGCAAAATATCACAGGTAGGTTATGATTCTTCTGTGTCTGAGCTTTCTGTATTTTTTAAGGATGGGAGAGCTTATAAGTATTTCAAGATCGAACCAAGACATTTTAGCGTAATATCTAAACTTATTGAGGATAAAAGATCGGTTGGTAAATATTTAACAGAAAACATATTTAACAAGTATGACCAAGAAAAGCTTTAATTTGGTTTTTAGATAGCATTAAAAGCCCTTTTGTTTTTTTAAACAGGAGGGCTTGTTTATACTTAGCTTTTAGAGTGCTAAATTTTCTAAATTTTATTTTATAATCATCAAATATGGTTTGCTTAATTTTAAAATTTAATAACATTAAGACGATTAAGTTTTATATTTTGATTGTTATTAGATTTATTGCTATTTTACTACTTTGAATAATTTAAATAATTTAAGGACTTGAGTAAGTTTTTATGTATAAATTGTTATTTGTTTTTATTTTGTCTTGTAGCTCTATTTTTAGGGAATATCAAAACATATCTGATGAATATTATAAGCTTGCTAAATTAAATGAAGAGCTTGGTAATAATGAGTCTTCTGTTATGCTTTATGAAAAATCTATTAAATTTAATATTAATGCTGGTGATGATTCGAGTTATAATTTTATTTTAGCTTGCATTAATTTGAAAAAATACGCAGAGGCTGAGTTGAAACTTAATTCGATTATAAAAGAAGATCCAGAAAATATTTTGTTAATTAATTTGAAGGGATATTTGCTTTTTAAAAAAGATGATTTAGATAATGCTTTGATTTATTATTTGAAAACTTTAGAATTTGCGCCTGCAAATAAAGAGGCTTTATTTAATATTTTTTACATTTATCATTTAAAGAGTGATAAAAAAAATGCAAAAAAATATATTCTAAGATATAAAGAGCTAAATCATCCTATGCCAAGTGGTGTGGAAGAAATAGTTTCTTCTATTGTTAAGAGTTAATTTTTATTTTATTTTACTTACTTTTTACTTTTTTACTTTGTGATAATTATTATATAATAAGGTATGCAATATAAACCCTGTTTTATTTTTCATATTTCATAAATTTTTGTAGGAGGAGTTTGTATATGATAAGGCTTAAAGTTTTAATTTTGTGTTTGTTTGGGATTTTTGTGGTTAATGGTTTTGCAGACACTACTTTTGAATTTAATTTTGGTGGTGGGGTTGCTTTTCCCATTAATCCTTTTTCAAGCTTTTATAATGAGGCTTTAGAGATTAATACAAAGCTTAAGCAAAATTTGCCTTCAGGGTCATCCCCAATAGAAAAAGAAGAGATAGCTCAAAAGTTTTCCGATTTGGCCAATATTGCTAAAGCCGGATTAAAATATGGGACTTATGCTCAATTTGGTGCTAAGTTTGATGATTTTGTTTCTGTTGGATTTGAGCTTTTGTTTGACATGAACCTTCTTAAAGTAATAAAGCGTTCAGATGGAACTGCAAATGAAAATTTCTCTTTTATCATGGCAATAACACCGAGATTTTATACAAGATTAGATTTTTTTGTTTTAGCTTTAGCGTTTTTCACAGGTCCTAAGATTAATATAGCTACTTCTGCTGCAGACTCTGTTTTAGCAGAGTTGGGGACAATGGGTTGGGATATTGGTGCTAGACTTTCATTCTCTTTTTTAATTCTTGAAGGTTACTATGTTTGGAATATCCAAAACGCTAAATTTTCTGATTTCAAGTTTGGAATAGGATTTGAATTTGGAATTGTGTAGTTTAGTCAATTTTGTTTTAAGGATTATGCATAATATTTATTTTTGCTATTAATAAGATTTTCTTTTTATTATTAGAGCTAAAATATTTTGGCCTTGCTTTAAAAATTTTAGTTATTTTTGTGTGTATAGTGATGTTGAATTATCAAATCAAGATTATTAAGGTATTTTTAATAAAGAACGAGGGGCTAGGTGAATTTACTTAAAAAAAAATCAATAGGAATTATTGCTTGTCCTGGGGGTAGAGTTTTCGCTAGTAAAATAATAGAAGAGCTTGAAAGAATATTTATAAATATTGAGAATGATATTGTAGATAGTATATGCCAAGATTCTAAAGTCTTAAAGGAAGAAATCTTTAAGATTGAAAAGGTTTTAGCTCCTTTTTTAGAAGGTTTTAGTTTATCTACTCTTAAAAGCAAAGAGCCTTTAGAAATTCCTGTAAAATTTGTTAAATTTGCCAATGGTGAATTTAAAACTGAAATTTTAAAAACAATTAGGAATAAGGATATTTTTATTGTTCAAGATGTTGCTAATGCCTATGAAGTTGAGATAAATAGCAATGAAAAAATAATTATGACAGTTAATGATCATATAATGAATTTAATGACAACAATAGATGCTTGTATGCAGGCTAAAGCCAGTTCTGTTAGTGTTATTATTCCATCTTATCCTTATTCAAGGCAAGATAAAAAACATTCAAGGGAATGTTTAACAGCAAGTCTTATTGGAAGATTTTTAGAAGAGTTGGGTATTAGGCATATTTTAACCTTAGACATTCACTCAAAATCCATTGAAAATGTATTTAGAAAAGTTTATTTTGAAAATTTAAATGTTTCTTATGAAATTTTTAAGTCCCTTAGAGATTTGATCGATATTAGAGACTCCAATTTAGTTATTGTCTCGCCGGATACAGGTGCTGTAAGTAGGAATAAATTTTTTGCATCAACTCTTAAGAGTCCCCTTGCTTTGCTTTATAAGGAGAGAGATTATTCAAGAGTTTCAAATGATGTTAATGATTCAAATATTTCTGTAACCAAACTTTTAGGAGATGTTGAAGGGAAAAATGTTTTTATGAGTGATGATATGTTAGCTACTGGGGGCACTCTGATTAAGGCAATGAAATTGCTTAAAAGTATGGGCGCTAAAAAGATTATATGTGGGATTAGTTTGCCGTTTTTCAATGGAGATGCTATTAAATATTTTGACAAGGCTTATGAGGAGGGGTATTTTTACAAAATAATTGGAACAAATGCTGTTTGTCATAATGATGAATTAATAAATAAGCCTTGGTATTATGAAGCCAATGTTGCACATCTTTTTGCAAATGCAATATTTGCAATTTACAATAAAGTTGGTTTACAAAAAATTCTTGATAGAAGAGATGATATTCAAAAATTAATTACCAAAGGTTAGTTTGTGAATGCTCTTAGTATTGATATTGGTACTAGTGTTTTAAAGGCTGCATTAGTTAGTTCTGAAAATGGAATTTTAAGTTATATTGATGTTAGTTATTCGGATTATTTTGATGTCGATTTTGATAATTTTGACTTTAATATATGGCTTTTTTCTTTTAAAAAAGCCATATCCAATTTTAAACACAGCAAAATAGATTGCATTGCTGTTAGCGGTATTTCTCCATGTTTAATTGCTTTAAATTCAAATTTAATTCCTTTAGAAGTATTGCATTGGAATTCCCTTAAAATTAATTCCGATTTTAGGGGAAAGTCTGTATTTTTGCCCTATGTACTTAGTACGGTTGAAAGAGGAACATATTCTAAAATAAGCTATTTTGTTTCTTGTTTTGAGTATTTTATTTATTTACTTACAGGAAAGCTTTTTACAAGCTTTCCAAGCGTAGAATATATTCCTTTTATTTGGGATGATGTAGAGATAAAAAAATATGGGCTTGATAAGAATAAATTTCCTTCGTTCATAAAAATGGGGGAAAATGTTGGGGTTGTAACTGACAAAGCAGGAGTTGAATTTGGACTAAATAGTGGAATTAGTGTAATTAATGCGGGGGCAGATTATTTGAGTGTTTTGGTGGGAAGCGGAGCTTTTCAAGAGGGGATTGTGTCAAATAGAATGGGCACAAGTGAGGGGTTTAACTTTGTTTCAAGTACATATTTGCCGGGATTTTCTTTGGAGTATCCTTATTTTTTAGAAGGATATTTCATTGTTGGGAGAATTGTTCCTTTTGGATATTTGATGCAATTGTTAAAAGACAGTTTTTATAAAAAAAGTTTGACTTTTGATTTACTCTTAAAGAAGATTGTTAAAAATGCCACTTTAAATAATATATACTTTTATCCAAGCAAAATTAAACTTTTTAATGATTTATTTATTATAGATCCTTATCTTTGCAAAGATTTGAGTAAAGGAATTTTTGGTAGTGCTAAAAATCCATTAGAGATTGGTTTGGCAATACTTGAGTTTGTATGTTTTGCTTTTTATAATAGATTAGTTGAGTTAAAAGCCTGTAAAAAAGAAATTTTGAGTATTTTTGTTAGTGGATCTAATTCTGATAATTTGCTTTTAAACCAAATAAAAGCAAATATTCTTGGCAAAGATTTAAAGATTTTTGATTTTAAGCATTCAGAAATTATGGGAGGGGCAATTCAAGCATTCTATTCTTTAAGAGAATTTAACAGTTTGAATGATTCTTTTTTAAAGCTTGCAAAGATTAAGCATGTTGTTTCGCCTATTATTGAGATTCATGAAGAATATTTAGAAAAATATCAAAAATATATTAATAACTATAGTCTATTTGCTAACCGGTAGTATATAAATTTCTTTAAATTCGCTTATTCCTGATATTTTTTTAAAGTCCGCTTTTGCTTCTGACTTTGTTTTATAAGGTCCAGATCTTACCCTGTAAATGTCTTTATTATCTACTGTTGCAGAATATATTTTAGCAACTATATTATATTTGAGTAATTTTTGAATATAGTTATCTGCATTTATTGGGTCTGAAAGTGATACAAATTGTATGTAATATTCTGTATTAGGGTCATATATTTTATCAATGTTTAAATCTTTTTGGGCTATGGGTTGAGATTTTTCAATAATTTTTGATTTTTGAGAAGTATTGGGTATTTTTTGAGTTGTAGATTGAGATTTTTCAATAATTTTTGATTTCTGAGAAGTGTTAGGTATTTTTTGAGTTGTAGATTGAGATTTTTCAATAATTTTTGATTTCTGAGAAGTGTTAGGTATTTTTTGAGTTGTAGGTTTTTTTTCTTTATTTAAATCTTGTGTTAAATCTATGATTATTTCATTTTGAGTTTCAGATACCTTTAAAGATTTTTCATTTTGGTCAATGTTTTCTAAGTTGTTTTGATCTTTGGTTTCTTCTAAAACAATATTCTTTTCTGCAATATCTGAGGCCAAATTTTTGTTTGGAAAGAAGATAATTGTTCCAAGAAATATTATGATACAAACTGTTGCAATTGAGGTTAATGCTACAAAAAATCCTTTGTTATTATCGTTGTTTTCATTTAAATCTTTCATAGTTGATTATCTCCTGCATTTTTTTTTCAATTTCTTTTTCTAGATATACATAATTCTTATTATTAATTACATTGATTATTTTTAAGTTTATAATATTTTTTTTAAAAAAAATATCTTTTTGGATTTTGAGTATTTTATTTATTATATTTGAGTCAATATTTGGCATAGAATATGATAATCTATTTTTTATTATAGGAGTTTTTGTTTTAATAACAATTATATAGTCGCAAAGTTTTTCTAAATTTATTTTAAAAAGTAAAGCAGCATTGATTATTATTTTTCTAGATTGGTTTTGAATTAAAATTTTTTTTATTTTGTTGAGTATGATTGGATGTGATATGCTTTCAAGCTTTTTTAATTCTTTAATATCATTAAATACAAGATTTCTTATCAAGAGTTTATCTATTTCATTTTTAGTATTTAATATCTTTTGACCAAATGTTTTAATTATTTCTTCTTTTTTTTCATGTAAGACTAAATGCCCAAGCTTATCTGCATTTATTTCGTAAAATCCATATTTATTGGTAATTATTTTAGAAGCAGTATCTTTGCCAGATGCAATTTTTCCTGTTATTCCAATTATTAATGAATTTCTCCCCATGATTTTCCCGTTTCAATATTTGCTCTTAAAGGCGGGGTTAATGTGTAAGCGGTTTCCATCATAATTTTCAATATTTTTTTCACTTCATTTTCCTCTTTAATAGGAGATTCAATAAGCATTTCATCGTGTACCTGTAGTAATATTTTTGATTTCATTTTTTTATTTTTAAATTCATTAAACACTTTAACCATTGCAATTTTCATGATATCAGCGGCACTCCCTTGAATTATACTATTTATTGATATTCTTTCAGCGGCAGATCTTTCTAGATAATTATTGCTATTAATTTCTTTTATATATCTTCTTCGTTTTAAGATGGTTTCGCTATATCCAGTATTTCTTACAAAGTTTATTTGATTTATTATAAACTCTTTGATTTTTGGATAAGAGTCAAAGTATGAGTCTATAAATCCTTTTGCTTCTTCTTTTGTAATTCCTAGCTCTTTTGCAAGTCTAAAATCTGACATTCTATAAATTATTCCGAAATTAATAGATTTTGCTATTCTTCTCAAGTTAGGAGTAATTTCTTTTTCCTCTATTTTGAAAAGTTTAGAAGCAGTTTCTGTATGAATGTCTTTATTATTTTCAAATGCCTTAATAAGGACTTCATCTTGTGATAAATGAGCAAGTATAGCAAGCTCAATTTGAGAATAATCAGCTGAAATAAAAATATTACCATTTTCTGGTTTAAATGCTTTTCTTATTTTTCGTCCTTTCTCATCTTTTATTGGTATGTTTTGCAAGTTGGGATTTATACTGGTGACTCTACCGGTTGCTGTTTTTGTTTGTATAAAGTTTGTATGCAGTCTGTTTGTTTTATAGTTTATTAGTTCTATCAAATTATCTGTGTAAGTGCTCTTCAATTTTGCAATTTGTCTGTGCTTTATTAGGTTTTCAATTGATTCATGCTGTCCTCTTAGAGATTCAAGCACTTTTATATCAGTTGAATCTTTTTTCATTTTTTCTGGTAATTTTAGATTTAATTTTTCAAATAAAATTTCATGCATTTGTTTTGGAGAATTTAGATTAAAATCAATTCCTATGCTTTTTATTATTTCGGTTTCTATTAGTTCTAATTCTTTTCCAAGTTCTTTCCCATATTCTTTTAAATATTCTCTATCAAGATAAATACCATTTTCTTCCATTTCTATAATTACATTGTTAAAAGGCATTTCTATTTCGTGCATCAACTTATCAAGGCTGTCTTCTTTTAATTTTTTGCTAAATACATTAAATAATCTAAATGTAATATCAGCATCTTCAGATGAGTAACTTGTTGCCATTTCTAAAGATATGCCTGCGAAGTTATCATTTTTTTGTATGACATCTTCATATTTAATATTTTTATGCATTAAATATTTTTCTGCAAGAAAATCAAGTGATACTTTTGAGTTTGTGTCAATAAGGTATGCTGCAATCATTGTATCAAAATAAGGTGGTATAGGGTTAAATCCATTATTTTTTAGTATTTTATAGTCAAATTTATAATTTTGACCAATTATTTTTGGATTTGATTCAAAAAAATTATTGAATTTTTGTATTATATAATGTTTTTCTATGTAAATTTTTCCTCTGGCTTCGATTGGAATATAATAACCTTCAAATTCTTTAAATGAAATGGAAATCCCAATTAATCTTGCTGTATAGATGTCAAGCGAAGATGTCTCTGTGTCTATTGATATGTATTTAGCTTTCTTAAGGCTTTCTATTAAATTGTCAAGCTCTTTTTTTGTTGTTATTGAATGATATTTAACATTTTCTGTGTCAATTGTATTTAAGGTATCTATACTCTTAGTGGTAGATTCTTGCTTAAATAGGCTTTTTTGAGCTAAGTTTTCTTCTTCTTGTTTTAAGATATCCCTTTTATAGGTTTTTATCAGAGTAATTGCTGAATGCTTTTCAAACAAAGATATTATCTCTTCACTAAAATTTTTTAAGGCGAAATTTTCAATTTCTGGAATTTTTAAATTTTCTTCAAGACTTACAAGGTCATAGCTTAAAAAAGCATTTTCTTTTTCTTTGATTAAAATTTCTTGATGTTTTTTAGTTATTAGTTCTAAATTTGAATATATTCCTTTTAAGGTTTTAAATTCTCTTAATAAATTTGCTGCCCCTTTAGGCCCAATACCTTTTATTCCGGGTATATTGTCAGATCTGTCTCCAACAATAGCTAAATAATCTTTTATTTGAAAGCTATTTATTCCAAATTTTTTTATTACATACTCATTGTCCATTTCAACAAATCTGTTGTTTTCAATTTTAAGTATCTTTATGTGCTCTGACATTATTTGCAGCAAGTCTTTGTCAGGAGAAATAATATAGGTTAAATAGTTGTTCTGTGCAGCTTTTTTAGCAAAACTAGCTAAAAGATCATCAGCTTCGTACCCTTCAATCTCAAAGATTGGTATTTTTGCTTTTAAAAGGCCCTTTTTTATCCATCCAATTTGAGGTATTAAATCATCCGGAGGTGCATCTCTTGTTGCTTTGTAGTTTGGATATTTTTGTTTTCTAAAAGTTGGTATTTCTGAGTCAAAGGTAATAATCAAATGTTTAGGATTTTTTTCTTTTATTATGAAAAATAATGTTTTAAAAAAGCCGACAAACGCGTTTACATTTTCTCCTTGTGTGTTTAAAAGTGGATAATTTTTCATTACGTGATAATTTCTAAATATTATATTTAGTGCGTCAATTAGGTAAAGTTCTTTCATATTTTCATATCTAACATTATAGGTGAATTGATTACTGTAATATGATTTTGATGTTTTTTAATTTTTGGAATTTTTCTTTTTACATTTATAATTTGTTGTAAGAGTTTATAACAAATTTGATATTTAATGTATATTTCTTCTCTTAGTAGGTTAATTTCTTTAATTAAATAGTCGAAATTGTCCAATTTTTGGTTTTTAGAATATTTCAACCATGCATTTATTGTTTTATAATAATTTTTGATTGATTCTAAGATCAAATCTTTTTTAGGATTGGTTACATTTAATATTTCTATTTCTTCTTTTTGCAATTCAACACTTTCTATTATTAACACTAACTGTAATTCTTTTAATTCTAATAATAAATTACTAAAATATTTTTTTAAAATTTCATTAGCCGACAATATTGATTCCTAATTTATTGTGAGCAACATTATTTTCTTTTTTCCCTAATTTTTTCCAGGCAAAGTTTAATATTTGCAATTGTTTTATAACATTGTCAATTTTATGTATTTCTTTTTTTAAAAGAACATTTTCTAGTTCTTTATTTAGAAATGAGTATATTGAGAGCAAGTTTGCAGAGATATTTCCACCTTGTTCAAAATTTAAAGTTGACATTAATTCAGTAATGATTTCTTGTGCATGAAAGATTTTTTCATTAGCTTTAATGCCATTTTGCCAATTTTCATCTTGTATAAGTTCTTTGGCAACTTTTAAATCCTGTATTGCTTTGTCATAAAGCATTATCAATATTGATAAGGGGTTTGATGTATTTATTTGTGTTTGTTTATATATATTTTCTTTTGCTATCAAAATTTCCTCTAATCTAAAAGTTTAATTTGTTCTATTATTTGTTCTTTTTTAAAAGGTTTTGTAATGTATCCTCTAGCTCCAAGAGATAAAGCTTTTTGTATTAGCTCTTGCTTTCCAATAGCTGTAACCATTAATATATTGACTTTTTTAAGCAATTTTTTATTAATTTCATGCATTCTCTCAAGAGCTGTAATTCCGTCCATCCCCATCATTGTTATATCGAGTGTTATTAAATCAATATTATTTTGTTTTTCAAATTCTTTAACAGCCTGAATTCCATCTTCGGCTTCTAAAAATTCTTTAAATCCCAATTGTTTTAAAATTTTTATTAGGTTTTTTCTCATGAAAAGTGAGTCATCAGCTACTAAAGCTTTTTTGTCTTCTTCCAAATGAGCACTCCTTAATCCATTTTAACATATTTAAAATATCTTTAACGACAATTAAAATATAATTCACATTTTTATAATATTGTTTTTTTTACTTAATTTTTTTATTTAAAGATTATTTTACTTTGAAACATTATTAAAAATAATACTGTTTTTGTGTTCTTTTGTAGTTTGTATAATAAGAAAGATGGTTTTTGCTTGTGAATTTAAATTGTTTGATAAAATAATAAAGAATATGTTAAATTTTACCCTATGGGCAGTAAAATCCAGCAAGAAATTGCAAACTTGAAAAAGCTGATCAGAAAGTGGGATAAAGAGTACTATGTAGATTCTTTACCTAGTGTTGAAGATTTTGTATATGATGAGCATATTTTAAGGCTTCAAGAGTTAGAAAGTAAGTACCCCGAATATAAGACTTTAGATTCTCCTACTCTTAAATTTGGAAGTGATCTTTTAAATGACTTTAAAGAGGTTGAGCATTCTATTCCTATATTAAGTCTTGACAAGGTTTATGATCTTAATTTGCTAAAATCATGGATAGATAAGATTGATTTTAACAATTCTTTTAATATTTCTGTTGAGCCCAAGATTGATGGGTGTTCTATTGTTCTTTATTATAAAGATGGTATTCTTGAAAAAGCTCTTACTAGAGGTAATGGAAAATTTGGTAATGATGTTACTAAAAATGTTAGAACCATTAGGCATATTCCTTTATTTCTTGATGAAAAGGTTGATTTAGTGTTAAGGGGCGAGGTTTATATTACTAAAGAAAATTTTTTCAAAATAAATAAATTTTTGGAAAAGCCTTATACTAATTCTAGAAATTTGGCTTCGGGAATACTTAGAAGGGTTGATAGTAAAGAGGTTGCTAATTTTCCTTTAAATGTTTTTATTTATGATTTTTTGAATGCCGGATTGGAGTTTAAAACTAATAATTTGGCTACTGAGAAACTTAAGAAGTTAGGGTTTCAAGTTAATCCTTTGATTAGGTTTTTTGATCAAAAAAGTTCAATTAAAGAAGTTTTAAATTATATAGCAGATATAACAAAAAAAAGAAATTCTTTTGAGTATGAAATAGATGGAGTTGTTCTTAAGGTTAGTGATTTTGCTTTAAGAGAAAGATTGGGATATACTTTGCACCATCCGAAATGGGCAATGGCTTACAAATTTGAATCGCTTTCGGGTTTGAGCAGGGTGAATAGTATTGTTGTTCAGGTTGGACGTAGTGGTAAAATTACCCCGGTTGCTAATATTGATAAAGTTTTTGTTTCAGGGGCTTTTATTACTAACGCAACATTGCATAATCAAGATTATATAATGTCTATTAATTTAAATGTTGGTGATATTGTTAAAGTTTCAAGAAGAGGAGATGTAATTCCTGCTGTTGAAATGGTGATAAATAAATTTTCAACAGGATTTTTTAAGATTCTTGATAATTGTCCAGCTTGCAAAATGGCTTTAGTAAAAGAAGGGGCACATTTTTTTTGCACAAATAATAATTGTCCCTCAGTAGTAGTTGAGAGAATAAAATATTTTTGTAGTAAAAATTGTATGGATATTGAAGGGTTTTCTGATAAGACCATTTCTTTTCTTTTTGAGAAAAAATTTATTTCTTCAGAAATTGATCTTTATATATTTGATTTTTATAAACTTCTTAAATTTAAAGGATTTAAAGAAAGAAAGGTGAATAATTTGATAAATTCAATTAAAGCTAGTAAAAAAAAGCCATTTAGCAAGTTACTTCTTAGTATAGGAATTAAAGAGTTGGGGGAAAATACAATAAGGTTATTATTTCTTAATAATTTTAATTCATTCTCAAAGCTTTTTAAACTTTGTCAAGATAGAGATTTTGCTTTTTCAACATTGTTGAAAATTAAAGGCATAGGAGAAAAAATTGCTTTAAATATTATTGGAGCTTTTAATGATTCAATAATGATTAATAAGTTTAAATTTTTTGAAAATTTAGGATTTAAAATGGAAGAGTGTGTTTTGATTGATGATAAAAATAAGTTGTTACTTGGTAAAAAGTTTTGTATTACTGGATCTTTTGGTGATTATTCTAGATCTATTGTTATTGACAAGCTAGAAAATAAAGGGGCAATTTTTCAAACTTGTGTAACTAGGAGTTTAGATTTTCTTATTGTAGGGAAAAAGGCCGGTACAAAGCTTAAAAAAGCTTTGAATTTAAATATAAAAATTATGTCTTTTGAAGACATAAAAAGTTACTTAGATTAAGTTAGATTTTAAAGGTTTTAAGTTGTTATTTATGTTATTTAATTATTTTTATTTGCTTAAATTCAGGTTTTAAACTTTTATACATAATTCCTAGTTCATGGATATTTTTAACTTCTATTAAGTTTCTAAAAAATTCTTCGTTATTTTTTAGAGTGGGGTTAATGAAATATTTTTCAAATTTATATTTTGAAATTATTTCATGATTTTTTAAAGCCTCATTTAAATTATTAGTTGGATTTATTTCAATATAGTATGTGTTTTCTTTTTTAAATTCAAATTGATCTCCTTTTTCTTTAAATTTATAGTTATTAAAGTATATGTCAGGGTAGATTTGAAAATCCGCTGTTTTGATCATAGTTGTTTTTGGTGTACTTTTAACATTTTTTTCTAGATCTTGGCTTTCGTTTTTTTCTATAGGTTTTAAATAATTCTTTTCTAATTTAACATCTTCTTCTAAGTCGTCATTTTTGTTTGGGATACTTGGAACGAAAGTCTCTTCTTGTAAAGATTGTTGAGAAATTTCTTTTTTTTTAAAATTATTTAATTCTTTTTGAAGCTTTAAAATAGTCTCCTCATTCTCTTTTATTTTATCTTCTAATTCTTTTAGTTTGTGTTTATCAGTTCTTAGTTTTTTTTGATTTTCTTTGTTTATTGCTTCATTTGCGCTAACTTTAGCCTTTAAGCCATTGATTATTTTTCCTATTAAAGATAAGTTTTCTTCAATTTCTTCTAAGTTTTTATTTGAGTCATCTTTTTTTTTAAAGTTTCTTAATTCTCTTTGTAAGTCCAAAATAGTATTTTCATTATCATTGATTCTGTCTTCAAGCTCATCAAATTTTTTTTCATTAATAGCATAATATTTTTCGTTTTCATAAAGTTTTTCTTTTAGGTTATTTATTATTCCTTCATTAGAAGGGTAGTTATCCCCATTTGTTTCTTCAGCTTCATCATTATATTCATAATTTTCTTCAAAATCATCATCATCTTCTTCTTCAATGTTTTCAATATTTATTTTTTCATAATTTTCATTTTCTATAGGTCTGGATCTTTTGTTAAGGAGCTTTTTTATTTCTATTATTTCGTTTTTTAATTTATTGGTTAAAATTTCATATTTTTTCGCTTTTTTTTCGATCGATTCTATTTTTTTATTTTCATTTGTCAATGCTTTTTGATTTTTGGATTTTAAAAGCTTTTCTATATTTCTAATTTTACTTTCATAATTTTCAATTATAGACTTTATATCATTTTCGTCCATTCTTTTTTTAAACAGTTTTTTGTCTCTTATATTTTCTGGCAACTTTAGATCTTTACCCTTTTTGGGGTCTTTATAAGAAACTATGTTTTTGCTTGAATTTTTTAAGGCATTTATTTGATCGTTTTTATTCTCAGCATCTTTAAATTCTTCACTTAAATCTTCTAAGGGAATTTCAATGCTAGAGTAGTTTATTGTATTATTGGCTGCCCCAAATAATGATATACATAAAAGTATTATAAAATACTTAAAGCTTCGATTTTTTGTTTTATTCATAAGATCCTTGTTTTTATTTAGAAAACATCTATAATTTATAATGTTATCATAGTTTGTCTATTTATCAAAAGCAATAAAATGCTATTGAAGGTAGTATTTTTATTGATAAGTAGTGCCAATTTCAAATTGGTTTTAAGTGAATTTCTTATTAAGTTGCTTTAAGATTGTTGCATGTTGGTAAGGTAAGCTGTTTTTGAAGTTTTATTTTTCAATCTTTTTTTATGTAATAATGGGTTCTTACTAATTTATTTTTTTTGTTTAGTTGGAGTTTATAAGTTTGACAAATGTGGATGCAAGTGAATTTTGGGCTTTGCCAGTTTGCTGCAATGTTAAGGATTCTTTTATTGAAGATTTTAGCTTTGTAGATGAACATGTAAGTTCAATTTTTAGTATCAGCTATAAAGATAATATAACTTTAAAGTTTAGAGATTTTGTTGATTCTAATGAATTTAATTTAAAGCTTTTTGATAATAAAATAAGTTTTGAGGGCCAAATTCCCCTGGTTTTGTATTCAGATAATTTGGATTATTTATTAAAAGCTGAAAAAAGTGTTCTTTTTAATCTAAGAATTGGCGATGGGAGTAATAATTACTCCTCTAGATTTGAAAAGAAAGAATCTGAAACTTGTAATGTTTTGAATTTTTGTTATAAATTTAGTGATTATAATAGTTTTTCGGATGACTTTATTTTAGTTAAAATATTTTTTGATTCTGAAAACTTGATTATTGATGCTAATGTAGATAATATTTCTTTTTTGAAATTTTTTATTAGTGAAAATTTTGGCGTAAATAAAGACAAAATAAAAATCAATTCTCTTAATAGTTATTGGTCTAGTTCTATTTTTCCCATTTCTTTTAATGCAATTTTACAAGGTATTGTAATTTCAAAAAAAATTAATAAAACGGTTAATGTTGTTTACTATAAAAGGCATTTTGGAATTTTAGATAATTTAAATTTAACTTTTACAGTTTCTAATTGTTTGTTGGCAAATAACAAGCTTTCAAAGATTGTTTTGGAAATTTTTATAAATAGACCTTTAAATTTTTTGTATAAGTTTTATTTTAAATTTATTAATAATATTTTTAAAAATTTGTTTTTTGATGGGTTTTTAGAAATTTTTTTTGTTGAGAATAAAAGCGATTTCATATTTTTTTATGACAATCTTTTAGCATTTGAGATTTCTGTTTATAATTTTATTTATTCCAATTTTTATAATATTGCTTTAACAATGTCTTGTGAGCCAATAGGGTATTTGCTTACACAGATTAAAGGCGATTACAGTAGTTTTTTTAAAATTTTTAAAAAATTGGATTTAAAGAATTCTTTAATAAAGAAATCTTCTGTTTTAAGTGTTAACAAGAATTATGATATTTTTGATACTAGCCGCAGGGGAGTTGGTTTTGCGTATTTGAATTCAAACGCTTATTTTTTAAGTGGAGAGCAATATGTTGTTGCACTTTTAAATAAAGATGAATTAAATATATTTTTGCCTTATAGTATTATTGACAACAATTTAAGTAACTATTTAAAAAATAGTTTAGCTAAAACCTTGGGTTTGGCCTATAACAATGTAAATTTTTTTATAGATGAGAGCATATTAGATTTTGTTAATTTTTATAATCTTCTTTTTAAAGATCCTTATTTAATTGAAAAAGCAATTTTAGCTATTAAGGATAATTTTTTTTCTTTGACAAGTACAGGCCTTGTAAATGAATATCCTGTTATTTTTAAAGAAAAAATAGTTACTAGGCATGTTCATGATTGCAGGCTTGGGTGTTCTGTTGAACTTAAATTTGAATTTTATTCTCTTAACGCGGTTTTTAGCAATGTAAGTTTTTTTGTAGAGCAAGGCAAGTTTGCCAGGCTTAAGTTAAATAATAAAAGAATTAGTACAATATTTGGGTTGGCGGTTGATTATGTGTTTCGCAGTGCTAATGTAAATTGCGATGTTAAAGATTGTTTAAGCTTAGAGTTTATTGAGGATGGCGAGTTTATTTTTTCTTTTAGGAGTTTTTTTATTGTTTCTGTTTCTGCAATTCGAACTGCTTTGATTCAAATATTTGATTTTAATACAAGCAGTACGCCTCTTGATTTTGAAGAAATTTTAAATAGTTGGAGTGTAAAAATTGATATTGATTAATTTCAATCTAAATGGAGAGAGTATTTCAAAAAAAATTAGTCTTTCTTTGGAAACTAGAAGTCTTTTAGATTCTATCTTTTTTGCTAAGAGTAATAGTTTAGAGTATATTGTTAACAATAGATTTTTTTTAATTTTATTGGATTTTAGACTTGTTTATTCCAATTTGGTTCCTGCTTTTATTTTAAATGGTCGTAGTGTAGTTACTCTTGAAGGACTTAAAAAGAAAAGTTTTTATCAGCACATGCAAAAGATTTTACTAGAAGACGATTTTAATTTTTGTAGTAATTGTTTTGAATCTAATGTTTTGTTGTTTTATTACTTTTTAGAAAACAAAATTGTAAGCAAATCAGATATTTTAGGCTATAGAAATTCATTAAAATGCAATTGCATGGATGTTGATACTTTTTTATCTCTCTATTTGAAAGCTGAAGAATTGTACAGAAAAAATGGCTAATGTTAAAGTTTATTATCCTGAAAGTTTTAATATACTATCCAATTTATTTAACAAAAATTTAAATAATTATATCATTTATAATGAGCTAGATTTTAAAAAAAATCCTAATCTGTTTAACAAAGAAACACCTATTGATAATTTTTTTATTGTTGGTAATTTTGAAAAATTTAATAGGGTGTCTTTAAGGGGTAATTTTCTTGAGATGGGACCGTGTGTTACTTACAACGAGATACTTCAGATTGGCAAGAAAAATATTCCAAGTTTATTTTATGAATTTATTTCAAAATTTAATGATAAAATATATTTAAATAGTATTAATCTTGCAAATGGATTTTATTATAAAAACACTATTTTTGATATTTATCCTTTATTATTAAGCCTTGATGCGCAAGTTGAGTTTAAAGATGTTTTGACCAAAAAAACTTATGTTTTTAGTGCGTATAATTTAAATAGGGCTGAGTATATTGCAAATCGAAGCACTATTCTTGTTACTAAATTTAAATTCCCAATGATGAATTTGTGGAATAGAAGCTTTTATCATAAAGTATTTTTCAATACCGTGTCTTTTGACATTTTAGAAGAAACGGACGTTATTTTTATATGTATTCTTTTAAATATCAAAAGGGATGTTATAAATGATTTTTTGTTAAAAATATTTTATGATGATAAGATGATTGTAATAAAGGATTTTCAGGTTTTGCTTTTGAACAAGTCTTTGCCGCTTTCATTTTCTGAGATAGAAAATTCTCTTAAAATGTTGGATAAAAATATAAGAGATTCTAAAAATTTTAATATAGGAGAGAGAAATTTAAAGCTAATAAAGAATTTTTATTTAGACATATTAATGAATTTTAATTTTTAATGCTTGGAATAAGTTTAATTACTATCTTTATTATGCTATATTTCTTATATAAATGGAATATATAATTTATTTTTATGTATTATAATGTAAAAAGTTAATCAAAAATAATATTCATAATGAGGGGTTTCTGTACTTATGGTAAAAAAAGAAGCAATTATTAAGGCTGTAAATGGTTTACATGTTAGGCCTGCGTCAACTTTTGTAAAAAAAGCTAAAGAATATTCTAGTGAGATAACAATAGAGTCTGATGGAAAGTCTGTTAGCGGAAAAAGTTTATTTAGGCTTCAAACTTTGGAATTGTCGTCAGGTAAAAAGCTTTTGATATGTGCTGAGGGTGAGGATGAGGAAATTGCTGCTTCAGAGCTTGCAGAGCTTATCGAATCTTTTAAGGAATGAATTTTAGAAGGATTTAAGTTATGACTTTATCGGGTAAAAGAATATCCAAAGGAATAGGCATTGGAGAAGTTCTTTGTATTAGAAAAAATTTTGATAAAATTATAAGTAAAGAAAAAATCGACTTTTCTCAAGTTGATAGCGAGATATCAAAATTCAATAAATCTAAGTCAAAAGCAATTGAGGCGCTTAAAGATCTTGAGAGAAAAGCCGTGCTTCAATTTGGAGATGATAAGAAAGGTATTTTTGAAGGTCAAATATTGATCGTTGAAGACGATGAATTTTCTGAGCTAGTTGTTGAGCTTATTACAAAGGAAAATTATAGTGCTGCTTATTCTATCTATTTAGCGTTTGAAAATTTGGTTAAAAGTGTGGAAGACTATAAAGATCCTTATTTAAAAGAAAGAGCATCTGATTATAAGGACATTAGAAATAGATTAATTTCTACCGTTTTAGGTCAAGTAACCGATTTTTCTGAGATTAATAAAGATATTATTCTTGTTACCGAAGAATTAACACCGTCTGATACCATGCAATTTGACTTAAATTATGTTAAAGGATTTTTAACTGCAGTTGGAGGAGAAACCTCTCATGCTGCTATTTTGGCAAGAACAATGGGACTTCCAGCGCTTGTTATGACTTTGTTAGATATTGATGCGCTAAAGGATGGTGATAAAATAGTCATTGATGCAATATCTTCTATTGTTATTAAAAATCCTTCTTATGATGAGCTTGATCTTTATAAAGATAAGATTTTGCGACAAGTAGAGATGGAAAAAGAGCTTTTTTCTTTAAAAGATAAAGATGCTGAAACAAAAGATGGTATAAAAGTGTTTTTAAAGGCAAATATTGGAACGCCAGTTGATATTGCCTATGTTAATAAATATGGCGTTGAGGGAATAGGTCTTTTTAGAACAGAATTCCTATATATGAAATCTTTACAACCCCCAACAGAAGATGAGCAGTTTGAAACTTATAAGAGAGTTATAGATACAATGGAAAAAAAAGGGGTTGTTACTATTCGTACTCTTGATGTTGGTGGGGATAAAGAAATTCCCTATCTTAATTTTGAGAAAGAAGAGAATCCCTTTTTGGGTTTTAGGGCACTTAGGATGTATAAGGAATATGAGGAATTGATCCAAGCGCAGTTTAATGCTATTTTTAGGGCCAGTCATTATGGGAAGATAAGAGTAATGGTGCCCATGCTTACCAGATATGAAGAGATTGAAACGATCGAATATTTTGTGAATAATGCAAAAATCAACCTGAGGTCTAGAAATCTGCCTTTTGATGAAAATTTGGAAGTGGGTTGTATGATAGAAGTTCCTTCTGCAGCTTTAATTTCTTCTAAACTTGCCAGTAAATTGAAATTTTTTAGTATAGGGACTAACGATTTAACCCAATATGTTTTAGCTGTTGATCGTGGTAATCAAAAAATATCAAATTTATATGATAAGTATAATCCTGCTGTGTTGAAATTAATCAAAAAGGTTCTTGACGATGGAGTTATTTCTGGAATTGATGTGTCTGTTTGTGGTGAGCTTGGGGGGGATGATGCTGGAGCATTACTTCTTGTAGGTCTTGGATTTAGGTCTTTGAGCATGATTCCTAGTGCTACACTTAGAATTAAATATTTGCTTAAAAAATATACAATAATGGAATTGGAAGAATTAGCAAATAGGGTTTTAAATAGTGATTCTGAACAAGAAACTTTAAGTTATTTTGATAAATTTATAGGAGATTAGTTATGGGGTTTTTAGATTTTTTTAAAAAAACTGCTACATTGGATTTGATTGCTCCGATTAGTGGAAAAGTTATGTCGATTGATAAGGTTCCTGATGAAGCGTTTGCTGAAAAAATAGTTGGTGATGGAATTGCAATTCTTCCAACAAGTAATGAGTTGCTAGCGCCTTGCGATGGTAAAATAGGTAAAATTTTTAAAACTAATCATGCCTTTAGCCTTGAAACTAAAGAGGGTGTTGAAATTTTTGTCCATTTTGGGATTAATACTCTTAATTTAAATGGTAAGGGTTTTACAAGAGTTGCTGAGGAAGGCACTAATGTTAAGCAAGGTGAGGTTATTATTAGGCTTGATCTTGAATATTTAAAAGAGCACTCAGAATCTGTTATTACTCCAGTTGTTATCGCAAATTCTGATGAAGTTTCAAGCATAGAATATTCTTTTGGAAAGCTTGAAAATGAGTCTGAATATATTTTGATGTCGTCAACTGTTTTGACAGAAGAAATTAGACATAAAATATCTCAAACAAAGCCCGTTGTAGCAGGCAAAGATTTAGTGTTGCGAGTTAAAAAATAAAAGAGAGAGAGCTTAAAGCTCTCTTTTTTTATTTTAATCATAAAAAGTCTTTTTCTAGAAATTCGTTTATTATGTTTATGAATTTTCTTGGATTCTTGCTAGGCATTCCTGAAGTTAGTAAAGCTTCCTCAAAAAGGAGAATGCTTGTTTTTTCTAATTTTTCAGGCTCTAGGTTTTTCAAATTTTGAACTATTTTATTATTAGGGTTTAGTTCAAGTATTGGTTTGATTTCTTTTACTTCTTGTCCCATTGACAGCATGATTTTTTGCATTTGGTAAGTTGGATCATTGCTATCAACTATTATTGCCGAAGGCTCTTTTATTAATGTTGCCGAGAGATTGACTTCTTTTATCTGGTCCTTGAGGATTTCTTTTACTCGTGTAAGGGTATCTTTAAACTCTTCTTCAATTTTTTTGAAATTTTCATCTTTTAATTCATTGCTAGTTTCATTTTTGTTTATTGCTTTTAGTTTTAATCCTTCGTATTCTGGAATTAGATTTAAAATAGCTTCATCAAGTTCATCGTCCATGATTAGGATTTCAAATCCTTTTTCCTTATAAGCGCTCACTATTGGGTTTTCTTTTAATATATTTTCTTTACCACCTGTTATATAGTAAATGCTTTTTTGGCTTTCATTCATTCTTTCTTTATAGTCTTTAAAAGAGACAAATCCATCTACATTTGAAGATTTAAATCTTATTAATGAGATAAGTTTTTCTCTGTTTTCAAAGTCAGAATAAACGCCCTCTTTAATGCATCTACCAAATTCTTTAGAAAACTCTGAAAATTTTTCAGGATTTTTTTTGCTTAGCTTTTCAAGTTCGCTTAGTATTTTTTTTACAGAAGATGATTTTATTTTAGATAAAATTTTATTCTGTTGTAAAATTTCTCTACTTACATTGAGCGGTAAATCTTGGCAGTCTATAATTCCTTTTATAAATCTTAGATAGTTTGGAAGCAAGCTACCTTCAGAATCTGTAATAAAGATTCTGTTTATAAATAGTTTTACTCCAGGTTTGGTGTTTGGATAGTATAAATCATAAGGAGCTTTACTTGGAATATAAAATAAATTGATATATTCTAAATTTCCTTCAGCTTTTGTATGAATATGCATCAACGGATTTTCATAATCAAAGGTTGTATTTTTGTAAAATTCGTTATATTCTTCTGCTTTAATTTCGTTTTTATTTTTTGTCCAAAGAGCAGTGGTCTCGTTTAATTTTTCTTCTTTTTCTTCTATTCCTTCTTGTTTTCCATCCTTCATTATAGGTTCGCTGTATTTTATATAAATGGGATAATTTATGTGATTTGAATATTTTTTGATAATTTCTTGAATTTTCCATTTATTAGCATATTCAAGTCCTTCTTTATTGAGATAAAGCTTTATTTCTGTGCCCCAATCTTCTTTTTTTGTTTTTTCTATTTCATATCCCGTTTTACCGTCACTAGACCAAACATAAGCATCGTTTTCTAGTGCTTTTTTTGATGTAACTTCTACTTTTTCTGATACTATGAATGCGCTGTAAAATCCGACTCCAAATTGGCCAATTAGACTTGCAGATTTTTTTTCATCTTGTTTTAAATTGTTAATAAATTCTTTAGTTCCTGATTTTGCAATTACACCAAGATGATTAGTCAAATCTTGTTCATCCATTCCGATTCCATTATCCTTGATAAGGATACTTTTATCATCAAATGTTATTTCTATTTTTGGTTCTAGAACAATGTTTTTGAATTTTTCATTTGTCAAGCTTAAAAACTTAAGTTTATCAATAGCGTCAGAGGCATTTGATATTAATTCTCTTAAAAATATTTCTTTATGGGAGTAAAGAGAGTGAATGATTAAATAAAGCAAATCATTTACTTCTGTATCAAATTGTTTTTTCATGCAAACTTTCCTTTTCAATTTAATCTTTACTTTTTTTATGATATAACATAATCTAAAAATAATAAATAAAGCAATTTGTTTAGAATGGAAAATTAGAATCAAGGAGAATGCAATGGATGTAGGAATTTATGGTCTTGGTGTTATGGGTGGCAATTTAGCCCTAAATATTGCTGATAACGGTTTTAATGTTTCTGTTTACAATAGAGATAGTGAAAAAACTGAAATTTTTGTTAAACAAAATTCTCATAAAAAGATAAATGGCTTTAAAGATATTGAATCTTTTGTTAAAAGCTTGAAAATCCCAAGAAAAATCATTTTAATGGTGCCAAGTTTGGCTGTAGAAAAGGTTGTTGAACAAATTTTACCCTTTTTGAGTAAATCGGACATAATTATTGACGGTGGGAATTCTCATTATAAGAGTACAATGAGATTAGAAAAAGAATTGTTTGCCAAGGATATTTATTTTGTAGGACTTGGAATTTCTGGAGGAGAGAAAGGAGCAAGATTTGGTCCTGCACTAATGTATGGAGGAAGTAAATCAGCTTATGAAATTCTTGAACCCATTTTAAGTAAAATTGCAGCTAGAACTAAAAACAATGATGTTTGTGTGGCTTATATTGGAGAGAATGGTTCTGGGCACTATGTTAAAATGATACATAATGGGGTAGAATACGCTGATATGCAGCTTATCAGCGAGGTTTATTTTTTCATGAAAAAAGCTTTCAATTTAGATAATTCAAAAATTTCTGAAGTTTTTGAAAAGTGGAATGAAGGCGATCTTTCGGGGTATTTACTAGAAATAACTTCTAAGATTCTTAGGTATAAAGAAAATAATGAATATTTAGTTGATAAGATTTTAGATGTTGCAAATCAAAAAGGCACTGGTGTTTGGACATCTATTGATGCTCTTGAATCTAGCATACCTGTAAATTTAATTATTGAATCTGTTTTTTCAAGATTTATGTCCGGGTTAAAACACGAAAGGATTATTGCTAGTGATTTGCTTAAGATGGATACTGTTTCTTTTGATTTTGAGCTTAGTGATTGGATTTTGGATCTTTATTATGCTCTTTTAGTTTCAAAAATAGTAGCTTATGCTCAAGGTTTTATGATGCTTAAGACCGCATCTGTGAATTATAGTTGGGATTTAAATTTAGGTAAAATTTCTTTAGTTTGGAGAGAAGGTTGCATTATTCGCAGTAGTTTTTTAGACAAAATTAAATTAGCTTATGATAAAAATCCTCATCTTATTAATTTGCTTTTTGATGATTATTTTTTAGATTTATTAAAAAATAATCACAAATCTTTGAGAAGAATAATTTCAAAGGCTAGTGAAATTGGGATACCTTTACCAGCATTTTATGCCAGCCTTTCGTTTTTAGATTCTTATTCCACTAATTACCTGCCTTCTAACTTAATTCAAGCACAAAGAGACTTTTTTGGTGCTCATTCTTTTGAAAGATTAGATTCAAAAAGAGGCGAATTTTTTCATAGTACTTGGCAATAAATTTAATAAATCAGTATGCTGATTGCGAATTTAGATATAGTATTTAGCAAATATTCCCCCAGCAAAGTTTGATTTTATTCCCGAATAAGTTCTGTGATGCGCAAGGGATCTTGTGTTTGAGATGAATTCTATTGAAGGCGCTATTTTGATACCTATTTCTAAATTTTCTGTAATGTCATAAAAAATAACCAATGGAATTCTTATTCCAAATCCCAATTCTATATGTATTAATTTAGACGTATGAGATGATAGGCTTAGATTTCCCCCTATTCCAACTCCTAAATTTAAATTTTTTATCAAATATATTGTAAAAATGAAATCAAGTGCTGCTATTGCTAATAAATTAAAATCATAAAATTTTGATTCAAGTTTAAATCCCGATAAATTTATTCCATTGCTACCGCCATAACCTATTTCAAAGTCGATGAAAGGCAATGACATTATTAAGTTAATAATTGGATTTCCAATACTTGCTCCAAAGCCAATTCCCCTATTTAGATATGAATCTTTTGCAAAACTATTTGTATATGTATTTACAATCATGATTAATAATATAAAAATTTTTTTCACCACTGTCTCCCAAATTTTGTCTTATTATTATAGTATTTTATTTTTTAATTTTAAAACAATAAAAATAAGTCTTTGACTATTTAAATTTTTCTGTCAAAGTTTTTTCAAGAGGTTTGATTTTTTAACAATTGTTCTTTTTTTAAAAAATAACAACTGTTATTTTTTAAAAAAAGAATTTTACATTAAGTAAACCAGAATCTTAGTCCCAATCCTGCGAATACTTCCCATCTAAATCCAATACCATTGCTCCAAATATTCATCCCAAGTCCTGGTGCTATTCGTAAAAATATGTCGAATTTTTTTCTAAATACCGCAAGATTTAAAGCTAAAGGCAATCTTGCCCCAATGCTCACTGGTCCAGAGCCCGATTGACTGCCGCTAAATCTTGAAAACCATATTGTTCCGTATCCTCCAGCTCCAACTGAAAAATCTAAAATATTAGCGGCTCCCGGGAATGTATATATGTAGAAAATATAGTCCAATGCTATAAACAGCGTTTTCCAGTCTGAGAATAAATTATTTACTCCACTATAAAGACCAATGTCAAGATCAAAGCTTTCTATATTAATTTGGAAAGCAATTGGGAATGGGAGTATAATTCCTGTACCAAATTTACCCCTTGCAGATTTTTTTGAATTAGCAAACCCCGAGATTGGAGCTAATAAAATAATAATTAACATAATAATTATTTTTGTTCTCATTTTTTGTTATCTCCTAAGCTAACATACTAGCTTTTTTAAAAAAATTAGTTCAATATTTTTTTTTATCTAAAAAGTGAAAACTATATCTTAAAGGTGCCTTTTATCCCGATAGAAAAGTTACCTTTTATTGGAAATATTAAATTTCCATTAGGTAATTGGCCAATAAAAATTGAAGGTGTTGTTTTTATTATAATTTCAATAATGTCATAATAAGCCTCATATCTTATTCCTAAGGGTAAACCTATCCCGATTTTATATGTAATCCCAGAAAAATCATTTGTTAAATTTGAGCTTGTAATTTTGCCTATTTCACAAAATAAGCTAGATCCTAAGAAGAAGATAAAGTTTGAATTTTTAATTCTTAAGTTTAAGAACATGTAGTCAAAATATGCTTTAAATAGCAATACCAGAGGTGATTTTGGAAAAAATTCCGAAACACTTAGTATTGTTACCCCCACTCCAATATTAAAGTTATTAATGCTGAATTCTATTGCGGTAGGATAAGGTAAAATAAAGCCAAATTTTATTTTAGTTTTTGGTTTTAAGCTGTCTATTTTTAAATCAGTTGCACTGTTTTTAAATTTTTCGTTTGTGAAAATATTTTCAACATTGAAAAATAATGTAATAATTAGCAATAAACTGGTTAGTTTGTTTTTATTTTGCATTGTTAACTTTTTTATTCGAAATTTAAATTAAACCGCAACTTTATATCTAAAATTATAAAATAGAATTCTTTTAAAATTATGTCTTTTCTTAGTTTATTAAAAATTAAATTTTATTAATTTCTAATTTGTTAATTTGTATTTATTAATATATGAGTTAATATTAATCTTGATATTAGTATTCTATTTGCGATTTAAATTGCATTTAAAGGGGTGTTTTAGGTATGGATTCAGATATACAAGACTCTTTAAGTCAGTACCTTTTATTTAGTTTAGATGAACTTTATGCTATTGAGATTAAGTATGTTGTTGAGGTTTTGGAATATACTAAGATATCAAAAATTCCAAGGACTCCCAGCTACATGGCAGGAATAATAAATAATAGGGGTAAAATCGTCCCAATAATTGATATTCGAAAACAATTTGGAATGGGTGATCGTGTTGTTGATGAGGATGATAAAAAGAGAAGCAAGGGAGTTAATGTCTCAAATATTATTATATTGACTTTAGTTTACGAGGGCGATGAATTTAATCTTGGAATTTTAGTAGATTATGTCAACGAAGTTCTTGAATTAGATCCATTTAGCATTGATGATGCTCCTAAGATTGGATCAGGGTTTAATTCAAAATTTATTTCAGGAATTGGTAAGAGTAATAATAAGTTTATTATTATTTTAGATGTAGAAAATTTATTTGATGTTAGAGAACTTTCCAGGTTTAGAAATACAACAATATATGATCCCGAATATCAGCAGCAATAGGAGTTTTTAGTCATGATTTATAGGCCTGAGGGAGAGCTTGTAATAAATAGTATTTTTAAGGTAAAAGAAGACTTATTGAATATTTTTAAAAAAATGAAAGAGGGGGATACTCTTACTATTGATCTTTCAAATGTTGAAAAAATAGATATTACTTTTATACAAATTTTATATGCATCTAATAAATATGCTAAGAATAAAAATTTATTTGTAAAAATTGAGTATCCATCCGATGAGGTTTTAAGCTCATTGATATATGGTGGGTTTTTGACAGATATTGAAGATGTTGATAGCTTTGATTTGGGATTTAATTTAGTTGGATTTTAGATTTAAGGAAAGCTTATGGATAGTAGTGATGTGATTGATAAATTTAAGAATTCCTTTAAGGAAGAATCAATAGAAAATGTTTCAGATATTGAGCAAGCGCTTCTTAATCTTGAGGTAAGCTCAGATCAAGACATTATTAATTCTATTTTTAGAAATTTACATACTATAAAGGGAAGTTCCGGTATGTTTGGATTTAATTTTACAGCATCGCTTGTCCATGAAATAGAAACAGTTCTTGATGTTGTAAAAGATGGTAGAGTGATTTTTAATCAAGCTGCTATTGATGCTACTTTAATGTCAGTTGATTTTATTAGGGAGCTTATTGAAGGTGATGAAGCAATTTCTGAGATTGACTTTAACAAGCGTAAACAGGTTTTGTTAAATGAAATTAAAAAGGTTCTTGAGACTTCTGATGTTAAGGGTGATTTTCAAGAAGCTTTAAAAAATGATTTTTCAAAGTCTGGCAACAGTTCTGTTTTAGAAGAGGTTGCTAGAGTAGATCCAGACAATAAATTTGATGATGAGGCTTTGCGATCTGAATTTAAGAGTTATAAAATTCTTTTTTCTCCTGCTAAGGGTATTTTGTTTCATGGGCATAAGCCTATAAATTTATTGAGCAAGTTGATTAATTTGGGCAATGGCTATGTTAGAGCTAAAGTAGATAATATTCCTGATTTAGAGCTTATTTCTCCTGATAATGTTTATGTTGATTGGGAGATAATACTAAACACAGAAGAGAGTAGAGAGAGTATTGAAGATATATTTGTATTTTTAGATTCTCAATCAAAAATTGATATTCAAGAATTAGATAAATGTTTTGAAGCGGATAAAGGCGATAATGTAGGGCTTAAAAATTTCAATTTGTTGGGTTTAGATAGAAATGCTAAAGATCTTGCTAATTCTTCATTGAGAAAATCTGATTTTGTTGAAAAATCCTTTTCTAATGGAGATAAAAATAAATTTAATGTTCAAGATGATACTGTTAGAAGTAAGGTTAATATTGCTAGTATTAAGGTAGATTCTAAAAAGCTTGACCATTTAGTAAATCTTGTTGGAGAACTTGTTACAATACAATCAAAACTTTCAAAAGAAGCTGAAAATAGAAGTAGCAATGTTTTAAATTCAATATCAGCAGAATTTTCTTTATTGATTAATGAGTTAAGAGATTATACAACAGGGCTTAGAACAGTTCCTATTGAGATTTTATTTGTAAAATTTCAAAGAATAGTAAAAGATTTATCTGCTAATCTTGGTAAGTCAATTCTTTATCATGCTTATGGGGGTGATACTGTTCTTGATAAAAGTATTATTGAAAAACTTAATGAACCTTTAGTTCATTTGATTCGCAATTCAATAGATCATGGAATTGAATCGTCTGAAGAGAGAGAAAGATTAGGAAAGGATCCTAAAGGCATTATTAAGCTTTCAGCGTTTCAATCTGGGGATTCTGTTATTGTTGCTATTGAAGATGATGGAAGAGGTCTTGATAAGGATAAAATACTTAAAAAGGCCATAGAGCGTAATATAGTTTCTGACTCATCTGCCAAAACTTTATCAAATATTGATGTTTATAATTTGATTTTTGAGCCTGGATTTTCAACTGCAAGTTCTATTACTGACATATCAGGTCGTGGAGTTGGGATGGATGTTGTTAAGAAACAGGTTGAATCCTTGAGAGGAAATGTTGTTCTTGAAAGTGAGCTTGGTAAATATACTAGAATTAAATTAATTTTTCCATTGACCTTGGCTATTATTGAGGGTTGGCTTGTTAGAGTAAAGAATGAACACTTTATTGTTCCTCTTTCTAATGTTGAGTCTTGTTTAGAATCTAATAATTTAATTTCTCAAATAGATGGGGTTGAAACTAAAAGTAATGTAATGAATTACAGGGGTAGTATGATTAGTTTTATTCGGCTTAGAGAGTTTTTTCAGGTTTCTGACGAGAAGAGTTTTAATGAGCAAGTTGTTGTTGTGAACACAAATAGTGGGAAGATGGGCATTGTGGTTGACGAAGTTTTAGGACAACATCAAACCGTTATAAAAGCTTTAGGTAAAATTTATTCTCGAGTGGAAGGTGTTTCTGGGGCCACTATACTTGGTGATGGAAGTTTGGCTTTAGTTGTTGATATAGATGCAATAACTAAGCTTATAAGATAAGATAAAAAAATCTAAAATACAGATTTTTTGGTTTTAAAGGTAAAAATATTAAAATATAATAATGAAGATATTAGTAATTGATATTCAAGGTCTTATAAAACAGGTTTTTATTAGGGCTTTTTCTAAAGATAATGATGTTGAAATATTAAATGCTGGTTTTAATTCTTTGAATCTTATTAATGTGTTTTTACAAAAGTTTCCAGACTTAGTTATTATTGATGAGAGTACGGCAAGATCTAATTTTGGAAATTCTTTAAACAATGTTCTTAATAATATATCTCTTCCAATTGTATTTATTGCGCAAAATGAAATGTTTCCAAATTTTGGATGTCTTGAGCAAAGTAAAGAAAAGGTTAAGTTGATAATAAATAAGCTTAATTTTAAGCTTACAGTTGATTTATTTCGCAGCAAGTATTTAGCTTTAATAAAGCTGGAGTTGAAAAATTTAGGTAAAAATAAATTAATATTTTCATATGAGGCTAAAAGAATTCCCGCGCCTGATTTTTCTAGTCATTCTAAAGTAGAGTTGAGGAAAAATGATTTAGATGATTCAAGTATAAGGAAAAGCTATAGAGTTTCTGATGTTATTAATTTTGCCCCCAAAAATGATCCAGATGTTATTATTAAATATCAAGGTCTTCTCAATAAGCACAAAACTGGCAAGATTATCGTTGTGGGCTCTTCAACAGGAGGCACAGAGGCGTTAAGAATTTTTTTAAGCTCTTTTAAAAAAGATTCGCCCCCAATTATTATTGTTCAACATATGCCTGGAGGATTTACAAAATCTTTTGCGAAAAACTTAAATAATGAATTTAATATTGATATTAAAGAAGCTGAAGATGGAGACATTCTGCGTCCAGGTCTTGTAATAATTGCTAATGGAAGTTATCATTTGATTGTAAAATATGTTAGTGGAAATTATTTTGTAAATTTATTAGATGGACCTCTTGTTAGTAGGCATAAGCCTTCTGTAAATGTACTTTTTAGGTCTGCTGCAATGTATGCAGGTTCTAATGCTATTGGTGTTATCCTTACAGGTATGGGAGATGATGGTGCTGTTTGTATGCTTGAAATGAAAAAAAATGGTGCTTATACTATTGCCCAAGATCAAGAAACATCTGTTGTTTTTGGTATGCCAATGGAAGCTATAAAAATAGGAGCTGTAGACAAAATCCTTCCTTTAAGTAAAATAGCCGATCATGTTCTAAGGAGATCTTAGTAATGGATAATGACAATAATGATTTTTTTGCCAATGAATATTTGGCTACCTTATTTTATAAACTTGAAGCTTTTGATGAGAGCGCAAGGCATATTTATTCAAATTTAAGCAAATCAATTCCTAAATTAATAGAAAAAGTTTCTAAAGATTCTAAAGATTTAGCTTTTAGTATTGATTTGATTTCTAATCTTGATCTTGAGAATGATACTTCTTTGAATAATTTTATAGCTAAGATTATAGGAGCATTAGATGATTTTGTTGCATACTTTAATTCTTCAACAACGTCTCTTGAATCTCAATTTAGTATAATACGGAGTAAGGTTAAAGATATAGAAATACTTGAAGATGTGATTGAAAAAATGAAAAAAAGCTCTCTTGATATGGAAATAATGTCTATTAATACGTTAACAGTTGCTATGAGAGCTGGTAAGGCTGGGGGAGCTTTTTCTTATATTACTAGTGAGATTAAGGTTTTAACTCAATCTATGATTAAGCAGGCAGATCAACTTACTAGTAAGGGGCGCGAAGTTAAAATTGGTCTAGATAGGGCTAAAAATCAAGTATACGAAAGCAATACGGCTGAAAATAAAATTCTTGAAGAGTTTAGAGATAATTTAATGAAGAAAATAGATGATTTTTCAGATGGAATAGGAAGCGTTATTGCTCTTTATGACGATATTTTAAAGGTTTTATTAGAGTTTAAATTCAAACTTGTAAATTCTATTTCTTATCTTCAGTTCCAAGATAGGCTAACTCAATCTTTGCAACATTTAAATATTATGTATTCTAATATTGATGTTTTTAAATTTAAAGACATAAGTGAGATTCAAAAATTAAAAATTTTATCAGTTTTTACTGATACATCAAAAGTTATAGTAAAAGATCTTCTTGAAAAGCTTGAAAAAAATTATACTGTTTTTGAGAAATTTATTGATGCTTCTCTTAGTTCTATTCAAACTATTAACGATTTAAGGTCTGATAATTCCTTATACATAGATATCCCCAAAATACTAGAACAATTTTCTAGTATTTTATCTGATCTTCTTAGAAGAATTGATGATGTTGAGAAAAATAATTCCAATTTTTTGAATTTATATTATGAACAGGTTAAGCTTATAAAATCATTAGAGCTAATGTTTTCAAATATTTCAGCTATTTCTACTAGGTTTCAAAATATTAATATAGCGTCAAAGATAGAAGTTGTCAAAAGATCGGAACTTAAAGCTATGGAGGGGAATATTTCAGAAATGTCGAAAATTATCAAAGAAATTGATTCTAATATTACCAAGGGAATAGAATTTTTGGATCAAATAATCTTTTTTCTTGAAAAAGTTGTTAAGGATTATGATAATAGATTTTATCTTGAAAAGAATTATTTTAATAAATTTAAAAAATTATTTCTGGAAATTAAAAATGATATTTTCGATATTAAGAACGTAGCTATTGATAATATTTTGTCTTATGAAGTTTTTTCAATTGAGTTTATGGAAGTATTTGAAGAAATGAAATTAGAAGTCTACAATGTTAGAAATTTGAAAAATTCTCTTTTGGATATAGACAATTTTTTAAGCAATATGGAAAGCAAAATAAATTTTAATCTTAATTTAGCTTTATCTAAAGCTGGAATTCAATCTGTTGAAGTTGAAGATAAAGAATTTGTTAATAGAATTGCTAATCGATTTACTTTATTTATTCATAAAAAGCACTTATTGTCTTTAATAGAGGAAGCTAAGGATGTTCATTCATTTGATGAGGGTAGTGTAATTTTGTTTTAATTTTTATATACTTTTGGGAGGGTTTTAGGAGAAAATTAGATGAAAAAAAGAATTTTGGTTATTGATGACAATAGGGCAATAAGGCAAAGCGTTGCTTATATTTTAGAACAAAACGGTTTTGGAGTCTCAGAAGCAAAGGATGGTCTAGAAGGGGTTTTAAAGTTTAAAGAAGCAGTTGGGCAAGGAGATAAAGATTTTGATCTTGTTATTACGGATATTAACATGCCTAATTTAGATGGTATTGGTGTTATTAAGCAAATAAGAGAATTTGGTAGTTTTGTTCCCATACTTGTTCTTACCACTGAATCTGAGCAATCTAAAGTTGATGAGGGTCGTAAAGCTGGTGCTACTGGGTGGCTTGTTAAGCCTTTTAATCCTGAAGCTTTAATGAAAACAATCTCGAAGATATTTTAGGTTTTGATTTTTTAATTAATTTTTAAAGTTTTATTATAAATTTAAATGATTTTCAATATATTCTTTCAGAATAAAGATGGCATATTGAGGAGATATTTTATTTTAAGAATGTTAAATTTTATTAACCGAAAAAAGTGTCAAGTTTTATTAGTATAAATAATTTATGAAACTAAATTTTATCCAAAAGACCAGTCATTGTATGGTAATGCTTGTTAATTTTGAAGTTTTTAAAAAAGCAACTAGAATACCGGTAGTCGGAGTCGAACCGACACGAAGTTGCCCCCATCAGATTTTGAGTCTGACGCGTCTACCAATTCCGCCATACCGGCATTAACTTTTATTTTACTATAACAGTGCCAAAAAAATCATTATTTTTATTGAAAACTTTTTCTAAGTTTTCAATATTATTTCCATTTACTATGTAAAGGGTAAGCCCAAGTTTTGAAGAAAGTTTTGTTGCTATTGGGTCAAAAGGCAAATTTAATCCGGGATTCCATTTTTGACCTACAATGTTTTGTAATTGTTTCCAATTTAATTTTTTAAAAGCCGTTGCATTTTTAAATTTTTTTGGATCTTTATCATAAACTTGATTTACATTTGTTATATTTATGATATCTTTTTTATTAAATTTTTCTGCAAGTTTTACGGCAATGTAATCTGTTGAAAACCCCGATTTCCAACCCGAAGCGATTAGTATTTTCCCTTTAAAAGAAAAATTTTTTAAGGGATTAGTGATAATTTTGTCTTTACAAAGTGGATTCATTACTTTACACAGAAATTCTGCGTTTAACTTTGTTGACATTATTCCAATCTCATCAAGCTCGCGAACTTTAAAATTAGGATTTATTTTTTTGTAGGCGTCTTGGTATTCTCTTGCAACTTTTCCTCCACCAACTATTAAAATGATTTTTCTTTTTTCATTTTCTAGCAACCATTTAAAAACAAAGTTTTTAAAGTTTTTAATGAATTCTATGTTGATTTGATTTGAATTTATTATTCCTCCCCCAAGACTTACTATTTCAAGCATTCAAGCTCCTTATTTAGGTTAATGTTTTTTAAATTTTTTACTTTTAATAATATATCAATTTCTGCTAAACTTTTCATTAAAAATGAGTTTAAAACAATACAAACTTGTTAATTATATATTACAATTTAATTGTTATGCAAAAAATTAAAAGAATTTGTTGTTAAGTGTTTTAGCTTTGATTTTACTTAGCAGTTTTTATTTTGGAGGATATTGTGCATAAGTATAAAGTTTCTGTTATTATTTGTTTTTTTAATTCGGCTGAAACTCTTGATTCAATGATAAAGGACGCTGTTAATCAGACATTAAAAGATAAAGAAATTATATTAATTAACGATGGTTCTTATGATAATAGTTTAGAGATAGCAGAAAAATATGCTAATAAATACAGTTTTGTTAAGATTTTTAGTCAAAAAAATATGGGTCTTTCTGCTTCTAGAGACAAGGGACTTTCTGAAGCTCAAGGAGAGTATGTTATTTATTGGGATGGTGATGATTCTGTAGAGAGTACTATGCTTGAAGTTTTATATAATAGGGCAAAGGCAGATAATTCCGATATTGTTTGTTCTCAATTTTATGTTTATTTTCTTGCAATAAATGTAAAAAGAAAATCCCTACTTCCTTTTCCTAATTATCCATTAACAGGTAAAGAGGCGTTTAAAAATTTGCTTTTTACTGTTTATGCGACTTTTGGAAGGAAAAATTTTGTTGTCGGAACATTATGGGATAAGTTGATTAGACGAGAATTAATCTTAAAGAATAATATTCGTCAGCAAAATGTAGTATTTGAAGATATAGTTTTTGTTATGCAAATTTTTTTAAAAGCTTCTAAGGTTTCTTTTGTAAATAATTATTTTTATACCAATTTCCAAAGAATGGGAAGCATGAGTTCTTCTATTAGTGTTTTGCATAAAGCTAAATTGTCCCTTAATATAATAGAAACTTTATTAAAAAGAGAAGGTGTTTTTAACGAATATCAACATTTATATAAAAGATTTTTTTTGCAATTTTATTATTTTATTTCTTTTAAGCAAATTTATATTATTAGTTGGAATATTCCCGATAAGCTGGTTTACAAGGCTTATAAAGAAAAGCTTATTTCTGTTCTTGATGAGATTAAAAGATTATCTGAATTTCAAGATTGTTATGAATATGTAAAAAATTTTGGATTTAACGAAATTCAAATTTTGCCTAGGATTATGCTAAAAATTTGGAATTTTAGCTCAAGACTTTATGTGAATTTTTCTATATTTATTTATAATTTATTCATAAAAAATTGAATTTATATTTTTGGGGTAATTAATTTTTTTCCTATTTTAACCTTTGATTTTAAGGAGTATTTATGACTATTGAAGCTATTAATGTAAAATTTTCCTATAGGGGAAAAGAAGTTTACTCAGATTTAAATTTAAACATTAATACTCCCCAAGTCTATTTACTTCTTGGTAAAAATGGAGTTGGAAAAACAACTTTACTTAAACTTGTAAGCGGACTTTTAGAGCCATTAAAAGGAAAGATTTTGTTTAACTCTTTAGCAGTTTTTCCAAGAGATCCTTTGAATTTAGTGAATTTATTTTTTATTCCGGAAGAATTTTCACTTCCTAGACTGTCTTTGGCCGAGTACAGTAAAGCCCTATCTAGATTTTATCCAAATTTTAATAATGCAGATTTTGAAAAATATTTATTAGATTTTAATCTTGATATCTCTCTTAATCTGTCTTCAGCTTCTTTTGGGCAAAAGAAAAAAAGTATTATTGCATTTTCTCTAGCTACAAATGTTTCTTGTTTATTGTTTGATGAGCCAACAAATAGTCTTGATATTACTTCAAAGAATGTTTTTAGAAACGTGCTTTCTAATTTAAATAATAGGATCATTTTTATTACAGGTCACAATGTAAGGGATTTGACAGGAGTTGTAGATTATTTAATTATTGTTGGAGAAAAGTCAATTCTTTTTTCCAATTCAATATCTTATATTAATAAAAATTATAAGATTAAAATTATTAGCGAACTTAATGGGAATGAATTGTATTATGAAAAAAATAAAGATGGGTTTAAAGCGCTTTATTTTGAGAGTAGCAATGGAACTGAAGCTGTTGATATTGAATTTTTCTTTTTATATGTTACTGAAAATAAAAAAGGAGAGGCAATAAAAAATGTTTAGCTTAAAAAGATTTTTAAATTTATTTTATTTTGATTTTTTTTATAATAAAAAATTTTATGGTTTATTAATAGTTAAAATTTTAGGAATTATATTTATATCTTATTTTCTTGTTAGATTTTATTTTAATGTTACACCAATTGATTTTTTAAAATTCTTTGTTCCTAAAATTTTGATTTTAACCTTAATTGTATCGATGTTTGCTATGTGTGATTATTATAAAGTAATTCACGATCCATTTAGAAATATTCTTTATTTATCTTTACCTGTTTCAACTTTTGAGCATTATTTTTTCAATTTAGTTAAATATTTAGTTGCGTTACCGTTGATTTTAATATTTTTTTATTATTTAGGGTTTAATATTTTATTATTTTTAGATAGTGCATTTTTTTTAAAAGGTAAGAGTGCTGTATTCTTAGAATTAAGATATCTTTCTGATTTTTTCTTTTTTAGCTATTTTAATTTTTTATCTATTTTTTCAATCTTCATGTTTTTTAGAATAGCTTTTAAAACACATCCTTTTGTTAAGGTTTTGATATTCTTTTTAGGGACTATTGTTTTATTGTTTTTCTTAACGTCTTTTGTGCATTCGGTTTTTAAATATTCACCATGTTCTTCAGATTTAATTTTTTCTTTAGATAGATTTTTAGGTGATCTTTTTTTTAAAATAGTTTATAGTTCGGTATTTTTTTTATATTTAGCTTCATATTTTAAGATAGTAGAGTTTGGAAGTATTAGAAAAAAAAGCAATTTGTTTGCTATTGTAGGATTTATAGTTTTTTTGGCAATGTTTAATTATTATTATTTAACCAAAGGTTCATTATATTGCTTTGTTAAGTATGATTAAAATAGTTTAAAAAATTTAGAGCAAGGGCTTAGAAATAGCTTTTTAGCTAAGCATTAATAATTTTTATTTTAGTTTAATTTTTGTTTGTTTTAATGCAATTAAGTATGTTTTATATGTTATTTGTGCATTCTTCCTTAAGTGTAAGCTTAATTGGTTTGAAATTTAAAGGTTTAATTTGGGGTATAGATGAAAAAAAACTTGAAAATTTTAGTAATAACAGGGGGTGTGATCTCTGGGATTGGTAAAGGAGTTACATCGGCAAGTATTGCAAGGTTGTTTAGATATGATTTTAGGGTTACTCCTATTAAATGTGATGGATATTTAAATACTGACCCTGGGACTATTAATCCTGTTGAGCATGGGGAAGTTTTTGTGCTTGATGATGGGGGAGAGGTTGACATGGACTTTGGTCATTATGAGAGGTTTTTAAATCTTAATGCTAAGTCTAATTGGAACATTACAATGGGCAAAATATACAAAAAGATACTTGAAAATGAGCGAAAGGGTAAATATTTAGGAAGAACAGTTCAACTTATTCCTCATGTTACTGATGAGATTAAGTCTACAATTTTTCAGATTGCAAGTTCTGAGAATAGCGAAATGTTGATAATTGAAATTGGTGGAACTGTGGGTGATATGGAAAATATTTTATTTATTGAAACAGTAAGGCAAATAAGACATGAGATTGGGAGTGGCAATATCGCTTTTATTCATTTAACTTATGTGCCAAGTCCAGCAGGAATTAATGAGCAAAAATCCAAACCTACTCAACAGAGTGTTAAAACTTTAAATAAAGCAGGCATTTTCCCCGATTTAATTATTGCAAGAAGCTCTCAAGTATTGACAGATCAAATCAAAAAAAAAGTGGCAATGTTTTGTAATGTTGAGAGTACTTCTATTATTGATAATGTTGATGTTTCTACTATTTATGAAATTCCTATATCTTTTTACAAACAAGGTGTGCATGAGATTTTAAGTTCTAAGTTAAATATTAAGGTTGATCCAAAAATAGAAGAGCTTTCAAGGCTTGTAGGAGTTATAAAATCTAATTTTTTTATGCCTAAAAAAATTATTAATATTGCTATTTGCGGTAAATATGCTGAACTTGATGATTCTTATGCATCGATTAGAGAGTCTTTGGTTCATGTTGCAGCTAATTTGGACCTACTTATTAAAAGCACCATAATTGATTCTAATGATTTAAATAAGAGTCGTTTGAAAGAGTTTGACGGTATTATTGTTCCTGGTGGTTTTGGAGGTAAAGGATATGAAGGCAAAATTACTGCTATTAAATATGCTCGTGAGAATAATATTCCCTTTCTTGGAATTTGTCTTGGTTTGCAGCTTGCTGTAATAGAATTTGCTCGTAATGTTTGTGGTATACTTGATGCTGATACGGAGGAAAATCTAGTAAAAGACAAACCTTTAAAAAATCCTGTTATTCATTTGCTTCCCGAACAAAAGGAAATTAAGGATAAAGGTGCTACAATGAGACTTGGGGGATATCCTGTGATTCTTAAAAAGAATACAATAGCCTTTAGGCTTTATGGTCAAGACAGGATAATCGAAAGATTTAGACATAGGTATGAAGTTAATAATGATTATTTAAATTTATTTGAAAAAAATGGGCTTATAGTATCTGGATTTTCAAGTGATTTTAAAATAGCGAAATTAATAGAAATTCCTAAAAATAAATTTTTTGTGGCTTGTCAATTTCATCCAGAACTTATTACAAGAATAGAAAATCCAGCCAAGCTTTTTTTAGGGCTAATTAAAGCTTGTATTTAAGGCCTTATTTGTTTAGTGAGTAGGCAGGTTTTCAAAATTAATGTTTGTAGTGCTTTCAAATTGCAATATTTTATAGCTTAAAAATAATTTAGAAAATGTGGTTAGCAATATTATTATTAAAAGATCAAAAAAAGCATTAGCTATTGTCGAATTAAACGGTCTTTTTTCATAGATTATATCGTTTATTACTTTAGGTAAGCTAAATGCAAGCCAAGTTATACTAGATATTAGTATTGCAGATAATATATTGTAATTTAAGCTTGTTAAGTTTCCAAGAGAGTTATTAGTTAGGGTTATTAAATTGTTAAATAAATTAATAAGAGCGTTGATTAAAAAACTTTGTAATAAATGATTGAAAGCTAAAACGACGATAATAATTATTTTGTATTGTTTGTTTTTAGTATTTAACGTGTTGTTATTGTCAATTATTTTTTTTAATAATATTTTGCGATATATTATTTCTAGTAATATTTTAAATAAAGTCATGCTGACTATTAATATTAGATTAATATTTGAAAACATAAATTTAATTAACATAATTTTCCCCTTCATTTTAGGCAATGAGTTAATTATAATTAGTATATACTAAAGTATTTTGATTTATTTAGTACTATTCGGATTTTATTGTATTTTTATAATAGTTTTAGTTTTTGGCAATTTTTATTAGGAGGATTGAATGAAAGAAGAAGACATTAGAAAAACAATTTTAATGAAAAGACTAGTTAAATATTTTTTTGATGAGCTTAAGTATAGAATGAAGATTCCTTGTCTTAGGATAAGCAATAAAGAGATGAGTACTAAGTACATACTTCTCAATCTTTTTAGGAAAATTGCAAATCTTCCTTTTAATAAGCAATATGAGATAGAAGAACAGTTTGCTCTTGAAGTTGGTGAGAGAGTTGTGCTTACGGATGCTGTTTTGATTAAAAGAATTGATCATGAAAGATGTGTTATTATTGGGATTGTTGAAGCAAAAACGGATCAAGTTGATCTTGATTATGAATTTAATAGATTCTTTCTTCAAGACAAAAAAACCAATGTTCTTTTTTGGCAACCCAAAAAAGTTATTCTTAAGCAAGATGATAAATTATTTACAGCAGAATCAGATGATATTTTTAATTTTGACAACGATTTTAACTTGCCAAAAGTTAAGGCTAAATTAGAAGAATTTATAAATATTTTCTTGTGTTTTTTTTCTTACAGAGATGCTCTTTTTGAGTATAATGAAGCTAGCGGGCGTTACTCTTGGATAAAAAGAAGTAAATAAAATTTAATATTAGTTGTAAATTTAATTGAATAAGGAGAATGATTTGTATCTTTAAATGGTTTTATGGTTTAAGGTGAAAGCCTAAGTTTATATCAAAGTATCAATTTTACTATTTAAATATAGAAATATTTTTTTATTTGTCAATGTATTTGATTTGATATTAAAGTTGGAATAATGTGTCAAATTAAATGCTTAAGCATCTATTCAAAAAAATTTTTTTATGGTAGAATCCCTTTATGAAAAAATTTTCGATTTTTAAAAAAAAGAAAAAAAAAGTTTTTGATTCAAGCCTTTTAAATGCTGTCAGCGATGACAAAAAGGATTTGAGTACGTATGAATATAAAGTTCCTGTTAAGGAAATGTTAAAGGGATTTTATCATACCAAAGCTTCCATTGCCGCTTTAAAGGTAGGATTTGAGTCATTACAAAGAATTTTGTTTTCTGGAATAGATGATTTTGACAATATATTTTCTATTCTTATTAAGATTACAAATAATGCTCGTGATCAGATAAGCGTTATTTTTAGTGATATTAGTAAAAATAGTAAGGAAAAGCTAAGCCAAATATCTTCTGTTATTGTTGGAATTCAGGGAAGCTTAGAAACAATAAGTAGTTTTTTAGGCGCTACCAATATGATTTCTCTTAATGCAAAGCTTGAGGCTGCAAGGGCTAAAGAGTATGGTAAAGGATTTTCTGTTGTTGCAGATGAGATTAAGCGACTTTCTGATCAGGCAAAAGGTGTTATGAATATGATTTCTGTAAAGGAAATTGAGGAGGTTTCTAAAGATTTAATTTCTCATAACCTTATGGATTTGCAGATTGATATTGATAAGTTCTTTGCTGAGATTCTTGAACAGCTTAATTATCTTGATAGCATATTTAAGCGCTTTACAAAAAGTCAAGAGGAATTTTCTTCTTTAGTTGAAAATCTTGATAGCATAGATGCTAATATGACTTATTATTCAAAGAATTGTGATTCTTTGATTGGTTCTGATACTTTTATGCTTTCTAATGATGAATTTTTAAAAGAGTTAGAATTTATTATCTCAGAACAATTTTCTTGGATTAATAGTTTAAGATTAATTGTTGAGGGACAAAAGTCAATATTCATTCAAACGGATGCTTCCAAGCATGGGTTTGGATTGTTTTATAAAGGATTGTCTCCTAAGAATGATACTGTTAAGCAATTGTGGGAAGAAGTATATATTCCTTATTTAAATATTAATAAGTTTGCAGCTGAAATTTTGATTATATTTAGGGTAGAAAATCGCGGTGACAGCGGCTTAAGACAAGCTAAAGATTTTTTGGCTCAATCAGAGAGTTTGTCCGAAGAAATTGTCAGAAAACTTGAGCACATTAAGAAAGTGGTGATTGAATTGGATAATCAAGGAATTAGTATTTTTTCTTAATCATTTTGATAAAAGTTGTTGTGATAATTTAGATTTAAAATTATTATGGCTTTTAAATTTTTATTTATTTGACTAAGGTTTGTTAAAAATCAAGTTTTATTTTGATAAAATAATTTTAGGTATGAGTTTTAGGTCTAAGTTTATTCATCTACATGTTCATTCTGATTATTCTCTTTTAGATGGGGCTGCAAAAATATCAGATATTGTATCAAAAGCAAAAAAATGCAATATGTCTCATATTGCATTAACGGATCATGGGAATCTTTTTGGAGCTATTAAATTTTATAAAGAAGCTAAAAAAGCAGGCATTAAGCCAATAATTGGCATTGAAGCTTATATGGCAAAAACTTCTAAGTTTTTAAAAAAACATGATGATCTTGGAAAAATGTCTTACCATTTAATTTTGCTTGCCAAGAATGAGCTAGGTTATAAAAACTTATTAAAGTTAACAAGTATTTCTTATCTTGAAGGGTTTTATTATCGTCCAAGGATAGATAAAGAGGATCTTGAAAAATATTCAGAAGGTTTAATTTGTACTTCAGCTTGCATTGGGGGACTTATTCCAAGGCTTATTTTGGCCAATAGATTTGAAGATGCTAAGAATGAAATTCTTTGGTTTAAAAAAGTTTTTGGCGATGATTTTTATCTTGAGCTTCAAAGGCATGGCATTAAAGATCAAGACATTGTGAATGAAAGGTTGGTTGAGTATTCTAGAGAGCTTGGAGTTCCTTTAACAGTAGCTAATGATTCTCATTATGTTAATAGAGAAGATGCAGTTGCTCAAGACATCATTGTCTGTATTGGAACTGGTGCTAAGAAAAGCGATGAGAATAGATTGAAAATGGAAACCAATGAATTTTATATTAAATCCCAAGAGGAAATGTGTGAACTTTTTAATGATTTGCCTGAAGCTTTAGAAAATACTGTAAGGATTGCAGAAAAGTGTGATGAATTTAAAATAACCTTTCCAGGTCCTATTTTGCCTGATTATCAAATTCCTATTGAATTTGATACCCTTGGTGAATATTTAGAATATCTTACTCTTGAGGGGTTGAAATTTAGATATAAAACTTTGACAAGCAAAATAAAAGATAGAGCTTTTTATGAATTAGGTGTGATAATTAGGATGGGTTTTGAAGGCTATTTTTTAATTGTTTGGGATTTTATTAAATTTGCTCATGATCATGATATTCCTGTTGGCGCTGGGCGTGGTTCTGGTGCAGGTTCAATTGTAGCTTATGCTCTTAGGATTACCGATATTGATCCTTTAAAATATAATTTACTTTTTGAGAGATTTTTAAATCCTGAGCGTATTTCTATGCCCGATTTTGATATTGATTTTTGCTTTGAAGGCAGAGATGAGATTATAAAATATGTTACTAATAGATATGGAGAAGATAAGGTCGCTCAAATAATTACTTTTGGGACTCTAAAGCCTAAGGCTGTAGTTAAAGACGTAGCTAGAGTTTTAGACATTCCATTTGCTGAGTCGAATGAACTTACTAAGTTTATTCCCGAAGGTCCTAAAGTTTCTTTAAAAGAAGTTTTAAATGACAATTCTTTGAAAGAGTATTTTACTAGCAAGCCTATTTATAAAGAATTAATGGATGCTGCATTGGTTCTTGAGGGAATGAATAGACATGCTTCAACTCATGCTGCAGGAATTGTAATTTCTAAAACCCCTTTGACCGATTATGTGCCTTTATATAAGGATTATAAGCAAGGCTCTGTTTCTACTCAATATACAATGGATTTACTTGAAGAATGTGGACTTGTTAAAATGGATTTTCTCGGCTTGAAAACATTAACTTTAATAAAAAATGCAGAAAATCTTATTAGAAGTGTAAATCCAGATTTTAGAATAAAAAATATTCCAGATAATGATGTTAAGACTTTTAAGATGCTAGGAGAAGGGAAAAGTGCATCCGTTTTTCAGTTTGAATCTGAAGGGATGCAGCAAATTCTAAAAGATACAAAACCCGATAATATTGAAGATTTGATAGCCTTAAATGCTCTTTATAGGCCAGGCCCTATGCAATTTATTCCTCAATTTATTGCTGCTAAAAAAGGTGTTAAGAGAATTAAATATCCCCATCCAGATTTAAAGGAAGTTTTAAGGCCAACTTATGGAGTTATTGTTTATCAAGAACAAGTAATGGAAGTTGCAAAAATAATTGGAGGTTTTTCTCTTGGCAAGGCCGATATTTTAAGACGTGCTATGGGTAAAAAGAAAGAAGACGAGATGAATGAAATGAAGGTTGACTTTTTAAGAGGCGCTGTTGAGAAAGGGTATGACAAAGAAATTGCTAGTGAAATTTTTGAACTTTTAAAGCCTTTTTCTGGGTATGGATTTAATAAATCGCATGCGGCAGCGTATTCTTTAATAGCGTATCAAACCGCTTATCTTAAGGCTAATTACCCTGAGTATTTTATGGCTGCCAATTTGACAAATGAAATTAATAATAACGATAAGCTTTCTTATTACATTGAAGAGTCAAAAGCTATAGGTATAAATGTGCTCAAACCCGATATAAATCGATCATTTAGAGAATTTCGTGTAACTGACTCTGGAATTTCTTATGGGCTTAATGGGATTAAAAATCTTGGAGGAATTGTTGTTGACTTAATAATTGATGAGAGAGAGAAAAACGGTAAATATAGTTCTTTTGAGGATTTTGTCAGACGTGTAGATGATAAAGTAATTAATAAAAAATTTTTAGAATCTGCAATAAAATCAGGACTTTTTGATAGTTTGGATAAGAATAGAAAAACGTTATTTGAAAATCTTGATCGCTTGATTGAAGTTGTTTCAGAAGATAAAAATAATAAAAAGCTTGGTCAAAATAGTTTGTTTGATGTTCTTGGAAGTCAAGAGTCAATTCAGCAAAGTTTTAATTATCAAGTTTTTGAAGAATATTCTTATTCTGAGCTTTTAGGATTTGAAAAAGAGCTTTTAGGATTTTATGTATCAGGCCATCCTCTTGATCCTTATAAAAAGGCAATTAATAATTTTTCCAGTTTAAATGTTTTAAAAGATCTTGCTGCTAAGAAAGATAGCACTGTTCAATTTTCTGGTATTTTAAATTCAGTAAAAATTATTCAAACCAAAAGGAATAATTCAAAAATGGCTTTTGGCGTTATTGAAGATTTTAAAGGCTCAATAGATATTGTAGTTTTTACAGAAAGCTATGAAAGATATAAGAATTTTTTAATTGAAGGTAATGTTGTTGGGGTTATAGGTAGGCTTACGTTTAATAGAGACAAATTTTCGATTGTAGTTGAAAAAGTTGTAAATATTGAGAGACTCTCAGAAGATAAAGTAAATAATATTCATATTAAATTTTTAAATAATAAATTAAATGATTTACAATTGCTTAATTCTTTAAAGGAAAGTATAAGTGATTTTGAGGACAATTCTGGATTTTCAAATGTTTATTTTTATTTAAGGGAAAATGGCAAAGATTTAAAATTAAAAATGAATTCAATTTTAAACTTTGGGCCAGATGAAGATAAGCTTGATAAATTGAGAAGGTGTGCAATAGTTGAAGATGTTTGGGTTGATTAGGAGGTGCTGTGTTAATTGTTTTAATAGAAACTTTAATGGTATTTTTACAGATTTATAGGATTCTAATTTTAATTAGGATCATTCTTAGTTGGCTTGTGTCTTCAGGAATGAATACTAATGTGTTTTTTAAATTTATACATACTGTTACAGAACCATTTTTATCTTTTTTTAGAAGAGTTCCTTTTTTTACATTTGGCATGTTTGATTTTTCTCCAATTGCAGCTTTAATAACTCTAACTATTTTTGAAAGAATGTTGGCTTACGGAAATTATAAACTTTCTACATTTATTATTTTATTTATTGTTGAAGTTTGGGGGATATTTAGAAGTATTTTTATTGCTATAGTTTTCTTTTTATTATTGAGATTATTGTTATTGCTTTTAAATTTGTTCCAAGGTTCAGACTTTTTTAAAACAGTTGATTCATTTTTACTTCCTTTATCTACTAGGATAAGTGGTGTAATTACTGACAAACATATGTCTTATACCTCACGTTTGATTGTTGGGAGTGCTTTAATGATAGCATTTATAATTATTATTGAGCAAGTTGTATTTGCTATTAGAGTCTTAGGAACATATTTGCCTTTTTAGGAGATTAAAATGTTTTTACATGAGTTTGAATATGAGCTTAAAGGTATAGGTGGTTTTGGTGAGAAGGGGGTTGAAAGGTTAAAAAATCTGCAAATTTTAAATGTTAAAGATCTTATTGAGTTTTTTCCTGTAAAATATGAGGATCGTCAAAATATACAAACTTTTCCAGATTTTTCTAAGATGAAAAGTTGTGATATGATGACGGTGTTCACTGTTGTTGGGCATAAAAAATTTGGGGATAGTTCTAAAAAGAATTTAAAGTTAACGGCTAGAAGTGTAAATGATGAGCCTTTTGAAATTTTACTTTTCAATAGGGCTTTTTTAGAGAATGTTTTTAAAATAGATAAAAAATTTTATATTTATTCTAAATTTACTTATAACGATTATAGCGGTTTATGGAGTTGTTCTAATTTTGATAGTGAAGTTTTTAGTGATAATCCCGAAAGGTTTAAAAAAATTCTTCCGGTTTATTCTTTGACAGAAGGATTAACATCAAAGAAGATTTCATTATATGTAAGAGAAGCTCTTGAATATTTTTTTAAGTTTGGTCAAACAGACATTCCTAAATTTTTGATAGAAAAGTATTCTTTGTTATCGCTAAGTGAGGCTTTAAAAGAGATTCACTTTCCAAGTTCATTAGAAATGCTTGAAAAGGCAAAAAAAACTTTAATTTACAGGGAAATTTTCTTGTTGCAGTTTTTTTCAAGATATAGATCTTCTAAGGTTCTTTTCCGAGAAAAAAAACATTTATCAAGAGATTTGCTTGAAAGAGTTGTTTCAAGTTTGCCTTTTGAACTTACAGAAGGTCAAAAAATTTCTATTGATGAGATATTCTCAGATCTTAACTCTTCTAAACCAATGAATAGATTGCTTCAAGGTGATGTTGGAAGTGGAAAGACCCTTGTTGCCTTGCTTTCAGGACTTCCTTTAATTGAAGCTGGATATCAGGTAGCATTTATGGCACCTACTGATCTTTTGGCTCGTCAACATTATGATAATTTATCCAATATATTGTCCCCTTTAAACATTTCAGTGACTCTTTTGACCGGTAGTTTAAAAAAGAGGGATAAAGAACAAGCGTTGGAAAGTATTAGAAGTGGAACTTCTGGTTTGATAGTTGGAACACATGCTATTTTTTACGAAAGCACAGAATTTAAGAGATTAGCATATGTTATTATTGATGAGCAACATAAATTTGGAGTTTTTCAAAGAGAAGAGCTTAAAAACAAAGGAGAAGGAGTAGACATGCTTTTAATGTCTGCAACTCCTATTCCTAGAAGTTTTGCTTTAACACTTTTTGGTGATCTTGAAGTTTCTTTTATTAAAACCTTGCCTAAGGGGCGTTTGCCTATTACTACTTATTTAGCAAAGCATGGCAATGAAGATAAAGTTTATGAGTTTTTAAGAAAAGAGCTCTTAAAGGGTCATCAGGTATATTTTGTTTATCCATTAATTTCATCTTCAGAAAAATTTGAATTAAAAGACGTTAATAATATGTGTTTAAAATTAAAAGAAGTGTTTAGCGAATATGTTGTCGATATGCTTCATTCTAAGTTGCCGGCTGATTTAAAAGAAGAAATTATGAAGAATTTTTATTCTAAAAAAGTAGATATTTTGGTGGCTACTAGTGTTATTGAGGTCGGAATTGATTGTCCAAATGCAACCTGTATGGTGGTAGAGCATGCTGAGCGTTTTGGACTTTCTACGTTGCATCAAATTAGAGGTCGTGTTGGTAGAAGTAATTTACAGTCCTTTTTCTTTTTACTTTATAAAGAGCCTTTAACAAGTGCTGGAAAATTTCGATTGAAAACTATAAAAGAAAACTTAGATGGATTTAAAATAGCAGAGGAAGATTTAAGGTTAAGGGGGCCTGGCAATTTATTTGGGCTTGAGCAAGCAGGATATTTAAAATTAAAAATAGCTAATTTTGTTGATGATAGAGATATTATAGTCTTGATTAGAGAAGAACTCGACTTGTTTTTTGATGATAATTCTGCTTATGATAATCTTGATATTGATCTGCTAGATAATCTTTTTTGTTCTTATTTAAATGCTGGAAGGAGTATTTAGTTTGTATACTTATCAATTAGGTTAATAAGATTTGTTTTGTTATGATTCCAAAATTCAAGAAGCTTATATTGTAAATTATTAAAATATTTTTTCTGAATAAGGCATGGCTTAGGTCCTATGTATAAGTAGTGCCAAGGCTCTGCTTTATATCCTGTTTCTATTTCGTATCCTTTTGGGTATGAAAGGGAAAATCCATATTTTAGGGAATTTTCATAAAGCCATTTTCCTTCTTTTGTGTTTAGTAAATTATCATCTAGATTTATAAAATCTATTGCTGTTCCCATATGATGCTGAGAGTGTCCTGGAATTGCTGATTGCATTTCTGCGACTTTTTTTCCGTAAGTTTTTACATTGTAATCAAATAAAAATTTTTGGTATTCTTGTGTTCTGTAAGCGGATTTGATTTTAATTTCAATTCCATTTCTTTTTGCATCTTTTATTAGTTGAATTAAATCTTTGATTAAGATTTGTCTTACTCGAAGAGTCTTTGTTCCAAGATTCTGAAGATCTTTAAAATCATTAATATTTACCAGATCAAGTACTTTATAATTTTCAGGAATTGCTATTTTTTTATTTATTAAAGTTAAGAGGTTGTTTTTTTCTGCATCTACCAAAGGCTTTATTTCTTTTAAGAACTGAATAGGATTTTTTTCAATAAAATTTTTGTACTGTTCGTTTATTGGTTTAGTAATCTCTAGTAATATTTTTAAGTCTTTTTCTGAAATATTGTTGGCTAACAAAGCTAGGTTAATAAATAGAAGCAATAAAACATAGAGTGATTTCATATTATTTTATTATACTATATTTTAGTATAATAAATAGTTAATTCTAATTATATATGTATTTTCTAGATTAGGTTAAATTTAGTTAAAAGTAATAAATAAAGGGGAGTATGTATAGGGAATATGGTCAAAAAGTTTAAAAATTATGATCAAATAATAAAAGAGTTATTCATTATAGCTATTCCTACAGCTTTTGAATCGCTTTTATTTCAAATGGTAACTTTTTTTGATAATTTTATGATCTCCTATTTAGGTTCTTTTCATGTTACAGGGGTTTCTTTAGCAAATAGAGTAACTTTTCTTTTTTTTATTATTGTGTTTGGACTTGGTACAGCTTTAAGCTCTTACGTGTCTCAAGCAATTGCAAAAAAGAAATTTCTTCAAATAAAACAATCTTTTGCTTATATGTTATCAATTGGAACTACAATAGGAATAATTTTTTTTATATTTTCATTTTTTTTCCCAAAAAACATTATTAAACTATTTACAACCAATCAAAATTCTTTAAATTTTGGATCAGAGTATTTAAAAATTATTTCTTGGTCTTATATATTAATGGCATATTCTTTTTTATCGGCTATGGGGTTTAAGAGCGCTAAAGAAGTAAAAATACCTTTATATGTTACTTCTATTGTTGTTTTAATAAATATTGTTTTTAATTATATTTTTATTTTTGGTTTTGGCATGGGAATAAAAGGTGCTGCATATGCTACTGTGCTTGCTAGAATTGTGGAGTTTGTTTTTTATTTTTCATATAGTCTTTTAAATAAAAATTCATATTATCGGATAAAGTTTAGCGATTTTTTTGCTTCAAAAATAGTTGTTAGAGCTAATTTAAAGCTTATTATACCCGTTTTATCCCATGAGATTTTTTGGGTCTTGAGTATAACTATTTTACATGCATTTTATGCTCGTGTTGGAAGCATTGAATATGCTTCATTTGCTGTTGCATCAAATCTTTTTGACATTTGTTTTGTATTGCTTCATGGTATGGGACTTGCAACAGGCGTTGTTATTGGGCATTTAATGATTTACGATAAGAAACATGTTAGATCGGTTGGATTTTTTTTATCTTTTTTAGGATTTCTTTTAGGCATTTTTGTAGTTATTTTGCTTATTGGGATATCCGGTTTTGCACCTTATATTTTTAGTAATTTAAATTCTCCTGAACTTGTTAGTGTATTTATTTATGTTTTTGCAAGTATTGTAGTTTTTAAAGCTTTTACGGCTCAAGTTCTTGTTGGAGTTTTTAGGGCTAGTGGCATACCAAATGTTTGTTTTTTTATTGAATCAGGGGTAATTGTTTTTTATACGCTCCCAATTGCTTATTTATTAGTGTTTTATACAAATTTAAGTTTACCAATAGTGATTTTTATTGTAAATGGGGAAGAGATAATTAAAAATGTATTTATCATAATTGAATTTTTTCACGACGATTGGATACGAGAGATTGATTATGAAGAGCTTGATTGAGTATAGGGTAGCGTGATATATTTGATCTTAATAAAAATTTAGTGGTCTTAGTGAGTCTAAAATTAATGCTGATTTAAAAGCAACTCCTTTTGTTTTATTTTAGCGCTTTATTATTTATTTTTGCAAAAATTTTGACTTTTTATTTGGAGAAGTTTATGTATTCATTAAGTGCGTCAAAAAAAGATAAAATTTATAAAGATCTTTTAAAAATTGCAATTCCCACTGCTATTGAGTTTTTTTTATTTAATTTTATTTCCCTTACCGATAATGCTATGGTTTCATATCTTGGCGACTATCCTGTTGCAGGAGTTTCTCTTGCAAATAAATTTTTTGAATTGTTTGTTACTATTGGGTTTGCTATGGTAGGAGCTTACAATATAATTGCTACAAGGCAATACAATCAGGGTGATTTTAAGAGTTTTAAAAATACATTTTTTATTAGTATATTAACTATTATTTTATTTTCTTTCCCGTTCATATTGATTTCTAGAGTGAATCCTTTTTTTTTACTTAGATTGATTTCTAATGATGTGCAGGCAGTTTATTATGGGGCGATTTATTTAAACATAGCTATTTTTTCTTTCGTATTTGCAATCATAAAAGGACTTGTTGCTAATGCTCTTAAAGTTGTTGAAATTGTTAAATTTCAAGTTTACATTTCTATTTTTTCAGTGCTTTTAAATCTAATATTAAATTATATTTTTATTTTTGTTTTTCATATGGGGGTGGTTGGAGCTGCTATTGCAACAACAGTTATTCGTACCTTAGAGCTTATTATTTATCTTATTTATACAGTGTTTAACAAGAATTCAATTTTAAACCTTAAGCTTAATGATTTAAATATTAATGTTAAGTTGTTTGTTCAGTTAATTAAATTTTTTATTCCAATCCTTTTAAATGATTTTATTTGGTTTTTTGGTTATCTTGTATTGACGTCAATTTTTATAGGAATTGATACACATAGATATGCTGCTTATAGCATATCTTTTTCTATTTATTTTATTATCTTTAATATAATTAATTCCTTTTGTATTTCTTTGAATATTATGATGGGTTATGAAATGCATAATAGTAAAAAAGAAGTCATGAAAGTTGCAATCTATTTAGGTAAAATTGGCTTTAAGCTTGCTTTTTTAACATCTTTTGTATTGTTTGTGTTTTCATTTTTTGCTCCTTATATTTTTTATACATTAAAATATTCGCATCTTATAGGAATTATTTTGAGGTATTCTTCTGTTTCTGCTTTTTTTATGGCTCTTGCTTTTCAGTATCTTTTTGGATTTTTTCGTGCAGGAGCATCTCCAAGTTTTGGCGCTATTATGGAAGGTTCTGTAACATTTGTTTATACTATTCCTATTGCCTTCGTTTTAGCAAATTATACAAATTTACCTTTTGAAATTATTGTTTTTATTCCAGCTCTTGAGGATGCAATCAAACTTGCTATTTCACTTCCTTATTTTTATAGTGAAAGGTGGATTAAATCTATTAAAACAAGTTGGTAGGTTTGATATAATCTTATTGTGCGTTTAGACGAAATTAAAAATTTGAATTTTTTAGTCATGGGGTTAGGGCTTAATGGAGGAGGAGTAGCTCTTGCTAGATTTTTATTAAAGCATGGAGCAAAGTTAGTAATTACTGATCTTAAAAGCGAGGCAGAGTTAGCTTTAAGTATTGATTCTTTAAGAGATTTTAATGATCAAATTAGGTATGTTTTAGGTAAACACGAT